>NZ_BAABWX010000001.1:1514831-1829662 GCF_040364665.1 Cognatishimia sp. WU-CL00825
GCAGCGTCTGACCCGATGGCATTAGCCGCCGTTTCAGCTGCCAAAGAACTAGGCAAGCTGGATGACGTAGTCATCGTTGGGTTTGATGGGAATCCGGGCAATCTTGAATCCATTGCAGCCAGCGAGCAAAGCGCAGACATCAAGCAGGATAACGCCAGCATGGGTGCCATGAGCGTGGCCAATCTGGTTGGCTTGATCAAGGGCCAAGAGGTTGCTGCCTTTACACCTATCGATGGCATTCTGATCACCGCTGAGAATGTGAACGACTACCGTTAATCTGATCTCCCTGAGGGTCGCCGGCACTGCTGGCGGCCCACGTTTACTGACCATTTCAAGGAATAACTGCCGCTATGAAAGCCCTCGTGATCGACCAGATCGGACATACAGAGTTTCGAGAAATCGAAACGCCGCAGCTTGGGAACAATGACGTTTTGTTGCGCGTGCTTCATGTTGGGCTTTGTGGCAGCGATTTAAACACATTTCGGGGTGCCAACCCGCTTGCCGCACTACCGCGTATTCCCGGCCACGAAATTGGCGGCGAAATTCTGGAAATTGGCCCGAATGTGCCAACAGATTTCCAACCGGGCAAACGTGGCATTGTCATTCCCTACTCCACCTGTGGCACCTGTATGGCCTGCCGATCTGACCGCCCAAATGCATGTAAAAACAACCAGACCTTGGGCGTGCAAAAAGACGGCGGCATGTGTGATGTAATTTCTGTGCCCTATGATCGGCTGATCCTAAACACCACTCTTCCTGCTCCGCATCTGGCCTTGGTCGAGCCCTTGTCGGTTGGCTTTCATGCTGTTGCACGCGGTCAAGTTTCAAAAGACGAAACTGTGGTTGTTATGGGCGGCGGTATGATTGGGGTTGGCGCGATACTGGGCGCAAAAGCGCGCGGTGCACGGGTGATCGTGGCAGAGGTGAGTGATGCCAAGACCGACACTTTGCTGGCGCTGGGTGTGGAAACCGTCATTAACCCGCAAACACAAGACTTGAACGCAGAGATCATGCGGTTGACAGATAATCTAGGTCCAAATCTGGTGATCGAAGCGGTTGGTCTGCCAGAGACGTTTCGGGCAGCGGTTGACTTGGCCAGTTTTGCCGGTCGTGTTGTTTATGTGGGGTATGCAAAGTCAGAGGTCAGCTACAACACGTCGCTGTTTAACCTGAAAGAGCTGGATATTCGTGGATCTAGAAATGCCACACGCGTGGATTTTGAGACGGTTATCTCGTTTCTGACAGGTCAAGAAAAACTGGCTAACACATTGATTTCAAAAATATTTCCTTGGACTAAAGCGGATCAAGCCTTCACCTATTGGGAGGCCAACCGGAACAAGACCTTTAAGGTCATGATTGATTTACAGGACGCTTAAGATGACCCAACCAAAAGACCTGTCTAAAGAATTTGGGCTTGCTGGAAAAACAGCACTTATCACCGGAGGCGGCACTGGATTGGGCAAGGCGATCGCCCAGTGTTTTGCCGAAAGCGGTGCCATTGTCATCATCGCGGGGCGCCGAGAAGAGGTTCTGAAGGCCACCTGTGCAGAGATTGGAATGGGTTGTGACTATGTCTTGCTGGACGTGACAGACATCGACAACTTGCCTGTTTTTGAGACACAGGTTTTTGAGAAATTTGGCATGATTGATGTGCTGGTCAACAATGCAGGCAACACCATCAAGAGGCCGTTTGAAGAGTCATCATTGGCGGAATTTGACGCCGTCTTTGACGTGCATGTGCGCGGCGCTTTGGAGCTGACACGCCTGGTCGTGCGCCGCATGTTGGCGGCAGATCACGCCGGGTCAGTGTTGTTTACCTCTTCGATGACGGCCTACATTGGCCAGCCTTTGGTCTCTGGCTATACCATTGCCAAAACGGCCATAAACGGTGTGGTTCGGGCGCTGTCCGCGGAATTTTCCAATCGCGGTATACGGTTCAATGGAGTGGCACCTGGATGGATCGACACCGATGTTTTTCGCAAAGCCACAAAGGGTGACGACGCTCGCAAGGCCAAAATCATGAGCAGAATTGCCATGGGCAAATTAGGGGACCCAAAAGATATCGGTTGGGCCTCGGTTTTTCTTTCTTCCCCAGCAGCTAGCTATATCACCGGCCAAGTGCTTTTGGTTGATGGCGGCGCAGCCACAGGATTTTAATATGACTGATCAACAGCTCTTTGAGCAAATCACCAACAATCTGTTCACCGCAGTTGTGGGCGATGTACTGGACGTGATGGGCTATCGCAAACAATTCTTGGCGCAACCGATCAAGCCATTGGTTCCGGGCACAAAAATCGTTGGACGGGCGATGACGGTACTGGAAGCCGACTATTTGGAAGGAGCGGGAAATGGCCCCTTGGCAGACAAACCATTTGGGGTGATGTTCAAGGCCCTAGATGATCTGAGGCCGGGGGAAATCTATATCGCGTCAGGCGCATCGCTGGACTATGCGCTTTGGGGCGGGTTGATGTCGACACGCGCACAACATTTGAACGCTGCGGGGGCCATTCTCAATGGCTATATCCGCGACACTGATGAAATCAAAAAATTGGAATTCCCGGTGTTTTCGCGCGGCAGTTATGCGCAGGATCAGGGCGTGCGCGGCAAAGTTTTGGATTATCGCGTGCCAATCATGGTCGATGGGGTTTTGGTGACCCCTGGGGATTTGATCTTTGCCGACGACGAGGGTGTGCTGATCATACCTCGGGCTGTCGAAGCAGAGGCCGTAGCCGCAGCTTTGGAGAAATGCGCAACTGAAAATCAAGTGGCCGTTGCCATACGGGGAGGCATGTCGACGCAAGAAGCGTTTGAAACTTATGGCGTCATGTAGGTATACCAGTGTAACGGAGTTTAATGGATAAAGTACTAAAGGCGCGCCATGTCCCGCAACAATTCGATGTACAAAGAAGCATTTAACCGCAGCCTTGATTATATTTCAATGCTAGGGGTAAAGGCAAAACTACCTGCCGAAGTCGAATTGTCTGAAAATTGGGGCATCAGCAGAACCACGGTGCGTGCCGTCTTGCACCATTTGGATGAAACTGACGTTATTCGCTGGTCTGGCCGCAGCAAGATCATCTTGCGCAAGCCCAAAAAGGCCGACTATTTCGCCCAAGCCGAAACCATTTCCAGCAGTGCCAAAGTGGAAACCCGCTTTATGGAGTATATCCTCGGCGGGGATTTGAAACCCGGTGCGATTTTGCGCGAAAGCGAATTGGTGCGGGAGTTTGATGTCAGCACATCGGTGGTGCGGGAATTCCTGATCCGGTTCTCGCGATTTGGGCTGATCGAAAAAGAACCCAACAGGCATTGGGTTTTGCGGGGATTTACACGAAATTTTGCCATCGAATTGTTTGACGTGCGCGAGATGTTTGAGTTCCGCGCCTTTCGGCATTTGCTTACTCTTGACCCAAGCCATGACACACGCGCACGCTTGGTGGGTCTTGAAACCGCGCACCGCGCAATCATTGCTGACATCGACGGCCAGTATCTGAATTTTCCGCGGCTGGACGAACAATTTCACCACATAATGATCAATGAATTAGACAACCGCTTTATTGTCGATTTCTTTGAATTGGTTTCGGTGATCTTCCACTATCACTATCGGTGGAACAAGAAAGACGAACCAGAACGTAACCTGCACGCAGCGCATCAACATCTTGATATTATTGCCGCGATTCAGGCCGGTGACAACGACCAAGCACTTACGGCGTTTCAGACGCATTTGAACGATGCCCGCGCTACTTTGTTGAATTCCGTGATCTGGGACAGCGAAAATTGAGTATGCGCCCGGTTCCTGGGGCATCTGTGTATGCCTCCGGTTCTTTGGGCGAGTCGCAAGGTAGCCTTGCAGCCGCATTCACAAGCACAGATGACCTCTTGCCAGAAAGCCCTAGCTGATGTTGAAAAACATAGATCCGATTTTGTCCCCTGACCTTTTACATGTTTTGCGCAGCATGGGGCATGGCGACGAATTAGTCGTGGTAGATGCCAACTTTCCGGCGACCAGCCATGCCCAAAGGATGGTGCGTCTTGAAGGTGTCTCGGCCACGCATGCTGTGCAGGCCATCCTGTCGCTAATGCCGCTGGATACATATGTTGATGCGGCGGTTTTCTCGATGGAAAATGCCGCCGATGTCACAACACTGCCCCGCGTGGTGCAGGAGTTTCAGGACATTGTGTCGATGGAAACCGAAAATGAAATGCAGATACAACCCATTGAACGGTTTGGGTTTTACGATCGAGCAAAGACCGCGTTTGCAATTGTGCAAACCGCCGAAACCCGCCATTTTGGCAATCTTATTCTTAAAAAAGGCGTGCTGGCGGACACCGCATAGCGTCAAATTCTGGGACTATATTAACGCCGCAGGTGTCGAAAACTTAGTGCGTCCACGCGCCCTTGCGGTTTGTGGCAAAGTTTTCGCCATAGCCGCCAGCGCGCACATTTGGCTTGCGCTTATGCGGTTCAGTGACCTGTGCCTGGATGCCGCGTTCCTGGGCATAATCCAATGCGGCTTCTTTCGAAGAAAACCGTAATTTAACCTGCGATTGCGTATCATCGGTCGCGGTCCACCCCATCAGCGGATCGATATCGCGCGCTGAAGATTGGGTGAATTCCAGAACCCAAATCTTGGTTTTGGCTTGGCCCGATGTCATGGCATTGCGGGCAGGCTGATAAATACGAGCGATCATCGCAAACTCCTTGGTCTTGGTGCTTTATCCGGGATTTGTTCCTCTCGGGCAAGGCCTGAATCGTCGCAGCGCCGCCTCTGCACACCAGATTCTGGTCTCGTGTCAGTCCAAATCGGAAAATGCATTGACCAAACAACCCTAGCGAGAATATCGTGTCCGGACGCAGGGGGGTCTCGCTTTAGAGACTGAGAGGCGAATATGGGCATTAGCCCAGTGTCGCGACCCTTTGAACCTGACCCAGTTGATACTGGCGTAGGAAGCTAGGTGCGCATCGGCATTGGGTCTGTACAGCCCGTTGCACTGCGATTTCTGAATAAGGGTTGTACACCCTTTGTTTCCCGTTCCGACTTCACCTGGTGGCCTTTTGATTAATCGCTGAGGAGCACCATTTTGAATATTCCAAACCCCACCATCACAACGGGTGCCCTGCCCGCTTCGCGCAAAATCTATGTCAATGGTGACATTCATAAAGACATCCGTGTGCCGATGCGGGAAATCGCGACCCACGTCAGCGCAGGCGAACCGCCCCTGCCAGTTTATGACAGTTCGGGGCCGTATACTGACCCGGATTATCTAACAGATATTCGCCAGGGATTGCGCGCCCTGCGTGAGGATTGGATTTTGGCGCGCGGCGACGTCGAGGCCTATGACGCCCGTGCTGTCAAACCAGAGGACAACGGGTTTGTGGAAGGCGATCGCCTGGTCGCCGAGTTTCCACATCTGCGCAAGCCGTTGAAAGCAAAGGAAGGCAAGGCGGTCACGCAATATGAGTATGCCCGCCGAGGTATCATCACGCCGGAAATGGAATTTGTAGCCATCCGCGAAAACCAGCTGCGCGAAACATCCCCATGTCACCGCGATGGCAATGATTTTGGGGCCAATATCCCAGACTATGTGACACCTGAGTTTGTGCGCAGTGAAATAGCCGCGGGTCGCGCGATTATCCCGGCCAATATCAACCACCCGGAATTGGAACCGATGATTATCGGGCGCAACTTTCTGGTGAAAATCAACGCCAATATGGGCACTTCGGCCGTAACCTCTTCGATGGAAGAAGAGGTAGACAAGCTGGTGTGGTCGATCCGTTGGGGCGCGGATACGGTGATGGATCTGTCAACCGGTCGCAACATTCACAACACCCGCGAATGGATTATTCGCAATTCTCCGGTGCCTATCGGGACCGTTCCAATTTACCAAGCGCTGGAAAAAGTGAACGGCATCGCCGAAGACCTGACTTGGGACGTGTTCCGCGACACGCTGATCGAGCAGGCCGAGCAAGGTGTTGATTACTTTACGATTCACGCAGGCGTGCGCCTGCATATGGTGCCCATGACCGCTGAACGCGTCACCGGAATTGTCAGCCGAGGTGGTTCGATCATGGCCAAATGGTGCCTGCATCACCACAAAGAAAGCTTTCTATACGAGCACTTTGACGAGATTGCTGACATCTGCCGCCAATATGATGTTTCCTTCTCTCTGGGGGATGGCCTGCGCCCAGGCTCGATCGCGGACGCGAATGACGAAGCGCAATTTGCCGAGCTGGAAACCCTGGGGGAACTGACCAAGATCGCGTGGGCCAAAGGCTGTCAGGTGATGATTGAGGGACCGGGCCATGTTGCAATGCACAAAATCAAGGAGAACATGGACAAACAGCTGGAGTGCTGCCACGAGGCCCCATTCTATACGCTTGGACCTCTGACCACCGACATTGCGCCGGGATATGATCATATTACATCCGGAATTGGCGCGGCGATGATTGGTTGGTTTGGCTGCGCGATGCTGTGCTATGTGACCCCCAAAGAGCATTTGGGATTGCCAGATCGAGACGACGTAAAAGTCGGCGTCATCACGTATAAAATTGCGGCGCATGCCGCGGATTTGGCCAAAGGATTGCCAGGTGCGCAACGCCGAGACGATGCTTTATCACGGGCAAGGTTTGAGTTCCGTTGGGAAGATCAATTCAACCTGTCGCTAGACCCGGATACAGCGCGCGAATTCCACGATCAGACCCTGCCCAAAGAAGCGCATAAGGTCGCGCATTTTTGCTCGATGTGCGGGCCAAAATTCTGCTCTATGCGCATTTCACACGACATTCGCGCCGAGGCTCAGAAAGAAGGCATGGAGGCCATGGCAGCGAAATTTCGAGAGGGAGGCGCGTTGTACGTGCCCATCAAAGAAGACACCACCGACTAAAAAAAGTGCCTCTGCCTAAGTGGGGGCATGCTTTCTAGGGATTTTCAAGCGCCTTGGTTGCCGGACGTTCCACGGGGAGCGAGGGGTATTAGTGTGGGTCGCTCAGCAACCAAGCGCTGCTTGCCTCATAATGATACCGAAATTGTGAATTATTTAGCAAGCTTTTGGATCAATTATTGAAACACGTTAAAGTGGTGCGCACGATTTCGACTTCGCCTAAGAATTATAGTTCAAGGAAACAAACCACTTAGGCTATTCCTTAAATGACCATTCAAGTATTGCTGTCCTTACCTAGGGTAAACTTGCATCACACATTTGGTAAAATGTCACAAAACTGCGACAAACCGTCTCAATTTATTTGATTGTCTGGTCACAAAATAGATGATTGAGCCCCAGAATCACCCTGCTGCCAATTTTTGACAGCAGGGTAATGATATATTCGCCCCGATGGCAAAAGATTTCCCGGCACGGGTTGCAAGAGAACAAAAACAGATCAAATTAAGGGCAACAAAGGGAATCTCTATGCAGCTTGTCGACACAGATCAGACCACACCCAAGGCAAATTCGCCGCGCGCGGCGCGTGAAAAGCTAGAGGGTGGGAAGAGGTTTGTTCTGCATACAGATTTTGACCCTGCCGGAGATCAACCCACCGCAATCGCAGAGCTTTCAGCGGGTGTGGAAAATGGGGAACGCGATCAAGTTCTGCTGGGGGCCACGGGCACTGGTAAGACATTTACGATGGCCAAACTTATTGAAAAAACCCAAAGACCGGCGATCATTCTGGCCCCTAACAAGACCTTGGCAGCGCAGTTGTACGGTGAATTCAAAGGATTCTTCCCAGAAAACTCTGTCGAATACTTTGTATCATTCTATGACTATTACCAACCCGAAGCCTATGTGGCCCGCAGCGACACATTCATTGAAAAAGAAAGCCAAATCAATGAACAGATCGACCGTATGCGACATGCCGCAACCCGGTCGCTCCTAGAACGCGACGACGTGATTATTGTGGCCTCTGTCAGCTGCATTTATGGCATCGGCTCGGTTGAAACCTATTCTGCCATGACCCAGGACTTGGTTGTGGGTAAAGAGTATGACCAACGGCAGGTGATGCAGGACCTGGTGGCCCAGCAATACCGCCGCAATGATCAAGCCTTTCAACGCGGCTCGTTTCGGGTGCGCGGCGACAGCCTAGAGATCTTTCCGGCCCACCTTGAGGATCGCGCTTGGCGGCTCTCGTTTTTTGGCGAAGAGCTTGAAGGCATCACTGAGTTCGATCCGTTGACCGGCGAGCGCACGGATACTTTTGAAAAGATACGCGTCTATGCAAACTCACACTATGTGACACCCAAGCCAACTTTGCAGCAAGCGGTCATCAGCATAAAAAAAGAACTGCGGATGCGACTGGACCAATTGGTGAGCGAAGGCAAATTGCTAGAGGCACAACGGTTAGAGCAACGCACAAATTTTGATGTCGAAATGATCGAAGCCCAGGGGTTTTGTAACGGCATCGAAAACTATTCTCGGTATCTGACGGGGCGCGCACCGGGTGAACCGCCCCCTACCCTATTTGAATTCATCCCTGACAACGCTTTGGTCTTTGCTGATGAAAGCCATGTGTCGGTGCCGCAGATTGGCGGGATGTACAAAGGCGACCATCGTCGAAAATTCACCTTGGCAGAGCATGGGTTTCGCCTGCCGTCTTGCATGGACAACCGCCCCCTCAAGTTTGAGGAATGGGACGCAATGCGGCCTCAGTCGATTTTTGTATCGGCGACCCCCGCGGCCTGGGAGCTGGAACAATCTGGCGGCGTGTTTACCGAACAGGTGATCCGGCCAACTGGACTATTGGACCCAGAGGTTGAAATTCGCCCGGTTGACATGCAAGTTGACGATCTTCTGGATGAAATCCGCAAGGTGGCAGCCGACGGGCTTCGAACTTTGGTCACCACCTTGACCAAACGCATGGCAGAAGACCTGACAGAATATCTGCACGAACAGGGCATCAAAGTCCGCTATATGCACAGCGAAATTGACACGCTGGAACGGATCGAAATCCTGCGTGATCTTAGACTTGGTGCGTTTGATGTGCTGATTGGTATTAACCTGCTGCGCGAAGGACTAGACATTCCGGAATGCGGGTTGGTGGCCATACTGGATGCTGACAAAGAGGGTTTTCTGCGGTCAGAAACGTCTTTGGTGCAAACCATCGGCCGTGCCGCACGGAACGCCGATGGGCGGGTCATTATGTATGCCGACAAAATCACCGGCAGCATGGAGCGCGCATTGCGCGAAACCGAAAGACGACGCACAAAACAAATGGCCTATAACGAATTGCACGGGATCACCCCGGCAACCGTTAAAAAGAACGTCGAAGATGTATTGGCGGGCCTTTATAAAGGCGACACAGATATGTCGCGTGTGACGGCCACAATCGACAAGCCATTGCATGGTGCCAATTTGGAGGCCCATCTGGACGGGCTACGTCAAGATATGCGCAAAGCTGCCGAGAACCTAGAGTTTGAAGAGGCGGCACGTCTGCGTGACGAGGTAAAGCGGCTGGAAGCTGTTGATCTGGTCATTTCCGATGACCCATTGGCGCGACAGTCTGCGGTTGACGCAGCGGCAGAGCAATCGATCAACTCAAAAGGGCGATCAACGGCAGGCCGCCCCGGCCAACGCGGTGGCAACGTACGGCGTCGCGGGCGGTAAATTTCTGCGATATTGGTGTCTCGGGAGGCTCTCGCAGTGCCAAATCGCCATATTTGTGCGGTGAAACATCACCCGTCAAATAACTTGCGCCGAGGTTCTTAGATGAGCTGCAGCACCCAAATTCTTGTTATTTTGGTATAAACATCGTTGATCGTCAGCGCCAGTTTATTAGAATTCTCAGTTTAGAAAGCCGTCCGTATTCCTAAAAACAATTTGTCAAAAACACTTTATAATTCTTGCAAAGTCACTTGAGAAGTGGGCTTTACGGGCTGTGAGCAATTATCCAAATCGAATATTATACTGTAGTAGATCCTAAAATTGTCAGAATAGTTATCCTTTCTTGATATATCAAAAAAATTCAGAACCTCAATTCTGGCAATTTGTAAGTTCTTGTTCAAATCCGAAGTTCTATCCACATCGACCTGTGGAAAAGCTGTGAACAAATTGTATCGTTTTAAGTTCACTTTGAAAGGGTGACAGAACTCACTGAAACGACTAGTTTTTCAGAACCCATGCGCGCTTGGGCCATTTTCGCCATGCGCAAGGCAGAAACCTTGAAAGTCGAGGACCTATGAAACAGTTCGTGCACATCCTGATTTCGATGCAAATCATAGGTTGGGTCCTGTTTATGTCCCTTGCGCTTCTGACGGCAGAGAGTGCAAACAATTCTGGAAACGCCCGCGGCTATTTGTTTTTGGGCATCATCTCGATGATCGTTTGTTTCATTCCGGCCATGCGATATTCTTATCGGTATGACCGCCAGCCCATCGCCTTTTTCTTGGCGGTGATACCTGTGCTGGTGCTGATGGGCGTTGTTATTGCAAACAATCTGACAGCTGCTGCCCTATTGCCCTAACGCGCAATATGTACTCCGCAGGTGGCGTGACGAACGACCTGTGCAGCCGTTGAACCAAGCAAGAATTCAGGCGAGCCTTCGCGGTGAGCGGACAGCAAAATACAATCAACCGCGTGATCTCTGGCCCATTCCAAAATCGTACGACCGGGCTGTCCCTCGGCGACCACGCCTGACGTATTTGGCAGGTCTTTTGCCATATCCCGAAGCGAGGCCTCGATCGTGGTTTGCGCTTCGTCTCGGTAACCCTTGGGGAAATAGCTGGAGGCGTATTTCGGGATCGCTCCCATGACGTGCAACAGCGTCACTTTGGCGTCATGATCCGCCAAAGCCGCCGCTGCGCGCAGCACACCTTCGGTGCTGTCTTCGTCAAACGAGATCGGAATCAGAATGTTCTTATACATTTCTCATCTAGCTCACATTATGTAGCGTCAATCAAACGTGTCGATCACGTCGTACATAACAGGCTCAAAGCTCTTGCACAGTTCGTTTATGCGCCGATTGCGGTCGCGCATTTCGGGCGTCCGCAGCATAGCTTGAAACGCTTCCCGGTTTTCCCATTGGGAATAATTTGCGACCCGAGTCTGAGCGTCGTTTACATGCAGGCCCGCAGCGATAAAGCCTGGTTGTTTTGAAATGATCAAATCATAGGCCTCGGTCAAAGCTTCGATAACGTCCTGACATGTGCCAGGCGTTACATCCAGCGTTGTGATAACGGTTTGGCGGGCTTCGCCTTTTTTGATCTGTGGCATGCTGGCTCCTTCTTGGCTTTGCTTTAGCCTAGCGCCCTGTTTGGGAAAAGCACGCGAAAACTTTAACAATGTCACCAGACATCGCAGAGCCACGCGACGTTAAGCAATTGTTTACCAATCTCTTTTGAAATTAGACTCTGGGGGGAAAACATGCGGTGGTTCTGTTTATTCTTGATTTTGCTTTTGCCGTCTGAAGCACGCGCAGGCCCTTGGTTGCGCCCGGTCAATCAGGGATTTGTCTCGGTGCGAGGTGCATTGGCTTGGCCATCAGGCACCCAGCTGATGACGCAAAGCCAGTCACTTTTTGCGGAATTCGGAGCGACAGAAAAAACCACCGTATTTATAAAGATCGACAAAGGATCGAACCGGGATATCTCGGTGTTAGTCGGGGCCAAGCGCATGTTGAGACATGCGGAAAATGGCTGGCGCGCAAGCTACACGCTTGGCATTGGACAAACCACGCAGGGCACCGACGCACCGGCCACCTTGAGCGCCGGGCTGTCTTTAGGCCGGAATATTACAGCTTTTGGGACGCCGGGTTGGCTTTCATTGGATGCCGATATTTTTCTTTATGAAACGCGGCTTCCAACCGGTGGCAAACTTTTGGGTACTGCGGGTATAACCTTGAAGAACCAAGTAAAACTGATGTTGCAGCTTAGCGCCGAAAGCCAAGCTGGCCAAGCTTGGTTTTTTGGTATCGAGCCCTCTTTCGCCCTGCCAATATCTGATCAGCAGCACTTGAAAATCGGACTATCAAAACAAACCTACGGTAACGGAGCACTTGGCGCGTCACTGGAAATTTGGACAACGTTCTAAGACCGTTCACATTTTTTGCGCGACCTTTGAATTTTTCAAAATTTGCGGCATACTACAAACAGGGCAAGAGGGCCGCATCCAAGTGTTGGCCAAAAGAGGCAAAGATGAAAACATCAATTTTGACAGTGGTGATTGCGGTATGCATGGTTTCAGTGCCCGCAATCCAGGCCCATGCCGGGCCCATTTCCAGCGCATGTGTGAAATCAGATCGCAAGGCGGCGTCCCGCAGGCTTTGCAACTGTATACAAAGCGTTGCCAATGACAAACTTTCGCGTGCAGACCAACGCATGGCCGCGAGCTTTTTCAAAGACCCAAGCAAAGCTCAGGAAATCCGTCAATCCGACAGAAGATCTCACGAGATCTTTTGGAAGCGATATAAGAAATTTGGCGAAGCCGCGTCATCGGTTTGCGAGCGTCATAGCTGAGACAACCAAAGGGAAAGCCGGGTTTCCAACTGGGGCGCACCGGCGCATTCTCGAATTTGAACGCGCTATTTTCGCCTGGCTGACCGTTACGAATTTGATTGACCCAGCATCGCGCTACATTCACAAAAGGCAAATCTAACAGGAGATTTGCATGTTAAGCAAAGGCGTCACCCTGCGCGGCCTAGAAGTGTTTGAATCTTTGGCGGGTACGGGATCGGTTGCTTTGGCTGCCCAGAGCACAGGCCTAAGCCAACCGGCCGTCAGCCAGCAAATGCGCAATCTGGAAACAGCACTGGGCGCCGATCTGTTAGACCACACCAAACGCCCGATGCAATTGACTCCGGCTGGGCGAAATTTCTTGGCGCGCACGCGGGCAGTCCTGTCTGAATTGCGCCTGGCCCAATCAGAACTTAGCGTCGTTGACCTGACACATCTGCGCACCTTAAACATGGGGATCATTGATGATTTTGACGATGATTTGACCCCAAGATTGGTGACTGAGCTTGCAGAAAGCTTGACAAAATGCCGGTTCAAATTGGTCACCGCCTCGAGCCATGACATTACCGCAGCGATGAAGGATCGGCGATTACACATTGGCGTTGCCGCCTCTACCGGTGAGGTAATGGACGGGATTGTTGAACATCCATTGGTGAGAGATCCCTTTATTTTGGTGACCCCGACTTCACATGCGCCTGCCGGTGCCAACACTGACGATGTGATGCGCGACTTACCGTTTTTGCGATATGATCGTGATCAATTGATTTCTCGGCAAATTGATGCGCATCTCTCGCGACTTAAACTTGAATTCACAGAACGGTTTGAAATTGGCAGTCATTTGGCTTTGATGGCCTGCGTGGCGCGCGGCATTGGCTGGTCCATCACCACGCCTCTTGGGTTTATGCGCGCGGTTCGCTTTCACGACAACGTCACAGCACATCCGCTGCCATTTGCGCATTTTTCGCGTCAAATCTCGCTTTTTGCTGGCACGGACTGGGCCGACCAGGTGCCACGAGAAGTTGCGCAAACCATCCGCCGATTGGTCAACAGAAACGTGATCTCGCCGGCGCTGCGCAGTCAGTCGTTCTTGCAAGGCGAATTGCGGGTCTTGTCCGAATAGGTCTGGCAAAACTCTGATTTCGAGGGTGTCAGTATTTGCCGCTATATTTCAATTTTCTTAAAGAAGAACTTAGCCGATATCTGCGACCAATCCATTTGCGCACACCTCTATCAGATCCAAAGCCCCCGAAAAATCACGGGTATAATAAGGGTCTGGCACATGGTCCATGCCCGCTTCGGGCGCATAATCGGTCAGCAACCGTACAGGTGTTTGATTGCCATTTGGCCGCAAATTTTCGATGTCAGACACATTGCTTTCGTCCATGCCGATGATCAGATCAAAATCAACAAAGTCTTGTTTGACGAACTGCCGAGCGCGCAAATCTGAAAAGTCATAGCCCCGTTGCTTGGCAGCGTCGAGCATTGGCCCGTACGGCGGCTTGCCAACGTGCCAGCCAGCTGTGCCCGCACTATCGGTCTCACAGGCTGTCAGGGCGCGAAAAACTCCCTCGGCAGAGGGGCTGCGGCAGATGTTGCCAAGACACACAAATAGGACCTTCATTTTGACTCTTCTTTCGGGTTTTGGGTACGCAAACTTGCTGATGCGGGTTGCTCAGAATGACTGCAACTATAGCGGCACATAAAAAGGGGCCAAGCAATCGCTCGGCCCTGATATGGTCTTATGCCTGGGACATTAGTGATGTGCCTTGTGCGCATCGTCTTTAGACATTTCCTTGTCACCATGTTTCATTTTGCCATGGTTCATGTCGCCGTGCGCCATGCCGTGATCTGGCTTGCGCTCGAGATCGACAGGGATTTCGACAGAGATTTCACCCGCATTTTCAAAAACCAATACGGCCTTGACGATGTCACCATGCGCCAGGGACCGGTTAAGGCCCATCATCATCAGATGATCGCCGCCACGCATCAAAGTATAAGTTTCACCAGCTGGCACGCTGAAACCTTCTTCGACATGCATCATTTTCATGACGCCATCACCCATATCTTTGTGGGTGTGCAGCTCGGATTTTGCGGCAACGTCGGTGCGCACGCCAACAAGGCGGTCGTCCTCGGACCCCATATTGTGCAGGACAAGAAAGGCAGCGCCAGCTTTAGCAGCCTTAGACGAGACTCGCGCATAGGCGTCTTTGATCATGATATTGCTGTCCGCAAAAGCAGGCGCAGCAAAAGAAAGAGCAGCAATGGCTGCAAATGCGATAGATTTAAAAGACATGGTTTGTTCCTTGGTATCGTATTGATTTGAAATGTTTTTCGATTCAAATCAGTGCCGGCGGCCCGCGCGCATGCAAGCTAAACGTTACCGAAGAATAAGGGGGTGATGCAGATGTCCAAGCAAGCTTTTGCGAGAAACGCTTGATGGGCACCAAGACAGCCGGTGCGGTTTCAACGTTGTCCATCACAGCCAAAGCACATTCGGGGCAAAGATGAGATGGCCCTGTCGGTTCGCCCTGCGCATCAACCGCGACAGTGACCGCTCCAGTTCCGGTACAAAGCTCCATATATCCGGCCGCTGCGGGCAAGCCTCGCGCGATCGCCATGCTGTTTCCGGTCAGCACCAGCAAAACTATCAACAGCCCAGAAATATGTAATCGAATCCGCTTCATAATTGCTTGATATAACCGCTCTGCTCAGAAAATGAAAAGCGGCAAAACGAAACAGCCCCGCCTGAAATCAGACGGGGCCAAAATCACTGTCCAGTGACGAAAGATGTACGGCGATTAGGCTTGTGCCGTTTGCGCTTTGGCTACATCTTTTTTAATCTTCAGAGCGTTTTCAGACAGCTCGACGTCTTTGGCTTTTGCCAAGAACGCGTCCAGACCACCACGGTGATCAACGGTGCGCAATGCAGCAGCAGAGATACGCAGCTTGAAGCCACGACCCAGTGACTCTGATTGCAGCGTCACGTCGTTCAGGTTCGGCAGGAAGCGACGACGTGTTCTGTTTTTAGCATGGCTGACATTGTTGCCAGACATTGGGCCTTTTCCGGTCAGTTCGCAACGTCGCGACATAGGATCATCCTCGTTTTACGGTCTGCGGGAAGCAGTCCCGCTAAAGCACAAAGGGCACCACCACTGGCAGCACCCAGAAATTCGTTGGGCGTCTTTAGGCCTGAATTCAGCGGGCGTCAAGTGATTCACGACAATGAAATGACTTTCGCCCCGCCTGAATGGTCATTATTTTGCGGGTTTCATTCAAGTCGCAAATTCAAACCGGTCAGGATCTGCTCTGCGGCAGAAGATGGCGTAATTTCACCGGCCTCAACAGCTTTGGACAATCCGCCAATCTGGGCCTTGATGGCACCGGTTTGGAGCTGCGCCAAAACGCCTTGCCGCAGTTCTTCCAGAAACCAATATTGGGCCTGAGACGCTCGACGACTGTCCCAATGCCCCTGCTGTTTTCGCCAAGCGACCAAGCCTGTCATGTCTTCCCAAGCCTTGGCAAGGCCTTGATTCTCAAGCGCTGAAACCGTCATCGCCTTGGGGAAACCATCTGGATCTTGTGGCCTTCGGCGCAACAGACGCAACGCGCCAGAATAGTCAGCGCAGGTCCGCATCGCTGCGGATTTCAGATCGCCATCTGCTTTGTTCACAAGGATCATGTCCGCCATTTCCATGATGCCGCGCTTGACGCCCTGTAACTCGTCGCCCCCCGCCGGGGCCAACAGCAACAAAAACAGATCCGACATTTCAGCGACAACCGTTTCAGATTGGCCAACGCCGACGGTTTCTACCAACACGATGTCATAACCCGCAGCCTCACACAGGGCCACAGCTTCACGCGAGCGCCGCGCCACGCCGCCAAGGTGGTTCTGGCTCGGCGATGGGCGAATAAAGGCGTTTGGGTCTCGGCTGAGCAAATCCATACGGGTTTTGTCGCCCAAGATAGACCCGCCGGAACGCGCGGATGAGGGGTCAACCGCCAAAACGGCGACCCGTTTGTCCAAACCCGTCAAATAGAGGCCAAAGCTTTCGATGAAGGTTGATTTACCGACGCCTGGCGTGCCCGACAGACCGATGCGCAGCGCTTGGCGACCCGATCCGCGTAACTGTTCCAGAAGCTCGGCCGCCTGATTGCGGTGATCGGCGCGACCGCTTTCAACCAAAGTGATGGCACGCGCAAGCGCGCGGCGGTCTTGGTTCAGAATTTTGCCACTAAGATCTGCGATGTCCATGTGTTGGGCCCTTGTGAAAGCAAACCGAAACTGAACAACTTAATGCCTGCTATGCGCGTTGCTTGTCTAGCCCAGTGCCTGCGCCAAATTGCCGTGTTGAATGGTGGCTTTACGCGGTGCGCCGCATATCCGATAACGCAAGACATGACACAGCTGCCGATCCACCAAGCCCTTCCCGAATTGATTGCAGCGCTTAAATCGCGTGGTCGCGCGGTACTGCAAGCGCCGCCCGGTGCTGGGAAGACCACGGTTGTGCCGCTTGCAATGCGTGATGCCGGATTGGTTGCTGGCAAGATCTTGATGCTGGAACCGCGGAGGTTGGCGGCGCGTGCTGCTGCCGAACGCATGGCGCAGACCCTAGGGGAACAGGTGGGAGATACCGTTGGTTACCGGGTGCGCGGCGATAACAAAGTGTCTGCGCGCACCCAAATAGAGGTCGTGACCGAGGGAATTCTGACCCGAATGATCCAAACTGATCCCGAATTGCGGGGTATTGGGGCGGTGATTTTTGACGAATTCCACGAAAGATCGCTGAATGCGGATCTTGGCCTTGCGCTGTGCCTAGAGAGCGCGGGCGCGTTGCGCGAAGATCTGATGCTGCTTGTCATGTCAGCAACACTTGACGCAGAGCCTGTGGCCGCGCTGATGCAGGATGCACCGGTCATAACATCCATGGGGCGCAGCTATCCGGTAGAAACTATCTGGCTTGATAAGCCGTTGGGCAAAACCACCCGGATTGAAAACGCCACAGCGCAGCTGATCGAACAGGCTGTTAGCGAACATCCTGGCGGCGTGTTGGTTTTTTTGCCCGGTGAAGGCGAAATTCGGCGCACAGCCAAGCAGCTGAACCTGCCTGCTGATTGCAAAGTTCATATGCTGTTTGGCGCGATGGATTTCAAAGCCCAGCGTGCGGCCATTCAACCTGCAACCTCGGGCCGGAAAATCGTTCTGGCCACGTCGATTGCCGAAACTTCTTTGACCATTCAGGACGTGCGCATTGTGGTTGATGCCGGCCGCGCCCGTCGTGCCCGTTTTGATCCGGGCTCTGGCATGTCCCGGCTGGTGACAGAGCGCGTAAGCCGCGCCGAAGCCACCCAGCGTCAGGGCCGCGCAGGGCGGGTTGCAGAAGGCGTTTGCTATCGATTGTGGAGCAAAGGAGAGGAAGGCGCGCTTAGGGCCTTTCCACCTGCGGAAATCGAAGCCGCGGATCTAACAGGGCTGACTTTGGAGTTGGCCGCATGGGGGGCGCAGCCTGAGGAGCTTGGCTTTTTGACACCCCCGCCGCAGGGCACCATGACCGAGGCTAAAACCCTATTGCGTAATTTGGGGGCGTTGGACAACAAAAATCAGATCACACTGCACGGCCAGAAAATCGCCAAGACGCCCCTGCACCCCCGGCTCGCCCATATGCTGATCAAAGCTGGCAAGCAGGCCGCCCAGCTTGCCGCGCTTTTGGCATCTCGGGACCCGCTGTCGCGCCAAGCACCCTGCGATATTTCGCTGCGCATCGAAGCAATCAACGACCCGGCAGGGTTTCAGACGCGCCGCTCATTTGAGGCTAATCGAGGTGCCATTCACAGCATTCGCGATGAGACCAAGCGACTTGCCCGCGGATTTGCCAGCCACAAGAACCCGATGTCTTTGGCGGAAATGGCCGCCCTGGCCTATCCGGATCGCATCGGTCTGCACCGCAAGGGGGACGCGCCGCGGTTTGTGTTGTCTGGCGGCAAAGGGGCGCTGCTTGATAGTGCTGATAACTTGGCGGGGGCACGTTTGATTGTAGCGACAGATCTGGACGGCAACCCACGCGAGGCCCGCATACGTCAGGCGATATTATTGACCGAAGCCGAGCTGCGCGACCTTTATGGGGCAAAGATTGCATGGCACACGCAGTGTGAATGGTCAAAACGCGAGCGGCGGGTGGTCAGCCGACAAC
The DNA here is from genome assembly GCF_040364665.1 of Cognatishimia sp. WU-CL00825. Taxonomy (NCBI): domain Bacteria; kingdom Pseudomonadati; phylum Pseudomonadota; class Alphaproteobacteria; order Rhodobacterales; family Paracoccaceae; genus Cognatishimia; species Cognatishimia sp. WU-CL00825. The sequence goes on from NZ_BAABWX010000001.1 coordinate 1,533,460, forward strand.
AGGAATGTTTTGGGGCCTTGGTTTTGCAAGACCGCATTTGGAAGGACGCACCGGAAGAACAAGTCGCGCGCGCGATGCTGGACGGCGTTGCTGAAATTGGTCTGGTGCCTTCAGCCGCTGCAAAGCGATTTTTGGCGCGTGTGGCTTTGGCACGCGATGCGGGGCATATGTTGCCTGATATGTCAGAGGTCGCACTTATCAGTTCGCTGGAAGACTGGCTTTTGCCGCATATTCTAGGCATCAAATCCGAAGACCAATGGCGTAAATTTGATATTCTTGAAGCCTTGCGCGCAATGTTGGATTGGTCGCAATCCCAGATGCTCGACAAATTTGCTCCGGCGCATTTCGTGACACCGCTAAACCGCAAAATTCCGATTGATTACAGTGGAGAACACCCCGAAATTACTTTACGTTTGCAAGAAATGTTTGGGCAAACCACCCATCCGATGGTTGGCAAAGCCCCCCTAAGGGTCACGCTGCTTTCGCCAGCTCAGCGGCCCGTGCAAACTACAATGGATATTCCGGGGTTTTGGAAGAATTCCTATGCGGATGTGCGCAAAGACATGCGTGGACGTTATCCCCGACATCCCTGGCCAGAAGACCCAACACAGGCCGACCCAACCTTAAGAGCCAAGCGGCGCGGTTCTTAAGCGCGATGGCGCGGGCAAGCCAAAGCCTGCCCGCCTCTCTTGTCTTAGACGCCGAGACACCAGCGCATCACAGCCTTTTGTGCGTGCAACCGGTTTTCGGCTTCGTCAAAGATAACTGAATGCGGTCCATCCATCACCGAGGAAGTGGCCTCGTCATCGCGATGTGCAGGAAGGCAATGCATAAACAGCGAGTCTGGCTTTGCCTTGGACATCAACGCATCATTCACCTGATAGCCACGCAATTGATTGTGACGACGTTCACGCGCCGATTGCGGATCATGCATCGACACCCAGGTATCAGTGACCACTAGGTCCGCGCCGTCTACCGCCGCATCTGGGTTGCGTTCGATGGTATAAAGCCCATCAAGAGCCGGTTCCGGGTCCAGAGGTTTGGGGCCGGTAAAGACCAGATCGAACTCAAATTGTTTGGCCGCATGTGCCAAGCTGGCAAAGACGTTGTTGCCATCCCCAGACCAGACCACTTTCTTGCCTTTGATCGGGCCACGATGCTCTTCGAAGGTCAGTATATCGGCCATGATCTGACAAGGATGCGTGCGATCTGTCAGCCCGTTGATCACAGGCACAGTGGCGTATTCTGCCAGTTCCAGCAGGGTTTGTTCCTCAAATGTGCGGATCATGATCAAATCGACATATCGGCTCAGGACACGGGCGGTATCTGCAATGGTTTCCCCATGGCCAAGCTGCATTTCTTTGCCGGACAACACCATCGATTGACCACCCATTTGACGCACACCAACATCAAAAGAGACCCGCGTGCGGGTGGATGGCTTTTCAAAAATCAATGCCACCAAGTGGTCTTTGAGCGGCTGCTCTGCATCCAAAGCACCGCGCAGCTTGCCTGCGCGCGCCTCTTTCATAGAGCGTGCAGAGCCAATGATCTTGCGCAGCTCAGAGGCATCCGTTGTGTGAATATCGAGGAAATGGTTCATCTGATTAGTCCTGCATCTTGGCGGCGACGGCTTGCGCAGCTGTATTGAGTCGATCTACCGCCGTAATCATGTCTTGGTCGGCAATGTTCAGTGGGGGCAAGAGGCGCACAACATTATCAGCAGCTGGCACCGTCACAACAAGCGCATCATAGCCAGCGTTCACGACATCCATGTTCACGGCTTTGCACTGCAATCCAAGCATCATGCCAGAGCCCCTAACCGCCTCAAAGACATCAGGGTTTGAGGCTACCAATCCTTCTAGCTTTTGCCGCAGAAATGCAGATTTTCGGTTCACCTCATCCAGAAATTCCGGGGTTGCCACTGTGTCCATGACCGCATTGCCAACCGCACAGGCCAAGGGATTGCCACCATATGTTGACCCATGCGTTCCGGCGACCATGCCGCTTGCGGCCTCTTCGGTTGCCAAAACAGCGCCCAGTGGAAAACCGCCACCAATGCCCTTGGCCACCATCATAATGTCAGGCGCGATCCCTGCCCATTCATAAGCAAAGAGCTTACCGGTCCGTCCGACGCCGCATTGCACCTCGTCTAAGATCAGCAAAGTATTGTTGGCGTCGCAAATTGCGCGAATTTCGCGCAGATCAGCGTCAGCCATGGGCCTGATGCCTCCCTCGCCCTGAACGGGCTCCAGGATAATTGCCCCAGTTGTCTCGCTGATTTCAGCCTTCAACGCCTCAAGATCGCCCCATTCTACTTGGGAAAATCCGGGCAGTAAGGGACCAAAACCTTTGGTCATTTTTTCACTGCCGGCCGCGGCAATCCCGGCTGAAGAACGGCCATGAAACGACCCAGAAAATCCAATGATATCCGTCTTTTCCGGCTGATCTTTATCATACCAATATTTCCGCGCCATCTTAATGGCCAATTCACAGCATTCTGTACCTGAATTGGTGAAAAAGACCGTGTCGGCAAAGCTGTTATCCACAAGCTTGTCCGCTAAGGCTTGTTGCTGCGGAATCTCGTACAAATTTGAAACATGCCAAAGGGTGTTAGCCTGCTCTGTCAGAGCGCTGACCAAAATGGGGTTGGCGTGGCCAAGCACATTTACAGCAATCCCGGCCCCAAGATCCAGAAAACGTCGGCCATCTGCCTCGATCATCCAGCTGCCTTCGCCTTTGACGAAATTCAGAGGGGCCCTGTTATATGTGGGCAGAACAGAAGAAATCATGGTCCGGTCCTTTTGGTTAAGCCATTGGCGTGCAACACGCGGGCTTTCAAGTCAACAATCTATAAAATGGATACGCACATTCTGCGCTGTTTTAACGCTTACAACTGTGTTGCAGGCAAAAGATTACAATTGGGCCGCCAAGGCCCGTGATGTTAGCGTCGGAGTCGTCGGACGCGAGTGTATGTCATCTGTGTAATCATTCGCTGTCTTTAGCGGCCTATCTTTGGCTTGAGAACCCCCAATTCGCTGAAAAGACGGGTTCTTTGCACCAATGTGCGCGCGCGCCAAAGGTTGATCCGATTGAAAAACATTGCCAAAAAGGCTGAAACCAAGGCCAAGCACAGCGGAATTTCGGGTTTTTTGCCGCTTTCAGGCGATCCGATCAAAGACAAATGATTCTGCGCCTTGTAACTGGCGGTGGGGTGTTTAAAATAGGTGCCTGACCAAGAAATGCAGAGGCGGGCCAATTGGACCGCTTCTTTTGCTAAGGAAGTGCGAATGTCCTGGACCGATGAGCGCGTCGAGCTGCTAAAAAAAATGTGGGGCGAAGGCCAATCCGCGAGTCAAATTGCCAAAGAACTGGGCGGTGTTACACGCAACGCCGTGATCGGCAAAGTGCACCGTTTGGGCCTGTCTAACCGGGCGGGATCCGGAGGAGCCAAGGCGGATGCAAAACCGAAGGCAGAGCCAAAACCCAAGGCACCGCCCAAACCCAAGGCAGAAGCCAAACCCAAAACGCCGATGCCCGAGATGAAGACCGAGCCAGCAGTCCCGCCGCGGGTTGCAGGGGCCCCGTCTACGCGCAAAGCCATTATTCCTGCCGGGCAACCGTTGCCGCCGCAACCTTCGGCGAATGAAATTAGTCCAGAAGCATTGGCAAAAGTGAATGAAATCGAAAAGAAAGCCAAAAAGCTTTCCTTGATGGAATTGACCGAACGCACTTGCAAATGGCCTGTTGGCGATCCAGCGACCGAACACTTTTGGTTCTGCGGCCTGCCGACACAATCGGGCAAGCCATATTGCGAAGCCCATGTGGGCGTGGCCTTTCAGCCCATGTCGTCGCGGCGCGACCGTCGGCGCTAAGCCGGGTCAATTGAAATTTTCCTAAGCCCGGTCATTTGATCGGGCTTATTTGTTTTTAAGTCTCAAACTGTGCACCGATTTCAGCGGCCTTCGCAAAGAACGCGGACCGCACGTCTGCAGCATATGGATTGGCGCTCTCAATTGCGTGTAAAACGCTGGGTGGATCATCTTGAACCATGGAAACCGCCTGCATTAACAAATCAAAGCTTGCTGTGGTCATTTCGGTCGGAAGCGGACCGATTTCGGACAGCACTTTGGCAATCAAATGGGTAAGCCCCTGGACGGTCGCTGCATCACGGTCGTGATGATTTGCGCTGCAAACATAGACCTTTAGCCCAAGTTGACGCCTTAAGAACACGCGCAAATTACGCCACGCGCTTCCGCGCACTGGACAAAGCGACAGTTTAAGACCAGCCACGCCATTTGCCGCGCTTTGCGGGCCAAATAGGGGATGGGTGCCAATAATCTGAACGTGGTCTGGCAGGCATTCAATCATGTCTGACACTGGCGCGATTTTGACCGACCCAACGTCGACCACTACCGTCCCAGGCCGCAATAGTGGGGCCAGCTTTTCGCAACTGGCGCGGATCTCTGATACGGGCACCGCCAGCACCACAACATCACACAATGCCACCTGTTCAAAACCAACAATAGCAACCTCTGGCAACGTCATCATACGTGCGTTGGGGCGCAAGGAGTCATAGGCGCAAATGTCAAAATAGGGCGACAGATGTAGCGCTGCGAGCTGGCCAAATCCGCCATACCCCACAAAACCAAGGTGAGGTTTGCCAGGTTTCAACGGCAATTCGTTCAACGTTTGGGGCATTTCGGCCTCGATCTATTTCGGCCACGTTGCTGGAAATATTGGGAAAAACCCTGTAACCGCCAGCCACGCGACGGTTACAACACAAAAACCCGCCGTTATTTTGGCAGGTGATAATAGGCGGCAAAAAAGACATTTGCTGGTTTCATGACGCCATGGGTGTCACGGCGTCATGATTATGTCAACGCAGAACTAGCCGCCGCCCAACAGGTTTTTCAAAGCATTTCCAAGTTCTTCTTCCAGCTTCTTTTCTATTTTTTCTTCGACAGCTTTTTCGATGGATTGACCTTCTGTGGGGCTTACACCCAATTTGTCGGCCACAGCTTGTTTGGCTTTTTCTTCCAAAGCCTTTTTCTCTTCGGCAAGATTTTGATTGATCACCGCTTCTAGGTCAGGCCAAATCTTGGGGCTGGACCAGGGACCTTTGATACGCACTGGAACGGCCACGCCTGTTTCCGTGTCGTTGCGCAATTGCGGGGTCAATGTGTAATCGATATCCTGGTTGCCCAAGCCGATAACACCGGCGCCTTTGGCAAGCACGCTGGGCAGTTCAAGGCGTAAATCATCATTGCTTAGAATGCCCGCTGAAATTGTCCAATTGGCAGACATACTGTCAAAAACGGTGGTACCGCCGCCGGGTGTGCCCCGAAACAGCTTGTCCAGATCAACACCAGAAATCGTACCCTGGCCAACGTTGAAGCTCCCATCCCCTTTCAAGGATTTCATGATGGCATCAACAGAGTCCCCTGCACCTAAAAATGCAATGTTTGCATTGGCTTGTCCGGCAAACCTATTGATATCAACAAGATCAGTCAGCAACTCTTTGAGCTGTAAATTTGCAAGATCCATTTTGCCACCAACCGATAATCCGTTGCGGTTGTTGACCACAAATTGCCCGGTAACCGCGCCCTCATAGCCGTTCAGTTCATGCAAGGTGGCAACCGCACGCGCGCGATCAATATCGACGTTCAGGCGCGAGGCACCGAAGGTCAGAAAGCCCGTTTCAATAGAAGAGGCAGACAGCGCGATAGAACCGTCAAAAAGCGAAAGTGCGCTGGCATCAATACGGCTTGTTGACCAGCCTGAACTTGTCTCAGAAGTGCTGTCTTTGCTGGCTAAAAACGGGCTAAGGTCCAGATCGCCCGCCTGAATATTGGCGGTGACATTGGGTTTTCCCGCAAGGTCTATGTCAGCTTCGGCCAGCAGCGCGTTGCCAGCAAGGGTGAGATCCCCATTGCGTAGGCTAAACAACTGCGCTTTGGTCAGGGTCACGTCGCCTTTGAAATCAGCGCTGGGCAAATCAATTTGTCCCAATCCCAAGGCCGCCATCAAGGCTGCGGATTTGGGCAGTTTTGCCTCTAGCAAGCCTGCGATTTCGGGCGCGATCGAAGCTCGACCGTCAAAAACGACTTTATTGCCAACACTTTGAATTTGCGCTGTAATTTCGGTTATGTCACCAACTAAAAGGTCATTTAGATTGGCGATTGTCGCGGTCAGTTCTACCTGATCAGATACCGGCACCACAGACAGGGAAATCTCTGCTTTGTCCCCACCCCAGGCCAGATTGGCGTCAAGTTCTTTGAGCTCGTAGGCGCTGCCTGCGTGATCGACATAGCGCAGCTGTGCATTGCTGATTTTCAGGCGATCCAGGGTGAAACCAGAGGCTGGTTCAGCGGCGTGGTCTTGGGGCTCTTTGGTTTCGGCATGGGCGGCGTCGCCGTGGGTTTCAGAGGCTGGCTCTGCAAACAAATCCCAATTCACACGTCCATCTTTTGCCTTTTCTAACAATATGTTAGGAGATTTAAGTGTAATATCCTTGACCTGAATACCGCCCCCAAGCAACGCCAATAGATCTACGCCGATTGTCGCGCCCTGCGCTTGAAACATCGGGCCACCGTCAGACCATTGGGCATTGCTTAGCGTCACAGGCCCAGTGGAAACACCAAGATCCGGGAAGAAACTAAAATTCACTTCGCCCTCAAATCCAAGGCTGCGGCCGGTTTGCGCTTTGACTTGGTCAGCGGCAATTTTGGCAATCTTTTCATCGGGTAACAGCAAAAACAGCGCGATAATACCCACGACCAAAACCACAACGACCAGCATTAGAAATTTGAGTATGCGCATCTTTTTGACCCTTACCTAAACCTGACACCCAAGGGGTACGCATTGCAGCGCGGCGCTGCAAGCTTGGAAGTTCCATGGAGCCCCAATTGAGAGGGACAACGGTGTTGCCCTGACCAAACCCGCAGGCTAAATTCCTGATTATTTGTACAATTTGTACGTTTCAAGGCCTGAAACGTACGATTCGCACCCCAGTTTTCGCGCGGCCGGTATAAGCGTTCGAAACTTCGCTTCAGAGCAAATTCACATCAACACATTGCGCACCGACGAAGTTGTGATTTTGGCGAGAGGCCAAGCGCAGATAGACTGTACGCACACCCCGTCACTCAGCCCCGGCACACAGCCCTGTGACCCAATTCAGGAGATCCCTTTGAAAGCGCTTGGTCCTCTGGCCATATCCGTCTTGTGTATTTTGGCCCAGCCCGCTGCCGCGGAACCTTGTTTGACGCTTGGCGATTTGACCCCAGACATGGATGCGCGGCATCTGGCGGGGTCGGTGCGTGGCTGTGTACAAGAACAGCGATTTGAAGACGCCATCCAGGTGTTTTGGGCCTATTCAAATTTCGCCCTGTTTGATCAGCAGCGCGTGCGAGACGAAAGCGCCCATGTGGCGGTGCAGGAATTGCACGGCTGGATTTTTTCTGGCTATTCGTTTGAGACCATCAATCAGCTGAAATTGGTGATCACACGACTGCGCGACCCAGAGGGGGCGTTTTTGCATGAGACTTGCCGCGCAGTTGCTTTGAACGGTCCGCCGACCTATCGGCCCAGCTATATGATCAAGCGCGGCATGATCCCGCGTAAATCAGATGACGATTGGCAGGTTGCCGGGTTTGACGCCCAAAAGGCCTGGGAAAACGCTTTGATCAATATCAATGGCTGCCCGGCCAGCACAGTTCGCTAGGGCGGCGGCAAGGTCGGGCGCAATTGGCAAAGGCCCAGCGCTATGTTGGGCGCGTGGGTATGTCGTCAGGCGGCGTTGGTTTTGGTCGTCAGACCGCTGACCCAGCCCAGCAAGTTGTTCTGTTGTGGCTCAAGGAACGTGGCCAGCCCCTGCGTGAAATCCAGAAACGCTTGCAGGTTCTGTTGATTGACGCCGACAATCACCGGCACGTCTTGCACCAAAGCCTCGGCGATCAAATCGCGAAAGCCCCGGCCCTCGGCTTCGTGTTTGCCAAATTTGTTCACAATCAACACATCTGCGCCCTTGGCCAATTCTGCCGCCGAAGCCGATACGGATTGTTCGAGTGCTGATGGGTTCAACCGACAGCCGCGCGCATGGGCCCCCAAGGATTGCGAAATGCGAATGGTTGGGCCGCCCGGCAGAATTTTCACATCCATGTCACAGCGATGGTCGCCTTGGGTCTTGGTGTTGATCTGCACGATCCCACAAGGCCGCCAACCGGCATCGGTCAGCTGCTGCGCCGTATCGGCCAACAGCATATCTGTCGCCCCGTGTTCTGTCGCCATCGTGTAGGCAATGTTCATGAAGTCACCCGTCGTGTGGTTGGTTTGCGCTTGTGTAGCAGAGCAGCGGCGTGCCCGACTTTGATCTAGCGCAGGGTTTGGGGAGAATGTGGGGGGGGGAAGAGTTCGGCGTGCTGGGTAGGAGGGCGCATTGCTTCCTCCCAGGGTCGGGCGCTGCCCTGTGCGATTGGGGGGATAGTGCTCTGCGATGGGCAGAGCAGTGGCGGGCTTGCCTCGATGGCAAGCTTGGCACTCGTGCGATGGCGCGGGTCACTTGGTTGGCTTAGGGCTCCGCCCGTGCAGTCCTGAAACTCTCTCCCAGAGAGTTTTTATTTCGGAATGCACCCCCACAGATCATACTCCCCCGCCTCATCGACAACCACGTCTACCAGATCACCAACCTTCAGCCCGTCAGTGCCTTCGTCAATAAACAGATTGCCGTCGATTTCTGGCGCGTCGGCTTTGGTGCGGCAGGTGGCGATGCCGTCTGCGTCGATGTCATCCACGATGACCTGCTGGGTGGTGCCGACTTTGGCTGCTAATTTGGCCTCGGAAATCGCCTGGGCTTTTTCCATAAAGCGTTCCCAGCGGTCTTGTTTGACTTCGGGGGCGACGTGGTCTGGCAGGTCGTTTGACCGCGCGCCGTCGACGTTTTCATATTGAAAGCAGCCGACGCGATCCAGTTGGGCCTCGTCCATCCAATCCAGCAGATGTTGGAATTCGGCCTCTGTTTCGCCGGGGTAGCCAACGATAAAGGTCGAGCGCAGGGTGATGTCTGGGCAGGCGGCGCGCCAGCGGGCGATTTCGTCCAGGGTTTTGGCGGTATGGGCCGGGCGGGCCATGCGTTTGAGCGTGTCTGGGTGGCTGTGTTGGAACGGGATATCCAGATAGGGCAGGATCAACCCCTCTGCCATCAGTGGGATCAGGTCGCGCACATGCGGGTATGGATAAACATAGTGCAGGCGCACCCAGATGTCGGGGTCGATTTGGCCCAATTCACGCGCCAAATCGGTGATGTGGCTGCGCACCTCGCGGTCTTTCCACGGGTGGGTGGAATATTTGCGATCCAGCCCATAGGCCGAGGTGTCTTGGCTGATCACCAGCAGTTCTTTGACGCCTGATTGCACCAGCTTTTCAGCTTCACGCAGGATGGCGTGCACCGGACGGCTGGCGAGTTTGCCGCGCATGTCCGGGATGATGCAGAATTTGCATTTGTGGTTACAGCCTTCGGCGATTTTCAAATAGCTGAAATGGCGCGGGGTCAGTTTGACGCCGGCGGCGGGCAGCAGATCCACAAAGGGGTTTGGCGATGGCGGCACGGCGGAATGCACGGCATCCAGCACCTGTTCGTATTGATGCGGGCCGGTGACAGCCAGGATCTTGGGGTGGTGTTCGCGGATGTAATCGGGTTCGGCCCCCAGACAGCCGGTGACAATCACTTTGCCGTTTTCCTTGAGCGCCTCGCCGATGGCATCTAGGGATTCCGCCTTGGCTGAATCCAGAAACCCGCAGGTGTTGACGATAACCGCATCAGCGCCCGCGTATTCAGGAGAGATGCCGTAACCCTCGGCGCGCAGACGGGTCAGGATGCGTTCGCTGTCCACCAAGGCTTTGGGACAGCCCAAAGAGACCATGCCGATGTTGGGCTGGTCTTTGCGGAGGTCAGATTGCACCTGTGCGTTTGCAAGATCAGGGCGGAGGCTGGGCGGGTTCGCTGGCTGTGACATGGGCGCGGTGTAGCGGGATTCTGCGGGTTTGGAAATGGGGAGATTGGTGAGGTGGGGTTTGGTGGGGCCAAGGTGGGGTAGAACCCCACCCTACGGTTGTCATTGGGCGGTGTGGGCGTAAGGTGGTGGGGGCGTATTTTGATGACGAGATGGATTGATGGCTGATGTTGCGGATGGGTTGAAGCCCGCGAATGAGAACCCTTGGTATGTGCTGATGACGCTGTATGGGGAGGAAGGGCCCGATTTGGGACCTGTTAACCGTGAAAAAAACCGCGAAGTCTGGAATGCTTGGGCCTGCCAAAATATACCCCCAGAACAAAAGGTAACATTAGCAGAACAGACTGGCCTTGAGTTAGTTGAATTAGAAGGTTGGCCACGTCTCGCAAGCGAAATACACCGGAAGTTCAAAGAACGTTGGCTGAAAGAGAACCCAAAGTCAGGTATATCCTTAACCTCAGAAGGCTTATCCTCACTTCTAAACCCTGCAGATAATATAGAAATGTCTGGCACTCGTTTTATAGCGCCTCTCGAATTCCGGAAATATATTTTCCCCGCCGACGTCAAAATGGGAAATTCAGTTTTTCGGAGCGTCGCTGATTTTCACAAATCACACTTCACTTGTGATCTATCTCTCATTGGAACTGAATTTAAAAAGGTTTGCATATTTTCAGGTGTAAGAATTGCGGGCAAAACAAACTTCGAAAACACGACCTTTTATGAACGGGCCTTGTTTCACAAAGCTAACTTTGAGCAAGAGACGTATTTCAATTTTTGTTCTTTCAATGATGATGTTAACTTCAGTGAAACTGTCTTTTTGCATAGTTCATTCAAAAATGTAAATTTCGCCACTCGCACCAATTTTCAAAAAATTAGATGTAAAAACAAAGCAAATTTCCGAGGTGCCCAATTTCGTAGTGAAACCAACTTTAGCGCTGCGACATTTGAAGGAGAAACAAACTTTTCAAGCTCTAATTTTGAAGGAATAACAAACTTCAAAGACGCTACATTTAAACAGGGTGTTTCGTTAAGTCGAACTGTCTTTCGTGAGTATTCTTACTTTGTTAAATCCAAGTTTGGAACAATATCCAAGGGAATTTCCGGATACGTTGATTTTTCCGATAGCCAATTTGAAAAACCAACAAGTTTCCGAAATGCTTTTTTTCTTGAGTACTATCCAAATTTTAGAGGTGCGCTGCTTCATGAGAGCTCAGTCTTTACGGCAGATAAAGCTCATTGGCCCCGAGAAACCCACCAAACCGCAGCGCAGGCAAAAGATTCTTGTGCTATAATTCGGCAAGTGTTGGCCAAACAGGGCCTACCAGAAGACGAGCATTTCTTTTTTCGCCGCGAAATGAAATTTCTTCGCCAATCACAATCCATTTCTAATCGCCCCCTGTACACCCTCTATTGGTTACTTTCAGATTACGGGCATTCGCTCCGGCGACCTACGATCGCTCTCTTTCTTTTGTGCCTTTTACCAGCGTTCTTCTATGCCGGAGGGAAGTTGGGAGTTTCATCAAACTCGTTAGATGTCCTGTTGCCTTCAATAAATGACTATTGGAACGCAACAGGGTTTTCTTTTGCCAACATATTTAAGTTCTTTGGTTTTCAGCGCGTATATTTCGAACAACATGTGGCGACACTGACAAGCCAACTCAAGCTCTTATCTGCTGTTCAAACCGTGTTTGGCTATGCATTGCTCTTCTTCCTAGGTCTTGGGCTGCGGCAGCGGTTTCGGTTGCGTTAACGCGCGCGTTTTGCCGGGCTGAAGCCCGGCCTATGGTGGTTTCTGCGCGCGCGTGAATGGGGGGTGGTTGTGGTGGGGTGGACCCCCACCCTACGTTATGTGGCGTATTGCGCGGCGCATTGGGCGGCCACTTTACTGGCGCGGGCGCGTTCCTGGGTCAGGCGTTTTTGGGCAGAGGCCAATTTGCGGCGCTCTTCGGCCAGATCAAGCGCCACGGGTTTGGTTCTGACGTCGGTGCGGTTTTGCAGACAGGTGGTGAGCACACCGGCTTGGTTGCAAATGCCATAGCGAAAGGTTGTTCTGGGCTCGCGCTGCAGCCCATAGCCGCGGTCAATATTGGCCTGGGCTGTTGCCACGGCTTGTTCGAGCGCTTTGACATTTTTGAAAGCGTCCCGCTGGCATTGCTCTTGCGGAGTGGCGCAGGCTGACAGCGTCAGTAGGCCAAGCAGCAGGTAAGTCGATTTGAACGTCATAATCATGCCTCCGATCAAGGGTCAGAAAGCATCCCCGCAGGCAGAATAACACAATCTGCGCTGCGGGTCATCTGACCTGTTGGTCAGGGGAGGAAACGCTTGGTCAAGGGGCAAAAGCCGGAGTTCAGAGCTCTTGAAACAGGGGGATATTCTGGCAATAGCTCGGCGGGTTTTGCAGGGATTTCTGCGCGGCCAGATTGTTGGCGCAATTGTCTGGGTTGCTGCAATTGGCGCAACGCAACACGGCATCGGCGACCTCGGACATAGAGATGTCGTGGTCCTGGACGTGTTTTTGCATGTCATGGCCGAGTTTTTCAGCCATTGTATCAAAGAGATAGGTATGTTTTTTTATTGTTGCGCGCTCGGGCATGTTTGTCCTCCGGTTTTACCAAAGGGTGACATGGGGTCTGTGCGGCTGCTTTGACCTATGTCAAGTCGACGGCGCTAGGGGCTTTCCAAGTAGGCGCGCACGCAATCCTGCACCCGCCGAAAACGGTCGCCGCCCAGCTTTGTGCCGCCATACCAGCGGGTGACCACAATCATGTGATCGCGCAGATCGGCGCGTTCAAGCATGCGCATGATTACCATGCCGGCCCCGCTTTCGCCATCATCGCCTTTGATCGGCGCGCCTTCGGACAGAAGAACCGCCCAGGTGTTATGGGTGGCCTTGGCAAATTTTTTGTCTTTTTTAAGCTGCTTAAGCGCTGCGTCGACGTCGGTGCGACTGGTGACGGCAAAGCCGGTGACCGCGTATTTGCTGCCGCGGTCGGTCACCACATTCAGGATCTGGCGCATCTAAAACCCCGTCCCGGTTTGGCCGACGGTCTGCCGCACGATGTCGATGCGCTGGGCATTGGGCGGGTGGCTGCCCAGAAACCGATCTCCGGGATCTGGAATGCGTTGGAAAAAGGCCGCGCCGCGCAGGGCGTCATAGCCAGCAGCCTGAGTGATCTGCGCGCCCAAAGCGTCGGCCTCCAGTTCGTGATCTTTGGAAAACGCCCGCGCCCCGACGGTGCCCCCCAGATCAACCCCGATATCTACGGCGGTGTCGCCTCCGCCCAAAAGCAGCGCAACGGTGCCGCCAACCAAGGCGCCAACGGTTGCTGTTTTGCGAGTCTGCGCGATATGGCCGGCAATGTGATGCGCGGCTTCATGGCCCAGCACAAAGGCCAATTCGTCATCATTTCGAAACTCTGCAAGAATGGCCGCCGTAAAGGTCAACACCGGCCGACCTGTATTATCTTGCGATTGATAAGCGTTTGACGGGGCCCCTGCCCGCTTGTCCAACACGATCTGATAGTCACAGTTCTCCGCGCCCCCAGTGTGGTTGTGGCAGATGCGTTCTGCGATGGGTTCCATACGGGCAATGACGCGTTGAAAGCGCAGTGCCTGTGGACCAGTGGCATCAAAGGTTGGCGCGGCAGAGGCGTTGCGTTGTGGGTTTTGCGACGTGGGGCTTGGGGTGACACAGCCTGCCATAACAGAGGCCACAAGCAACAGACTGGCGATGGGTTTGATTGAAAGCATGTGATGGATCCGCAGGCAGTGTTGAAGGTGCGTTTGATGCCCTGTGACATTACCCAAGGCAAGGCCAAGCTGCCAGCGCGCAGTTTGGATCAGCGGGCGAGGCCGAGCTCGTTCATTGGGGCATTCTGGTTCATTGGGGCATTCTGGTTCATTGGGGCATTCTGGGCAAACGCCCGTATTTCAGTGCACGGGTAATGGCAGCCAAACGCTGTTTGTTTGACGGGTGGGTGCTGAGCAAATGTCGGCCAGGGTCTTCGATACGTTCGATAAAACGCGCGCCCCGCGCCGCATTATAACCCGCTTCGCGCGCCAACAAGGCCCCTAATGCATCCGCCTCTAGTTCCGCATGCCGCCGTGCTGAGCGATCGCCAAACAACGCCCGCACCATCTGGGCCTGCGCTTCTGATTTGATTTTGCCATCCTGGGCTTGCAGAACTTTGGCCAGTGCGCGCGCTTCTTTTTCTGTGACATCGCTGCGCATGTGCAAATGCCCAAATACCGCATGTGCGGCCTCGTGGCCCAAAACCAACGCCACCTCATCAGCATTTTTGGCCTCGTCCAGCAATTCTGGTGTCACCAAAAGGAAGGGGCGGCCCCGGTTGTCAAAGGACTGGAAGGCATTTGAGGTTTCGGTTTTGGTGGAGGCAAGAAAGATCTGAATGCGGCAGTCTATGGCAAGGCCAAAGGCTTCGCAGGTGTGTTGCGCCACAGGCGCGATGCGAGCGGCGATGCCCTCAAAGCTGTTTGCATCAGGCAATTCCGCTGCGTCCTGCGCTGCAAAATCAATCGGCGCGGCACAGGATGTCAGCACGCAAAACGCCAGAACCCTTAGGGCCGTTTTACAGATATCGACTGGCATTGCAGGCTCCTTTGCGCTCAGATTAGGGGCTTCGTCTGCACAAAGAAAGACAACAGCGCAGCTATTTGAAATTTTTTTCGTAATTTCAACGTGATCTCAGGGGCTTGCCAATTTTCCCTTGTCGGTTAGGCTGAGAACATGTTCAGCATCGAGCACGAGTTTGACTCGACCATCGTCACACTGGTGGATGAAGGCAGCGCCCATCTGCAAGAAGACATCGCCATCAATCTTTTTGAAGATTGTATCACAATTGAGCAACTTGACCCGCGCACCGACAAGGTTGAGAAAATCACCCTTTCGATGCGACAGGCCGAAGACCTGGCCGCCGCCCTAGATTTGCCCGAAGGGGTTTATGTGGTGGCGCGCGACGACACCGCTTAGCTGGCTTTTGCAGCGGCTGGGTTTGATTGTTGCAAGCGGGCTGTGCCTTGCTTTGCTGCGCTGGTTTTGGACCTAGGGTGCGGCCTGTAAAGGCGCGGCGTGCTCACGCGTATAGATTTAGGGCAAACAATGGTCTGGGTCCGTGAAACAATGACAAAAGCCCCAGACGATGCCGCCGGTAACGGCCTGCGTGATTTGACCAAAACCTTCAGGTCACTGAATTAATTTGTGCAGAAAGGTTGCGAGCCTGCCCCCCTGTACCTATTTGAGGGCCAAGACAGCCCGGAGATTGCCAATCGCGCAGCAGCCCAGCCAATTACGCGAATTTTGACTTTGCGCAGATCACATGCGCAGACGCACCGGAGAGACATATGCCGACCCCAAACCCTGCCGCGCTTGAATTTCTGCTGACCCGCCGCTCGCGCCCTGCCAAAACCCTCACCTTGCCAGTGCCTGAGAAAGCTGCGCTGATGCCAATTCTGGAGGCTGCGTTGCGCACGCCAGATCATGGTAAATTGGAACCCTGGCGGCTGATCGTGCTGGATCAGGCCAAGCTGGCGCAATTGGGTGATCTGGCCGGTCAGCGCGCCCAGGCGCTTGCGCTTGACGCGGCCCAGACGGAAAAGGCGCGCTTTCAATTTGACACGGGCCAACTGGCGATTGCGGTGGTGTCAAGCCCGGTAGAGGTGGCGAAGGTGCCCCAGATAGAACAGGTCTATTCAGCCGGTGCCGTTTGTTTGGCGCTGTTGAATGCGGCGCTGGCCGCCGGTTGGGGGGCCAATTGGCTCAGCGGTGTGATGTCACATGATCGCGGTTTTTTAAGCGCGGGACTGGGGCTGCAAGACCACGAGGCCTTGGCTGGATTGATCCACATTGGAACCGAGAAATTCGCCCCGCCGGACCGCCCACGCCCCAACCTTGAGGAGAAAGTCATATGGCCGTCGGCCTAATCCTAAACGCTTTTGTCAAAGCCCTTGGGCAATTGGGAGATCACCGGTTTCGCAAAGTTCTGATCACTGGCATTGGCCTGACGCTGGCGCTGTTGGTCGGTGCCTATTTGCTTTTGCTGGGCGTGCTAGATTGGTTTAACGTCAAAGAGACGCTGGCCGGGTTTGTGGGCAGCTCTGATGGCTTGGGGTTGGTGATTGGCATCGGGTCTTTTCTGGTGGTTTTGGTGCTGTCGATCTTTTTGATGGTGCCAGTGTCCTCGGCCTTTACGTCGCTGTTTTTGGAACAGGTGGCTGATGCGGTCGAAGACCGGCATTATCCGGGCCTGCCCGCCGCCACCCCGGTGCCGCTGTCAGAGGCGATACAAGACACGCTCAGCTTTCTTGGCCTGCTGATCGTGGCCAACATTGGCGCGTTGCTGCTCTATTTGGCGCTGCCGCCGCTGGCCCCGTTTATTTTCTGGGGACTGAACGGATTTTTGTTGGGACGAGAGTATTTCACCATTGCGGCGATGCGGCGCGTGGGTCGTTTGGGGGCAAAAGATCTACGCCGCGAACACCGTGTGACCATTTGGGCTGCGGGTGTTTTGATGGCGATCCCGTTGACCATTCCGCTGGTCAATCTGCTGGTGCCGGTCTTGGGCGCGGCAACCTTCACCCATATTTTTCACAAACTAGAGCAGCGCAAAGGTTTTTCAGCCCATTTGTCCTAAGCCAAATACCCTTAAAAAGCCTTAGCTTTCAGACACTGGCGGCAAACGATCCATCCAATCAAAATCCCGCACGGTGATCTGGCCCGTGGTGATCACCCAGAATAAGATGCCCCATAGAACCGCGCTCAGCGCAGTGGTGATCCATGCTTTTTTCTTGAGGTTATGATGTTCAGGTGCCCCCGCCTGGGTGCCCGGCACAACAGAGCCCATATCCCCCTGGGTTTTCAACCGAATGGGAATAACCACCAAAAACATCATAAACCAGATGACGGCAAATAAGACGATGGCAGAGGTGATGGACATTGCAATTCCTTTGAGAACACGGGTGTCAGGGCGCTTGGCCCTGACTTAGCATCAATTTAGGGGCCTACAAGGCCAAGATTGGCTTTAGACCTGTTCAAGTTCGACGAGACAACCGTTGAAATCTTTGGGATGCAAAAACAGCACAGGCTTGCCATGCGCCCCGATCTTTGGGTCACCGCTGCCCAAAACGCGCGCACCGGAGTCTTTCAACTTATCGCGGGCTGCCAGAATGTCTTCGACTTCATAGCAGATGTGGTGAATGCCACCAGCTGGGTTTTTGGCAAGAAAGCCGTTGATTGGGCTGTCCTCGCCCAGCGGGTACAACAGCTCGATCTTGGTATTTGGCAATTCGATAAACACCACGGTCACGCCATGATCCGGCTCGTCTTGTGGTGCGCCCACGGTGGCCCCTAGGGCATTTTTATATTGCGCCACAGCGGCGTCTAGATCAGGAACAGCGATTGCTACGTGGTTCAGGCGGCCGATCATCGGTCTCTCCTTTGTGTATGTCTTAAGTGCTGTCGTTATGGGCAAAGCCTGCGCAACACACAAGCGACACGCCGACGCGGGCTTTTAACCTGCTGTTAGCACTTGCTTGCTTAGCCTAGCCCTATGAAAATGCAGGAGGAGGCAATGGACGAGTTCAACAGTCTTGGATATCTGGGCAAGCCCACAGCCCGCCGGCCCCTGTTGGGGTTGACGGTTTTGGTGGTCGAAGACAGCCGTTTTGCCAGCGAGGCTTTGCGCTTGATTTGCCTGAAAAGCGGGGCCCGCATTCGGCGTGCTGACAGTTTACGATCTGCACGGCGACACCTGCGGGTGTACCGGCCGTCTGTCGCGGTGATTGATATTGGGTTGCCAGACGGGTCCGGGCTGGATCTGATCCGGGATCTTAACCAAACTGACCCGCGGGTCTCGGTGCTGATTGCCACCTCGGGGGACGACACATTAGCGCGGGCTTGCCGCAGCGCCGGTGCGGATCACTTCCTCTCTAAGCCTCTGGAATCATTAGTGGCATTCCAAACTTGCATCTTAAGTCATTTGCCCACCGAACGGGTTCCCAGCGGCCTGCGCGCTTTACATGATGAAAAAATCACCCCCGATCCAATGGCCTATTTGGATGATCTGGCCCACGCCGCCGAGGTTTTGGCCCAGCCCGAAGATGATCAGATGTTCAGCTATGTTGTGCCATTTTTATGCGGCATCGCCCTGAGCGCTGGGGATCTGGCATTGAAATCTGCCGTAGATGCGCTGCGCCTGTCCCATGAAAAGGGCAAGGCTTTGGATCAAAAACAAGCACAACTGACCTTGATGCTGCAGCAACGATTGGTGAGTCGACAGGCGATGTGACTAGCGCAACAGCCCCGGGGAAACGCCCATATCCAGCCCGGCAAACACCTCGCTTTGCAAGGCTGTGCGCGAAATGCCAATGCTGTCGTGCATCGCCCAGGCGGCCCATGACCGTACGTCACTTGTGGGCATCAGGTCGCGTGCCTGATATAGATCCGGTTCTGACAGACCGGGCCAGTCGCCCAGCACCCGCCCCCCATTGATGGCACCGCCTGCCATAATCATCGTGCCACCGGTGCCGTGATCGGTGCCTTTTGTGCCATTTTCGCGCACGGTGCGGCCAAATTCCGTCATGCACAAAACGGTGGTGTCCTGCCAAATGGGCGCACCCAATTGGGTCTTTAGGCGCAAAAGGGTTTCTGACAGACGCTTGAGCGGCGTATTCAGTGCGCGCTGTTGTTGGGCATGGGTGTCCCAGCCGGAAATCGAAAACGACGCAATGCGGGTTTCTGCCTTGAGCTGCTCGGCGGCAAAATCCGCGATTTTCAGATGTGGACGACCGGTGCGGGCGTCTTTGGCGTCGGCCATCATTTCATCCATCATGCCCTGGGGTTCCAGATCAAAGGTCACTGAATCCCCGTCAGAGCCCGCAAGGCGAATGGCCTCGGCCATGGCGGCCGCCATTTCAGGATCATTTTGCATGGTTAATTCCAAGAGGCGTAAACCCTGAGATGAGAGGGTCAAGTCCACTTCTGGCGACCAATTGGACACCGGCGCGGAGCCAGCCAACAACAGCATATCTTCGCGGCCCAAGGCAAAGGCCGTATGCTCCTTGGCCCCTTTAAGGTGCGGCAACATGCGGTTCAGCCAGCCCGTGCGACGGCCCAATGGGGCCAGGTCGGCGGTGCCCGCTTCGAGCAAGTCTTGACCGTCAAAATGGCTGCGCTTGTTTCGATAAGGCGTTGATGTGGCTTGTACAAACCCCAAATCGCCCTGCCTCCAAAGTGGCAAAAGGTCTTTTAAGGCTGGATGAATTCCGTGAAAATCTGTGATTTGTAGATTGCTGTTTTGGTCTTTGGCAAGATTTGGACGCAACGCGCCAAATTCGGCATCCCCCCAGGGGCGCAATACATCGATACCATCCATGCCGCCACGCAGGATGATCACCACCAGACGACGATCGCCAGGGGCTGATGCCAGACTGATCGGCGTCAACAAGGGGCTGGCGGCAGCGGAACAGCCAAGCAATGTGGCTTGCGATAAAAACTTGCGGCGGGACAGGCTCATCAGCGCGGCTCCTATTGTCGTTGAAACGCGGGCGAGGACAACACAAGCGCAATGCCCTCCCAACGGTTTTCTGCGGCCTCGGCGGCGAAACGAATTTCCTGGGTCAAACGGTTGCCCAGCGCAGCGGAGGCAAAGGTCCGCGGATCGGGTAACGTGCGTCGCAGCGCCTGCGGGGCGGCCAGCGCCCATTGCAGACGCGCCGCCATGAATTGCGGGGTGATCCAGTGGCTATTTTCTTCGGGCCAGCCGTCTGGACCGTTAGGCTTTTCCCAGGGTTGCCCCATGATTTGTAACGGGATGTACAGGATATTGCGCAGATCTTTTTCGCGGCTACGGGTCAAATAGGGTTCGCCGATGTCCAACGCACGCAGGGCGCTGGCTATGAAATCAATTGGCAGTTTGACGTTTTGCGCTGTGGTGGTCCAGCTGGCAGGGTGATCCAACATCGCCTGATAGAGCGCCATCAGGTCACCACCGGTTTGCAAAAAGGCAGTTTCGACAGCTTTGACCTGATCTGGATCTGGCTGATCGCTGATGAAATGCCGCACAAGCTTGGTGGCGATATGTTTGGCGGTCACCGGATGGTTGGCCAGATCGCGTAGCGCCGCCTGGATGTCGCGCAGACCGCCGTTGCTACCATAAGATTTGCCCAAAACCGTCTCGTGCCCCGGTTCAACCGCGCGCGGATCAAATTTAAACGCCCCTGCCCGGTCATAGCCCATGCCGGTGAACAATTCCGCGAGCTGACGTACGTCGGCTTGGGAATATGGACCATCCACGCCCAAAGTGTGCAATTCCAACACTTCGCGGGCGAGGTTTTCGTTTAGACCGCGTTGGTTTTTGGGAGTTGCGCGTTTGCTGTTTGGGCCAACCGATTGCTGTTGATCCAGATAGTTTAACATCAGCGGATGGGTGACCGCGCTGATAAGAAGATCCGCGAAAGTGCCGGTGATATTGGGGCGAATGGCCTCTTGCACATAGGGTGAGGTGGCCCATTTCACGATCATGACTTTGCCATGGGCGGTGAAGTGATCGGCCCAGAAAAACGCCAGACGCTCGCGCAGTCCGGTTTCAGAATGGACGCGGCGCAGCAGTGCGTTGCGGAATGTGGTTGCATAGGTGGTGCGGGCATCTTTGACCAAAGATTTCCGTTCTTTGGCCATGCGTTCGGCCAGTTCTGTGCCACGGTTTTTCCGTTCAGTCCGGCGCACATCGTTAAAGGCCGCGACGCGGTGACGGAATTGGTCATAGGGTTCGATTGGAAAGCGGGTGGCCATATGATCCGGGCTCGTTAAACCGTTCAGCATGTCTTGGATGCTTTGTGGCGGTTGGGCTGTGGGTGACAGACCCGTGCCAAAACGGATTTCTGCAATATGCGGATCAAACATGACTGCCTCTGGTTTGCTTTTGGCCCAAGATACACAAGTTAAACGCAACAGTTCAGGCTTTCCGTCGAATTTTGTAAATTGCGGCGGGGCCTTGCCTAAAACGCAAAAAGGGGGCCGCCTAGGACCCCCTTTTCTAATTTTCATGAAGCGCGTTTAGTCTTGTGGAATGACGCGCAGGCCCAGTTCCATCAACTGATCGCTTTGCGGATCATTTGGCGCGTTCATCATCAGGTCTTCGGCGCGTTGGTTCATGGGGAACATCACAACTTCACGGATGTTCTGTTGATCAGCCAACAACATCACGATGCGGTCAACACCAGCGGCGCAGCCCGCGTGTGGAGGGGCACCGTATTGGAAGGCATTCACAAGCGCACCAAAACGTTTTTCGACTTCGTCTTTGCCATAGCCAGCAATTTCAAAGGCTTTGAACATGATTTCTGGCTTGTGGTTCCGTACCGCGCCAGAGACCAATTCGTAGCCATTACACGCCAAATCATATTGGTAGCCAAGGACGTCCAGCGGATCGCCGTTCAGCGCATCCATGCCGCCCTGTGGCATCGAGAACGGGTTGTGTTCAAAGTCGATTTTGCCGGTTTCTTCGTCTTTTTCATAAATTGGGAAATCAACGATCCAAGCAAAGGCAAAGCGGTTGGTGTCGGTCAAGCCAAGTTCGTTGCCGATCACGTTACGGGCGCGGCCTGCAACCGGTTCAAAGGCTTTGGGTTTGCCGCCAAGGAAGAAGGCTGCATCGCCCACACCCAGACCAAGTTGCTGACGGATGGCTTCGGTGCGCTCTGGGCCAATGTTTTTGGCCAGAGGACCGGCCGCTTCCATGCCGCCTTCGACTTCGCCGGATTTCAGCTTGGCTTGGGCTTCTTTGACTTTGATGCCCAGCTCTTGGGCAACAGCATCAGCTGTTTTTTCGCGCCAGAAGATATAGCCCATGCCGGGCAGGCCTTCTTGTTGGGCGAATTTATTCATGCGGTCACAGAATTTGCGTGAGCCGCCGGATGGCGCAGGGATCGCGCGAATTTCGGTGCCTTCGGTTTCCAGCAATTTTGCAAAGATGGCAAAGCCAGAGCCTGCGAAATGTTCGGAGACAACTTGCATTTCGATTGGGTTACGCAGGTCAGGTTTGTCAGAACCGTATTTCAGCGCGGCCTCTTTATAAGAAATCTGTGGCCAGTCGTTTGGTGCGTCGACTTTTTTGTCACCACCGAATTCTTCAAACACGCCTGCCAAGACTGGGGCGATGGTGTCAAACACGTCTTGCTGTTCAACAAAGCTCATTTCCAGGTCGAGCTGGTAGAAGTCGGTTGGCGAACGGTCGGCACGTGGGTCTTCGTCGCGGAAGCACGGTGCGATTTGGAAGTATTTGTCAAAACCCGCAACCATCATCAGCTGTTTGAACTGCTGTGGGGCCTGTGGCAGGGCGTAAAATTTGCCCGGGTGCAGACGAGATGGCACCAAAAAGTCACGCGCGCCCTCTGGGGAGGATGCGGTGATAATCGGCGTTTGATATTCGCGGAATTCTTTGTCCCACATGCGTTTGCGCATCGACATCACCACGTCAGAGCGCAGCTTCATGCTGTCTTGCATCTGCTCGCGGCGCAGGTCGAGGAAACGATACTTTAGGCGGGTTTCTTCGGGGTATTCCTGATCGCCAAACACCATCAATGGCAGTTCTTCGGCGGCACCCAATACTTCGAGACCCCGGATAAACACCTCGATCTCGCCGGTTGGGATATTTTTGTTCACAAGGCTTTCGTCACGTGCCAGCACGTTGCCTTCGATCTGAATGCACCATTCGCTGCGCACTTTTTCAAGGTCTGCAAACACCGGGCTGTCGGGGTCCGCCATAACCTGAGTGATGCCATAGTGATCGCGCAGGTCGATAAACAGCAAGCCGCCGTGGTCGCGAACGCGGTGTACCCAACCTGACAGGCGAACGGTTTCGCCCACGTTGGATTTGTTCAGATCTGCGCAGGTATGGCTGCGATATGCGTGCATGTCTTTGCCTTTCATCCAAGCCCACGTTGGGGCCGTCAGAACAGGGGCCGCTGGGCGACCCGTTCTAAAAAATTCGTCCGGGCCGATACACCGTGTGCGTGGCAGGAAGTCAAGCAATGACTGCTGTGAAGGTGCGAAATCGCGGTGTGTGGGCGCATTTTGACCCACCATTTGAGGGACGAAAGACAATTCTTTACAAACCGGCGTTTGGTTTTGCAGACTATGGGGCAATTCTATCTGCGCGCTGTGCGCCGGACAATCGGAGGAAAACGCTGGAGGGACGCATGTGGACGACCCTGTTTTTGCGGATGATGCGACAGCTGATCCGCACTGGAGTTTTAGAAATCACCCTGCCCGATGGGCGGGTCGAACGCATGGGGCAGCGCCGCGCCGATGACGCGCCGGTAAAAATTACGCTCCATGACACGTCATTGCCCCGGCGCATAATCTTAAGCCCGGAGCTGGCCGTTGGCGAAGGCTATATGGACGGCACGCTGACCATAGAAAATGATGATCTGTATGGGTTGCTATCGCTGGGCATTCGTAATTTTTCATTGGGACGTGGTCATGGGGTTGAGCGTTTTTTGGGACCGCTGACCAAACGCGTGCATCAATTTAATCCGATGGGCCGGGCGCAAAAGAATGTCGCGCATCATTATGATTTATCCGGCGCGCTGTATGATTTGTTTTTGGATGACGACAAGCAATATTCCTGTGCCTATTTTCGCGAGCCTGACATGTCGCTTGGCGCTGCTCAGCGCGCCAAAAAGGCGCATATCGCTACAAAACTGTGTCTGGAGCCTGACCAACATGTTTTGGATATCGGCTGTGGATGGGGCGGCATGGCGCTGACCTTAGCGCAGGATTATGGGGTACAGGTCACAGGGGTGACCTTGTCACAAGAACAGCAGGCGGTTGCCAAACAACGGGTGGCCGAGGCTGGGTTGACCGACCGCGTCAGCATTTTATTGAAGGATTACCGCAGTTTAAACACACGGTTTGATCGCATTGTATCGGTTGGGATGTTTGAGCATGTTGGCGTGCCGCATTACCGGGTGTTTTTTGATCAACTGCGCAAACGGTTGTCGCGCAACGGGGTTGCATTGGTTCACACAATTGGACGCGCCGCGCCCCCCAGTCGCACCAGCCCCTGGGTGAATAAATACATTTTTCCGGGGGGATATGTGCCGTCGATGTCAGAGGTGCTGAAAGCGCTTGAAAAAGAGCGATTGTGGGTCACCGACGTGGAGGTCTGGCGATTACATTATGCCGAGACGCTGCGGCATTGGCATGATCGGTTTTCCAACCACATTGAAGAGGCAGAGGCGCTGTATGATGCGCGGTTTTGCCGGATGTGGCGGTTTTATCTAGTGGCCGCAGAGCTGACATTTCGGCTGCATCGACAATGTGTGTTTCAGTTTCAGATCACGCGCGAACAGACTGCGGTGCCTTTGACACGCGACTATCTGTACCGGGCCGCAGAAAGCTCTGTGATGGATCACGCGGCGCAATAGGCGATTAGGGGGATATCAGATCAGCTTTGATCAATCCGCGCAGCGAATTGCCCATATGAATTGCAGAGGCGCTTTGCAGGTCTTGCAGGGTAACAGGGCTTTCGATCACCCTGCCCTGATCAAGCAGCATCCCGCGCAGAATGCCGGGCAGGACACCGGCGGTTATGGGGGGCGTGATCATTTGGCCGTCGGGCCGGGTGACAAAAAGGTTGGTGATGGTGCCTTCGCAAAACTCGCCGTCCTGGTTGGCAAAGAGCCATTCATCGGTGCCTTTGGGCAAGGCGGCGCGTTCGGCGTCATACAGCGCGCGTTGGGTTGTTTTGTGGCGCAGCCAGATGTCGTTGGCGTCCAATCGTTTGTTCGAGATTTGAACGGCCCATTGTTTGGGCGTGCTGCCCAAGGGGGCTGAGGTAAAGTCAAAACCGTCTTGGCCCAGAGTTAAGCGACACCGCAGGCCCGCATTCCCTGCCACCCGTATGGCCGAGAGTGCCGCGTCTTGCGCGAAATCGAAACCAAGCGCATGGGCAGAACGCGCCATGCGGCTGAGGTGGCGATCAAGGTGGCGAAATCCGGTATCGGGATGCCAGCCAAAGGTTTCAATCAATCGCGTTCCTGCTGGAACGCCGCTGCGTAGCGGGCTTTCCATAGCGCTTCCTCGTATTCTGATGCGGCCGTGCTATCCCAAACTACGCCACCGCCGACATTCAACGTCGCTTTGCCGTCTTGCGCGGTCAGGGTCCGAATGGCGACATTGAATTCGCTGCGCCCATCTGGTGCGGCCCAGCCGATTGTTCCGCAATAGATATCACGCGCCCAGGGTTCCAGATCATTGAGAATTTCCATCGCCCGTAGCTTTGGGGCACCGGTGATAGAGCCACAGGGAAACAAAGCCTGGAAAATATCGCCCAAAGAAGTTTTGGGGCGTAGTTTGGCGCGCACCAAGGACACCATTTGGTGCACCGTGGCATAGCTCTCGACCTTGAACAATTCCGGCACCTTGACCGAGCCAAGTTCAGCCACACGGCTGATGTCATTGCGCAGTAGGTCGACGATCATCAGGTTTTCGGCGCGGTTTTTTTCATCCGCTTGCAGCCAAGCGATCAAACGCGCGTCTTCCTCTGGGTTTTCAGAGCGCGGCTGCGTGCCCTTCATCGGGCGGGTTTCTATTGTGCCATCAGATGTTGTGCGAAAAAACAGTTCTGGTGAGCGACTGAGCAAATCCGGGCCGTTGTCTTGCAACACAAGGGCACCTTGCCCAACCGGTTGTCGCGCGGTGAGGGCCGCATAAAGGGCTTGGGTTTCGCCTGAATAGGTCACGTCGAGCGGAAAGGTCAGGTTGGCCTGGTAGATATCACCGGCGCCAATAAACCCATTCACAACCTCAAAGGCGCGTGTGTATCTTTGTTCATCCCAACGGGGTGTCGCGTTTTCCAACCGGCAAGACCCGTGGCGCAAGGCTTGCAGGCCAGGCGCGCCATAGACGCCAAAGCATATCAGCGGCAAGGCGCGATTTTTTGGCATGCGTGGCAACAATCTGGGTTCAAGCGCATAGCCCAGTTCATAGCTGGCGTAACCCGCAACCCAATAGCCCGCATCCCGAGCAGCTTGCAGCGCATCCAAGGCTTGGGGCACCTGCGATGCGTCCTCTGCGATGATCATGTCAGAGGGGGCGCTAAAACATGTGCCGGCCCCAAGTGGGCCCTGATCAAAGCGAATCTTCACCGGTGTTCCTTTACATCCATTACTTCGGTATAACGCTAAGTGGCGGAGTTCACAGGCCACAAACAAGTCGCCCTACAGAGATATAACGACAGAGGCTTTTGGGGGCACGTATTGGTTGCGTCGGGGGAGGCTGCCAAAGACCTTTAGGGGAAAGCTTACCAAATGGTCTAAAATGTCTGGTCTGCAATTGCTGAAAGCCCCTTGCACCTCGTCTTCTGATGTCTATAACCCACGACAATTTGCGCCCGCGGCGAGTCTGCCCCGCCCCCTACCTCTGAGGTCTGCCATGCCAAAAAGAACTGACATAAAATCCATCATGATTATCGGTGCTGGTCCAATTGTAATTGGACAGGCCTGCGAATTTGACTATTCGGGTGCTCAGGCCTGTAAGGCGCTGCGCGAAGAAGGCTACCGGATTATTCTGGTGAACAGCAACCCGGCAACGATCATGACCGACCCGGAATTGGCTGACGCAACCTATATCGAGCCGATCACCCCCGAGGTTGTGGCGAAAATCATCGAAAAAGAGCGCCCCGATGCGTTGTTGCCGACCATGGGTGGGCAGACCGGATTGAACACCTCTTTGGCGCTGGAAGAAATGGGTGTGCTGGACAAGTTTAACGTCGAGATGATCGGCGCGAAACGTGAAGCGATTGAAATGGCAGAAGATCGCAAATTGTTCCGCGAAGCGATGGATCGTCTCGGCATTGAGAACCCGCGCGCGTCCATTGTGACCGCCCCCAAGAAAGGCAATGGCGACGACGATCTGGACGAAGGCGTGCGTCTGGCATTGGAAGAGCTGGAAGACATCGGGTTGCCAGCCATCATTCGCCCGGCCTTTACCATGGGCGGTACCGGTGGCGGTGTTGCCTATAACCGCGAAGATTACATCCATTTTTGCCGCACCGGCATGGATGCATCCCCGGTGAACCAGATCCTGATTGATGAAAGCTTGCTGGGCTGGAAAGAATTCGAAATGGAAGTGGTCCGCGACACTGCGGATAACGCCATTATCGTTTGTGCCATCGAAAACATCGATCCGATGGGCGTGCATACGGGTGACTCGATCACCGTGGCCCCTGCCCTGACACTGACGGACAAAGAATATCAGATCATGCGGAACCATTCGATTTCGGTTCTGCGCGAGATTGGTGTGGAAACCGGTGGTTCCAACGTGCAATGGGCTGTGAATCCAGCGGACGGCCGTATGGTTGTGATTGAAATGAACCCGCGTGTGTCGCGGTCGTCTGCCCTGGCCTCTAAGGCGACCGGTTTCCCGATTGCCAAGATCGCGGCGAAATTGGCCGTCGGCTATACGCTGGACGAGCTGGACAATGACATCACCAAGGTCACACCGGCATCGTTTGAGCCGTCAATTGATTACGTGGTTACCAAGATCCCGAAATTCGCTTTCGAGAAATTCCCAGGCTCTGAGCCCTATCTGACCACGGCAATGAAATCCGTCGGGGAAGCCATGGCAATCGGACGTACGATCCATGAGTCCCTGCAAAAAGCACTGGCATCGATGGAATCTGGTCTGACCGGGTTTGACGAGATTGAAATCGAAGGGGCGCCGGAAAAGGCCGCGGTGATCAAAGCGATCAGCCAGCAAACCCCTGACCGGATGCGCACCATTGCCCAAGCGATGCGCCACGGCCTGACCAACGAAGAAATCCACAATGTCACAATGTTTGACCCGTGGTTCCTGGACCGGATCCGCGAGATTGTGGAAGCCGAAGAAGGCGTGCGTAAAAACGGCCTGCCCGTCACCGAAGATGCATTGCGCCGCCTGAAAATGATGGGCTTTACCGATGCACGCTTGGCCATTTTGACAGGCCGTGATGAAGACAATGTGCGCCGCGCCCGTGTGAACCTGGGTGTGACAGCCAGCTTTAAGCGTATCGACACCTGTGCTGCGGAATTTGAGGCCCAAACGCCTTATATGTATTCCACTTACGAAGCACCGGTGTTTGGTGAAGCCGAATGTGAAGCGCGCCCAAGTGATCGCAAAAAAGTGGTAATTCTGGGGGGCGGTCCAAACCGGATTGGCCAAGGCATCGAGTTTGATTATTGCTGCTGCCACGCCTGTTATGCGCTGACAGAAATTGGTTACGAAACCATCATGGTGAATTGTAACCCTGAAACGGTTTCAACAGACTATGACACCTCGGATCGTCTGTATTTTGAGCCGCTGACCTTTGAACATGTGATGGAAATCATGCGTGTCGAACAGGAAAACGGCACATTGCACGGTGTGATTGTTCAGTTTGGTGGGCAGACCCCGCTGAAACTGGCCAATGCGCTGGAAGAGGCTGGCATTCCTATTCTAGGCACCTCGCCAGACGCCATTGATCTGGCCGAAGACCGCGAGCGGTTCCAAGCCTTGGTCAATGATCTCAAGCTGAAACAGCCAGTGAATGGCATTGCGTCCACCGACGCGCAAGCGCTTGAAATCGCAAGCGACATTGGTTTTCCTTTGGTGATCCGCCCGTCTTATGTTTTGGGGG
The DNA here is from genome assembly GCF_040364665.1 of Cognatishimia sp. WU-CL00825. NCBI lineage: Bacteria > Pseudomonadati > Pseudomonadota > Alphaproteobacteria > Rhodobacterales > Paracoccaceae > Cognatishimia > Cognatishimia sp. WU-CL00825. The sequence continues at coordinate 1,562,138 of NZ_BAABWX010000001.1, forward strand.
GCCGCGCGATGGAAATCGTGCGCGATATGGCACAGCTTGAGCGTTATATCAAAGAGGCTGTTGTGGTGTCCGGCGATAGTCCGGTTCTGCTGGACAGCTATCTGGATGGCGCAACCGAACTGGATGTTGACGCCCTATGTGACGGTGAAAACGTGCATATCGCGGGCATCATGCAACATATCGAAGAAGCCGGTGTTCACTCTGGGGATTCTGCCTGTTCCTTGCCGCCTTATAGCCTGTCCACAGATCTGATTGACGAGATTAAACGTCAAGCCGTGGCACTGGCCCTGGCGCTGAATGTGAAGGGTCTGATGAACGTTCAGTTCGCGGTGAAGGACGGCGATGTTTACCTGATCGAGGTCAACCCACGCGCCTCGCGCACCGTGCCCTTTGTGGCCAAAGCCACCGACAGCGCCATTGCCGCGATTGCCGCTCGCCTGATGGCGGGTGAACCGCTTAGCAACTTCCCAGAGCGTCCACCCTATGAAGAGGGCGCAGATATTTCTGCCCCACAGCCAATTGCCGACCAGATGACTTTGGCGGATCCGATCATGCCGTGGTTCTCTGTCAAAGAAGCCGTGATGCCGTTTAACCGCTTCCCCGGCGTTGATACGATTTTGGGGCCAGAAATGCGCTCTACCGGCGAAGTCATGGGTTGGGATCGTGACTTTGCAACCGCTTTCCTAAAGGCGCAAATGGGGGCTGGCATGGTGCTGCCAAGCGCGGGCAAAGTCTTTGTGTCCATCAAGGATGCAGACAAAACACCCTTGGTGCTGGAAGCAACGCAAATTCTGACTGGTCTGGGCTTTAGCATTGTGGCCACGGCGGGCACCGCAAGCTGGCTGGAAGCCCAAGGCGTGACCTGTGAAAAAGTCAATAAGGTCTATGAAGGTCGCCCGAATGTGGTGGACATGCTGAAAAATGGCGAAATTTCACTGGTAATGAACACCACCGAAGGCGCGCAAGCGGTGGAAGACAGCCGCGATATTCGCGCGGTCGCATTGAATGATCGCATTCCATATTTCACCACCGCTGCTGGGTCGCATTCTGCGGCTTTGGCCATTCGCGCCCGCGAAGAGGGCGAGATCGAAGTGCGCGCCCTGCAAGGCTGATAGGCTGAAATACACAATAGCAAAGGGGGGCTTTTTGCCCTCCTTTTTTTATGGCGCGTGCTCAAAGCGGGCGGTAGCCCAACAGCATCACCAGGACTGGGATTGGGGCCACTGCAAGGGCGGTTGCCAACATATAGCCACCAACACTGAACAGGCGGCTTAGCCCAGCCACCAGCGCGATACCGCCGCCACCGCCAATGATCGCATTGCCCGGCAGATTCAACACCACGATCAAAGCTAAGTATCTGTTATTTAACAGATATGGCGCGACACGGCCGGGCAGTCTGGCCAAAAGAAAATCGCTGCGTTCCTTTGGAGACAGCACCGTTGTCTGGCGCACCAAATCAGCCGCACGCACCATATGCAGAGCTGAAAACAAACCCAGCAAGTGCCGTTGTGGCACAAGGCGCCCCACGCCAAATGCCAGCCAAAGCGCAATCACCATACAACCATAGACCACAAGCGCGACACGCACGCCAAAGACCATCATCAACCCAAGGCCAATCTCAGCCCCAGGCACAAAGGGCAAGGCAGAGGTCAACAGGTAAATAGCAGCAACGGCCAACACCATGGGCGACCAGATCGAGCCTTGACCCGCGGACAGTTGCACCGAATGAGACAGGCTCTGTCCCAACCAAAACCCGCCGCCCAACAGCAGCGCATATAGGCCAAGGCCAAACATCCATTTGCGTTTCATAGCAAAACCATAGACGCATGCGGGCTCAAATAGCGAAATGTTTTTGGGGTCCTCTAGGCACGCCGCATGGACAGGGAGACACCGCTCAGCACCAAGACAGTGGCAAAGGCAGCGCGCAGACTGACGTCTTCACCCAGAAATACCAGACCTGCCAACAGGGCAATCACCGGCACAGTCAGCTGCGCAACGGCCCCGCGGCTTGCGCCCAATTGCGGCAGAACGCTGTACCAAAGCGCATAGCCAAGGCCCGAGGTCAGTACACCTGAGGTGGTTGCCAAGAGCACACCGGTAGCAGAAAGCGTAGATGCATCCACCGACACCGCACCCAGAACCAGCATACTAAGAGGTGCGGCCAGAATGAAATTCATTGCCGTCGCTTGGGTCGCATTGGCTTCACGACGGCCAGCGATTGAATAAATGCCCCAGCCTAGTCCGGCCAGCACCATCATCGCCACATGGGGCAAGGAGATCCCGCCCTGCCCTGCGCTGACGTCTATGGCGCTCGCAGGCCACAACAGCCAAGCCAAGCCTGCAAAAGCTAGCCCAGCCCCCATCCAGCGCAGAAAGGGCATCTGTTCTTTGCTGTGCACCGCCGCACCAAACATGGTGATCTGTACCACAGCAAAAAGTATCAATGCGCCAATGCCAGCATCCAGCTCTTGATAGGCATAAGAAAAGCCAAAGATATAAAGCAACAGGGCTGCCACCCCCCAAACGCGGCGCGCACCACCCAGCTCAAAGCCTCGCCGCTGCACTGCCAGGATCAAAGCCAGCGCCACCGCACCGGTCCCCAGACGGATCACTGCAAACAGCACCGCATCCATGCCCTGATCAACCAAGGCAAGCCGATTTAGAATTGAATTTGCGGCAAAGGCCAACATGGTGAGTACGGTGAGAACAAACAAACGCATATAGGCAAGCTTTCCAAAGATCGTGCTGCGCCAGATATGGCATATATCCCTGCCTGCCCTAAAGCCCAAGCCACTGACGTTTTCGCGATGTCTCGGCCATAAGCTTTCCAAAGACCAACTTTGGCTTTGTTCTTGACCAAAATACCCGCGCCGCAGGCTTGTTTGCCCCGCAAACAAAAAGGGGCTGCGCAGTGCGCAACCCCAAATCTTCCAAATGGAAGGCGATGATTACATCATGCCGCCCATGCCGCCCATGTCAGGCATGGCTGGTGCGCCGCCGCCGTCTTTGGATGGTTTGTCTGCAACCATGGCTTCTGTTGTGATCAACAGACCCGCGATGGATGCCGCGTCTTCCAGTGCAGTACGTGCAACCTTTGCAGGGTCGATAACGCCGAATGCGAACATGTCACCATATTCTTCGGTCTGGGCGTTAAAGCCAAAGTTGCTGTCTTCGTTTTCACGAACTTTGCCAGCAACAACTGCGCCATCAACACCAGAGTTTTCAGCAATCTGACGCAGAGGCGCTTCGATGGCTTTGGACACGATTTTGATGCCTGCGTTTTGGTCGGAATTTGCGCCTTCCAGCGTATCCAGAGCTTTACCGGCCTGAACCAGTGCAACACCACCACCAACAATCACACCTTCTTGAACCGCTGCGCGGGTCGCGTTCAGTGCATCGTCAACGCGATCTTTGCGTTCTTTAACTTCGACTTCAGTCATGCCGCCAACGCGGATAACAGCAACACCGCCAGCCAATTTGGCAACGCGTTCTTGCAGTTTTTCACGATCGTAGTCAGAGGTTGTTTCTTCGATCTGGGTGCGGATCTGGCCAACACGTGCTTCGATCTCAGCTTTTTCACCAGCGCCATCCACAACTGTGGTTTCGTCTTTAGTGATCGTGACTTTTTTCGCAGTACCCAGCATGTCCATTGTGACGTTTTCAAGCTTCATGCCGATGTCTTCGGAAATCACTTGGCCGCCAGTCAGGATTGCGATGTCTTGCAACATGGCTTTGCGGCGATCGCCGAAACCAGGTGCTTTGACAGCTGCGATTTTCAGACCACCGCGCAATTTGTTCACAACCAAAGTTGCCAGCGCTTCGCCTTCAACATCTTCAGCGATGATCAGCAAAGGTTTCTGGGACTGGATCACTGATTCAAGCAGTGGAACCATTGGCTGCAAAGAAGACAGTTTCTTCTCGTGCAACAGGATCATGCAGTCTTCGAGGTCTGCAATCATTTTGTCAGGGTTGGTGACAAAGTAAGGAGACAGGAAGCCACGGTCAAACTGCATGCCTTCGACAACATCAGTTTCTGTTTCCAGACCTTTGTTCTCTTCAACAGTGATGACGCCTTCGTTGCCAACCTTTTGCATCGCGTCTGCGATTTGGTTGCCGATTTCAGCTTCGCCGTTTGCAGAGATTGTACCAACCTGAGCAACTTCCGCAGAGTCTTTGACTTCGCGTGCCATGTCTTTGATGCCAGCTACAACAGTGGCTGTCGCCAGATCGATGCCGCGCTTCAGATCCATTGGGTTCAGGCCAGCAGCAACCTGCTTGAGACCTTCTTTGACGATGGCTTGCGCCAGAACAGTCGCAGTTGTTGTACCGTCGCCTGCTTCGTCATTGGTGCGAGAAGCAACTTCTTTCACCATTTGTGCGCCCATGTTTTCGAACTTGTCTTCCAGTTCGATCTCTTTGGCCACGGATACACCATCTTTGGTGATGCGTGGTGCGCCAAAGGATTTGTCCAGCACAACGTTACGGCCTTTTGGGCCCAAAGTTACTTTAACTGCGTCTGCAAGAACGTTGACGCCGCGCAGCATTGCATTACGCGCGTCGGTGTCAAATTTGACTTCCTTAGCCATTGTAATAGCTCCTAATTCTTAGAATTCTTGTGGTGTTCAGGGTCGACGGACTTAGGACAGGATGCCCATAATGTCAGACTCTTTCATGATCAGCAGCTCTTCACCGTCAACGGTGACTTCTGTGCCAGACCATTTGCCGAACAGAACTTTGTTGCCAGCAGCTACGGCTGGTGCAATCAGTTCGCCGCTGTCTTTGCGGGCGCCTTCGCCAACAGAAACAACTTCGCCTTCAGCAGGCTTTTCCTTTGCGGAATCTGGAATGATCAGACCGCCAGCGGTCTTCTCTTCGCTTTCGGTGCGACGTACGAGGACGCGGTCGTGTAGCGGTGTAAATGCCATTGTTAGGTTTCCCTATTAAGTTTCTCCCTCACTCCGAGCGGAGCGATTAGCACTCCCTGACGGCGAGTGCTAACAGCGAAATAGCTAGGGTTGGTTTCCATAGGAGTCAACACGCAGCTCAAAATAATTTGAAAGAAATCTGACTTAAGGAAGGGGCATCGCAGAAGGTGCGGCCTGCTGAATTTTCAAAAATTGCGGATAGTTGACGATACCCGCTGCCGCGGTCAGTTTGAATGACACCAAATCCTGCTCGCTTGCGATCATCTGATCCTGACGCGCAAGGTTGGCCAGTTTGGCGTTCAGCGCCTTGATATCCTGCAGGATCAATGTGACCGTGTCCGGCAAAACCCGTCGCCCCATGGTGTGAAAGCTGGTGTCTAGGTCATTAGACCTGTCGATGGCATGGCGCAAAAATTGTTGATTGATCGCCTTGACCAATTGGTGCAGAGGCCCAAATTGCCGAAACCGAATGGGCTGGGACAGCTTCAGGCGCACATCCCCCTGCGTATGCAGTTCTGCCAATCCTAGATGTTCGAGTTGACGCCCATAGTGGTCAATATCAAGCGGACCAAGCTGATATACATTTGCGATATCACGGGCAGAGAAATCTTCGCGCAGCAAGATCAGAAAGTGAAACAAAGATGGGTCTGCGGCGAGTGCCATTTCAGTTGCCACAGGCAAATGCTGAGACGTAGGCTCGGTGCGTCGGGCCCGCTGCAGCACCTCTTCGGGCGGCAAATCAAGCAGATCACACAGCTCAAACAACCGCGACATTTTGCAATCTCGCTGGGCAAACATGCGTTTTACTGAAACCTCAGAAAGCCCCAGTATGTCCCCCAACTGCGCATAGGTCATGCCGCGGGCCTTTAAGGCACGTTTCAAAATGGCAAAAGCATCAGCCAACAATCGATTTTCCACCTTTAACCTCAAATTAGGTATCGATTTATGATACCAAATTTAACATGAGTTGAAAATTATTAAAAAAAAGATCCTTTTGAGGCCATATCAGTCAAAAGGATACCTCTGATGAAATTGTTAACAGCCCTCTTTGTATGCGCAGCCACCGCCGCCCAAGCCTGGGAAACCCAAGGGTTTGACATGCCCGAGTCCATTATTACGGACCTGGCGCACAATAGAATTTATGTCTCAAATATCGTTGGCAGCCCGATGGAGGCCGACGGCAACGGCTATATTTCGCTGTTAAACGCCGATGGATCCTTAGCACAGCGCCAATGGGCCACAGGCATGGATGCCCCCAAAGGCATGGCGCTTTTCCAAGGCCAGCTTTTGGTCGCGGACCTGACCAAATTGCATTTGGTGGCGCTTGATACCGGCCAGGTCACCCAAAGTTTCACCCTGCCAAACACTGTGTTTCTCAACGACATCGCGGCCAGCGACAACGCGGCCTGGATCTCTGACTTTATGACCGGCACCATCTGGAAGTTTGACGGCCAACAGGCCAGCCCTTGGTATGCCTCCGATGATTTGCCGCACCCGAATGGGCTTTGGACCGATGGCACCACCTTGGTGGTTGCGGGCTGGGGCCACAACATGCAGCCTGATTTTTCAACCAGCAAGCCGGGCGATTTGGTGGAAATCGATATCAAAACCCAAAGCACCACACTATTGGCCAAAGACCTGGGTAACCTGGATGGTCTGGTCGCCTCTGCCGATGGATTTATCGTCAATGACTGGATGAATGGCGCGGTCTATCAGCTGCGAGGCGACCGTATAGATAAAATTTTGCAAGCCCCGATGGGCACCGCCGATCTGACGATTTCCGGACAAACCCTATATCTGCCACATATGTTGGACGGCTCCGTCAGCACATTTGACCTGAACTAGGGTTTGGCGCGGCTCATGCCCGCGGGACTTAGGGCATAGATCCCCCTGCCCTGTTTCTCAAACCAGCCATAATGGTTGTCATACATAATGCGCGTGGCCAGCGGCACCTTTGCCCCCTTGGCCACGTTCGCCCCACGGCTAGCCCCATGGTTTGCCAGATAATCCGCACAACGTTCGGCCTCTTGCTGATAGCCCGTGACGACTGAGCCGCGCGTGCCACCCTGATTTGGATCCCCATTGCGGCGCTCAAATTCTTTCAACAAAGCGGCTTTGCGCGGCTTGGATTTGCGCGGGCGATACATAGCCGGGTCTGAATGCACCTGAATTGTGCCCTTGGTGATATCCACCGACATCACGCCAATCCCAAGCCGCTTACACAAACCAACATTGGCTTTGAACCGGCGCCATCCGGCCTTGCCCACCCAACGCGGCACTGCAACATAAACCGCGTCTGTCAGCCGTTGGCGTGCCACAGCCTGCTGTAATAGCGTCAGGGAAAACCCCAGCTTTAACTCAACAACCACCGGATCTTCGCCATCTTCACCGATGCGACAGGCCACCACATCCGCGGCACCAATTTCAGCTTTGGCCTCAAAACCCTGCGCCTCAAGCCAGGCTTTCACTGGCGGATATAAATCAGTTTCCTTCATCTGATCAAAAATCTAGCGCGGCAAAAGCCAAACCGCCAGCCCCTTTGTTCTTGAGAAAAATACCCGGGGTGAGATTTGAAACATCGTTTCAAAGCGAGGGGCAAAGCCCCTGATTTTGGACCTTTGTCGTCCCATTGTCACAGATGGGCTTTGTCAGGGTGACAAGGTCAAATCCCCATCTTATAAGGCGCTCAATTCGTATTTTTCCGCATGAGGGACAGTTCATGACAACACTGATTTTTGGCCATAAGTCACCTGACACCGATTCCACCGGCTCACCTATTATCTGGGCCTGGTATCTCAACGAAATCAAAGGCCAGCCCGCCGAAGCTGTTTTGCTCGGCGAGCCAAACACCGAAGCCCTGTTTGTGATCAACAAATGGGACTGCCCCAAACCCCGCATCGTGACAGATTTTGCCGATGGCCAAGCCGCGATCATCGTGGACACCAACAATCCAGCTGAGCTGCCAGACAACATCAACGCACTGGATGTGACCGCCATCATTGACCACCATAAATTGGTTGGCGGCCTGGAAACCAAAGGCCCGATTGATATCACCATCCGCCCCCTGGCCTGTACCGCAACCATCATGCATGACCTGATGGGCGACGACGCTGACAAAATGCCCGCGTGGGTCAAGGGTCTGACCCTGTCTTGCATCTTGTCTGACACTTTGGAATTCCGCAGCCCGACCACCACAGCGCATGACAAAGCTTTGGCGGAAAAACTGGCCGCTGATTTGGACCTGGATATGGGGGCCTATGCCAGCGAGATGTTCGCGGCAAAATCTGACGTGTCTTCCTTCTCTGATGCTGAGCTGATCCGCATGGACAGCAAAGAATATGCAGTCGACGGCACAAAATTCCGTGTTTCTGTTCTGGAAACCACTGCGCCAAGCGTTGTGCTGGATCGTCAGGCCTCGATTATGACCAGCATGACAGCGGTTGCCGCCGAAGATGGCGTTGATCAGGTCTTGTTGTTTGTTGTGGATATTCTAAACGAAGAAGCCACTTTGTTTGTGCCAAACGACGTTGTGAAATCCGTTGCGGAAAAATCCTTTGGCGCGTCGGTTGACGGCGACAAGGTGGTCTTGCCTGGTATCATGAGCCGCAAAAAGCAGATCATTCCGAACCTCAAGGTCTGAATTCGTTCTGTAAGGCTGGGGCACTCGAATGTGCCCCTGCTACCTCACTTTGATATTTGCAATCCGATGTTCGCATTAATCTGGTCGACGGTCGCCAGAACTGTTGCAAGACGCTTTGCATCCGGCGGGTGGGTTCCCCAGAATGAAAGTGTTCCTGCCGCCGTATGCGCCTCTTCAGGTCGGGCAAAGAACTGTGCCCCTTTGACAGGATCATATCCTGCAGCATGCGCAATTCTCGCCCCCAAAGAATCGCTCTCGAGTTCAAAGGACTGAGAATAAGCCATTGACCCAATTGCTGCTCCAAGATCCATACTGTTACTCACGGCGTCGTGATCATGATAGGTTCCATAGGGGCTGCTCTGTGCAGTTGCCGCTGCGGCTACGGCCCCCAAAATTAGAGCACCGGCAAGCGCTTGCTGTTGTTGTTTTTCCAAGTGTCGCCCAATGAGATGACCATATTCATGGCTCAAAACAAAAGCGACCTCATCATCGCTCCCTGTATCCTTGAGCAAGGGGAGCGAGATCCGGATTACTGGCTTCCCTGAGACTCTGGTAAAATAGGCGTTGCGACTTGCCAGTTTCCGATCAATCTTAATATCTACGTCACAATCAAATCCTGCCCTCTCTACCATAAGAACCTTACAGTAAGATTCTCCTGCCCGTTTCACGCGAGGAGAAACACGGGCAAAACGTCGTTGCGCGGCGTCTTGTGTGAGACTTGCGCGGGCGTGTTCCGAATTTGCTTTTGCAAACATTTTGTTCGCCGAGGCGACATGGATATCAGCGGCTTTGGGGATTTCAAAGGTCGTGCCACAAGCGCTTAGCATAAACGAAGCGGAGAAGGCCGCGACAATTCGAATGGTTTTAATCATGATATTCCAAACTAGTTTTTCTTACTCAATTCATGCATATTCTACCTTCGATTGAAACAACTATCTCACTTTCGCGTGAAGTCACGTCGGAATGCTCAATTCATGTGTGTCCTATGATTCTGATTAAAAATTTGTCATATCCTTTGAAAAAACTTTAAAGGCCTCAAATGACCCAAATCATCAATACCCTTTCCGAAATCTCTGATCGTTATGACGCTTTGTTCGTTGATCTTTGGGGCTGCATGCACAATGGCATTCAGGGTTTTCCAAGCGCGATCAAAGCAATGCAGGAATATCGTGAACGCGGCGGTATTGTGGTGCTGCTGACCAATTCGCCCAAACCACGGGCGGGGGTTGCGGTGCAGCTTGAAGAATTTGGCGTGCCCAAGGATACCTATGACACGATTGCCACCTCTGGTGACTCTGCGCGGTCAGCGATGTTGCGCGGGGCTGTTGGCCAAAAGGTCTATTTCATGGGTGATTGGCAACGGGACGAGGGTTTTTTTGAGCCCCTGAGTTTGCTTGAGAACCCCGTCAACATTGAGCGCGTGCCTTTGGCACAAGCGGATGGCATTGTCTGCTGCGGGCCAAATGACCCCTTGGCGCATCCGGACACCAACCGCGCTGATTTTCTGTATGCCAAGACCAAGGGCATGAAACTGTTGTGTGCCAATCCGGATATCGAAGTAGATCGCGGTGAGGTCCGTGAATGGTGTGCGGGTGCTTTGGCAAAGCTCTATGCCGAAATGGGCGGCGAAAGCCTGTATTTCGGCAAGCCGCATCCGCCAATCTATGATCTGGCGCGCCGCCGTTTGCAATCTTTGGAACTCGATATCCCAGATCGGCGCATTCTGGCGATTGGCGATGGGGTGCTTACGGACATCAAAGGCGCGATGGGAGAAGACATTGACTCATTGTTCATCTCGGGCGGTCTTGCAGCCAGTGAGACAAAAACATCAGTCCAGCCTGACGAAACTTCGCTAAGGGCTTACTTGAAAAAGGAAAAATCCAACCCAACCTTCACAATAGGTCACCTACGCTGACTTAAAAAAAGCTTGATTTTCTGCACCTGCAAAGTAATAAAGTTGCAAGATCGAGTGAATCATCGCTCGATTATTTCAAGCCCGATCACTGGAGGGTCGAATGTTGGATAATCTGCCACGCGGAACGATCTGCATCGAAGACATCGAAATGGGGATGACCCGTTACCTGCGCAAAGTTGTGACCGACGAGGATATTCAAAAATTCTCGGAGATTTCGACGGACCGCAATCCGGTGCATCTGGATGACGACTATGCGCAAGAGACCATTTTTCAGGGACGTATTGCACATGGCATGTTGACCGCTGGTTTGGTCTCTGCAGTTATCGGCGAGCAATTGCCCGGTCACGGCACCATTTACATGAGTCAGAATTTGAAATTTCTGGCCCCTGTGCGCCCCGGTGATCTGGTGCTGGCAGAAGTTGAAGTGACAGGCATCGAAATCGCCAAGCGCCGGGTAAAACTGGATTGCCGCTGCATTGTGGACGGCAAGAAAGTGTTGATCGGGGAAGCCACGGTTATGGCACCGTCGCGCAAATTCGATTAGGCAATTGCCAGCGTCGGGCAACTTTTTAGGTACCTTGTGAAAGTGTTAGCCAAAAGAACCGGTTTGTCCGTTGGCCCAAACGAAGGCTTTGGCCTGCTACCTTAATGGCGGCTATTGCCCGGTTAGTCTAATGGGGGCTTTGCCCCCCGGGGCAAATCGAAATTTGCCTCTCCCCCCAGAGTATTTATAGAAAAGTGAATATGCAGTGCGCGCATTGCTGCAATGCTGCTTGCATGGCGATGCACACAAAGCTAACCCTTCGCCATGCGCATTATCCGTGATTATCAATTTGTCGCCAAAGAAAACCGAGGGGCAAGCGCCGCCATCGGCAACTTTGACGGTGTCCACATCGGGCATCAAGCCGTGATTGCATTGGCGCAGGCGGCCGCCCCGCAAGCCCCTCTTGGGGTGATGACGTTTGAGCCGCATCCGCGGGCTTATTTTGCACCCGATGCCGCACCGTTTCGCCTGACCAACGCCGATGCCCGCGCCCATCGCTTGGAAAAGCTGGGGGTGCAGCGCTTGTTTGAACTGCCGTTTAATGCGGCCTTGGCAGGTTTGACACCTCGGGAATTTGCCGAGCAGGTTATTGTGCGCGGCCTGGGGCTGAGCCATGTGGTGATTGGCGCAAACTTTTGCTTTGGCAAAGGGCGTGCTGGCACAGCCAAAGATCTAGAGCGCTTTGGGGCCGAATTGGGTTTTGGCGTGACAATTGCGCCCTTGGTCTTGGCCGGTGACGGGCAAGTGTCATCAACCAATATCCGCAATGCTTTGAGCGATGGACGGCCTCGTGACGCCGCTGATATGTTGGGACATTGGCACCGTATCGAAGGGCCGGTCATTGGCGGCGAACAACGCGGGCGCGAGTTGGGATTCCCAACGGCAAATATGTCTATCCAGGGGCTGCATCCGCCAAAGTTCGGGGTTTATGCGGTTTTGATTGATGTGTTAGAAGGGCCGCATAAGGGCACATATCATGGGGCGAGCTCTGTGGGCGTGCGACCGATGTTTGGCCAGAACACCGCCAATATTGAAACCTTTTTGTTTGATTTTTCTGGCGACCTTTATGGCACGCCCTTGTCGGTTGGGCTGGTAGAATACCTGCGGCCAGAATTGAAATTTGACGGGCTTGATGCATTGATCGCCCAAATGGATAAGGACTGCGCAGCATGTCGCGACATATTGGCAGACCTATGAGCAAGGACCCAATTGAGCGCGATGGCTTGGGCAAACGGTTCTGGGAACGCAAACCCCTGACAAAGCTGAACCAGCAGGAATGGGAAGCGCTGTGTGATGGGTGCGGAAAATGCTGTTTGAACAAATTAGAAGACGAGGATAGCGGCGAAGTTGTGCTGACCCGCGTGGCCTGTCGATTGCTGGACGACAGCACATGTCGTTGTGCCCAATACGACATTCGCCATCAATTCATCCCAGAATGTATCGTGATGACGCCAGAGAACCTGGAATCGCATGCCTATTGGCTGCCCAAAACCTGCGCCTATCGCTTGATTTGGGAGGGAAAACCGCTGTTTGGCTGGCATCCATTGATCACAGGCGATGCTGACACGGTGCATGCGGCGGGTGTCTCTGTCAAAGACATGACGGTGTCGGAATTTGAAACGCCGCTTGAGGAATGGGAAGACTATTTGATCGAGGAACCCAGCTGATGCACTTTGCCTCTGACAATGCCGGAATTGTTCATCCGCAGATACTGGCGGCGCTTTCAGAGGCCAATCAGGGGTTTGCCATGGCTTATGGCAATGATGAGGTCACCAAGGCGGCGCAAGAGCGGCTGCGGACATTGTTTGAATCCCCTTTAGCAGAGGTATTTTTTGTCCCAACGGGCACCGCGGCGAATGCCTTGGCCTTGGCCAGCTTTACGCAGCCGTTTCAGACGGTATATTGCACGCCGCTTGCCCATATTCAGGAAGACGAGGCAAACGCCCCTGAGTTTTTCACCGGGGGTGCCAAGCTGACATTGGTAGGGGCGCAAGACAAGATGCAGCCGTCCGACCTGAGGGCCGCGCTTGAAAGATCGGAACAACGGGGCGTTCATGGCGCACAGGCTGGCCCAGTTTCTATCACCCAGGTCACCGAATTTGGGCAGGTCTATACGCTGGATGAACTGTCTGCGCTTACAGAGATTGCAAGAGCTTTTGGTGTGCCGGTGCATTTGGATGGCGCGCGATTTGCAAATGCCTGTGCAACGCTGAACTGCAGCGCGGCGGATATGACATGGAAATCGGGCGTTGATGTCGCTTGTTTTGGCGGAACCAAAAATGGCTGCATGGGCGTCGAAGCTGTGGTGATTTTTAACCCAGATCTCGCGCAAAGCTTTCAGTTGCGCCGGAAACGCGCCGGGCATCTTTTTTCAAAACAAAGGTATCTTGCAGCGCAAATGCTTGGGTATCTGGAAAACGACCTGTGGCTTTCACTTGCCAAACAATCCAACCAGAATTGTGCCTATTTGGCGTCCAAGCTGCGCGGGGTCGCAGGAGTTGAATTTGACTATGCGCCAGAGGCCAATCTGATATTTTGCAACTTCCCAACTGACATGCATACTCGATTGATGGCAGCTGGGGCGCAGTACCACGTAACCACTGCGCCGGCAGATGCGCGGCAATCTGCGCGGTTGGTTTGTGATTGGTCGATATCAACAGCGCAAATAGATGCATTTGTGGCCGCAATGACTGACTAAGGCTGGTCGTTTAAGCGCGCCAAAAGTTGGGTGTCAACATCGCGTAAACTGCCAATAATTCGAGCCGCCCAATCAGCATACCAATCGACAAAAGCCACTTAGCGGTATCATTTAGCGGTGCAAAATTTCCGGCTGGCCCGATGGTGTCGCCCAATCCAGGGCCGATATTGGCAATCGCGGCTGCTGCCCCGGATAGTGACGTGACAAAATCCAATCCCGTCATGCCCAGTAAAACCGCGAGAACGCCGAGCGTCACAATGAAAAAGACGAAAAACACCATCACAGAGTTCAGGACATCTTCGTCAACTTTTCGGCCATTGTAGCGCGGGGTGAATATGCCGCTTGGCGAGTGGATTTTCTGGATCTGAACTTTGATGGCAGAAAACAACAGCTGATAGCGGAAGATTTTTATAGAGCAAGCGGTTGAGCCAGCGCAGCCACCGATTAGCCCCACAAAGAAAATCAAAGCAATGAGGAAATTGCCCCAAGTCATGTAATTGGCACTGGCATAGCCGGTACCTGTGGTGATCGAGGTGATGTTAAATAGTGCTTGGCGGAAAGCCGGTTCAATGTCACGACCCTGCGCAAGGGACAGCACCAACGAGGTGGTCACCACCAGAACAATAATGGTGGCAAAAAACATCTGCACTTGGCGGTCACGAAACAGCGGCTGCGCGGAGCCGTTGACCATTTGCACATAGCGTACAAAGGGCAATGCGGCGAGCAGCATAAAGAGTGACGCAACATATTCCCCGCCGCCCTTGAACGCGCCAAACGAGGCGTCGTAATTCGCAAACCCCCCGGTGGCGATGGTGGTGAACGCATGCACTGTGGCATCAAATGAATTCATGCCAGTCATCAAGTAGGCGAGAAAACACACAAAGGTCAGCGTGACATAGATTACGGAGATTTGGCTGGAAATCGCTGTGGCGCGCGGCAGGATTTTCCCAAAGGTATCAAAGCCTTCTGATCGAAAAATCTGCATGCCGCCGACACGTAGTTCGGGCAAGAAAACCATGGCAACAACAATAATGCCAATGCCACCAAGCCATTGCAGAATACCGCGCCACAGCAACAGACCTTTGGGCAATTCGTCAAGACCAGAAAAGACGGTTGATCCAGTGGTTGTCAGGCCGGACATGGCTTCGAAAAACGCGTCAACAAAGCGGGCCTCTGTGTCACCCAACATAAAGGGCAGCGCGCCAAACAACGGCAAGGCCAGCCAGACACCAGTGGTTAATAAAAACGTCTGTTGCAGGTTCAAACCAGTCCGGTTGCCACTTTGACAGGACAAAGAAACAAGCCCGCCGACGAGCACTGTCAAAAGCGCGCTTTGCAGGAATGCGGGCCAATGCCCCCGCCCCTCGGCAATATCAATCGCCATGGGCATCAACATGGTGAGCCCAAGCATCGCGACCAACAGGCCAATCACATATCCAACGGGTCTTAGATCAAACATTCTGTGCAGGGTTGGCGTGGTTGCCGTGCGGTGTCAAGCACTGGCGGGGGCACGGCTTAGTTAACTTCACCAAACAAGCGCAAGCTTTCGGTGCGTTGCCGAGTTTCCCGGGCAAAACAGGACCAATACAGCAAGGGTTGCATCGACCCGCCTCTCGCGATGGTGCCTTCAAGCGCACAGGCTTTGTCACGGAAATCGATCCATGCGCGTTGAGCGTTCCTCAGCAGCGTTGCGGCGGGAATATCGGTTTGACTGATGTAGGCGTCCTGAGACTTTGCCTGGGCCATAGCTATGCCATAGGCCAGATTCAGATCTTGGTCAGCAGCCTGCCATTCCAAATGGGCACATTGATTCATTGCTTGTTGCGTCATCGCGTTTTCGCAATCAATATCCTGTGCAAACACCGGGGTAGCGCAAAGGGCCACAAGACAAAGAATGCGATGCATAGGGCGCTCCGGGAATTTAGCCGACGTGGAACAGCGTGGTGAATAATTTTGGATCAATCGAATTGCCAACAAAAGTGTCGCCCTCTGTGAGGATCGACACCGCATCATGGCTGTGCAGGCTTTCTTGATGGCTGGCAATCACCCGAAAATCGCCAATGCGATCATCTTGTTGCAACTCGTGGCAAAAGAGCCGCGCAGCATCCTCGACAAAAATTGGGTTGGCCGCGTTAAGCTCTGCGAATGCCTGTTCGTCTTCGCGTTTCACCATGACTTGGGTTTCGGTTGGCACCGCGCAGCGGGCCATTTCGATCAGATCTTCAAACCACAGCCGTTGAATGGGGGTTGTTACTACTGAAATGCGCGCCACTGACCGCTGAGAATGCGGTGTCGCAAGCTGGCCACGTGATTGACGCGCGTGTTCGGACAATTCCAATGAACACGGACAGGTCGAGGAATAGACGTAATCAAGATGCATGATTTTCAGCGCCTTGCCGTCGACTTCGACCTTTTCCATGGCCAGATCATAATACTGGTAGCCTTCTAGACCCGAGCGTAAAGATTCAATTTTCATGGGATAGCGAAAGCGCATCTGAATACGGGCATCAAAGCTTTCCAGATCAGCTTTGTAATCAGCCAGCGCATGTTCCAGCACCTCGAAACTGAAGGTCTTTTCAGCATGTTTGTAAAAAGACCGCATGATCCGGGACATGTTGATGCCCTTTTTGTCCTCTTCTAGACTGACTGTGCCGGTCACCGAGGTTTCCAACGTAACATCGCCACCTTCGCGCGTGCGGTAACTTATGGGCAGCCGGAAATTTGAAATGCCAACGTGTTGGATTTGTTTTTTGGCCCCTTTAATCAGGCTTGTGGGGCCGTTCTGCAGGTCAGGTAAGCTGGCCTTGTAGGCATCGGTAACGGTAAAATCATCCGTGTAGGTGCGCGACAGTTCAGGGTAATTCATAACCTCGCGCCCCGGCAACAGGCGCGCGATAGCGGGATCAAGCTCTGCGATTTCAGTAGGCGTGGCCGTTTTGGCCCAAACACGCAATTGCTCTAAGGCGCTTTTGGCCTCGGTCCGGCTGACCGGCGATCCACCTTTGGGTGACTGAATGTTCATGGAGATACCCTTTTGCCGACCTACGCATTCCTAGCTTAATGGTAAGCGCCATAAAATGCCAATTTAGCCACAATGGGTAGCGGAAAACGACAAAAACGGCCTCATTGGCGGAAACAAAAAAACACCCACCCAGAGGGCAGATGTTTTCTTGTCGCTAATCGAATTGTCTTAGGCCTGAGAGGCTTCTAGCGCCTGTAGAACATCGGCAATCAGATCGCGGTCATCTTCTAAGCCAACCGAAAAGCGGATCAAACCCGGGTTGATGCCCAGATCGACTTTTTGTTCGTCACTTAGTCGTTGATGGGTTGTGGTCGCTGGATGTGTCACGATGGTTTTTGCGTCCCCCAAATTGTTGGAAATCACCGGGATTGTCAGCGCGTTCAAGAACTTAAACGCCGCATCCTTGCCGCCTTTGATGTCCAAAGACAGAACCGTGCCGCCCTTGCCGCCCAGTTGGGTCTGAACCAAGGCGTTTTGGGCATGGTTTTTCAGACCGGGATAAATTGCACGCAACAGCGCTTCGTTGCCTTCGACGGCCTCGGCAATTTTTTGAGCCGTTTCAGCTTGCGCGCGCACCCGCAAGTCGATGGTTTCAAGGCCTTTAAGCATCACCCAAGCGTTAAATGGCGACAGAGAACCGCCGGTGTGTTTCATATAGGGTTCAAGCGTGCCACGGATGTAATCCTTGGTACCAAGAACCACACCGCCCAGAGCACGCCCCTGCCCGTCGATATGTTTGGTGGCAGAATAGACAATGACATCGGCGCCTTGTTCCACAGCCTTAGAAAACACTGGTGTGGAAAAAACATTATCGACCACAACGGTCGCGCCAACCGAATGCGCGATTTCAGCAACTCCAGCGATGTCAATGACTTCAAGTGTCGGGTTGGACATGGATTCAAAGAAGCAGACCTTGGTGTCAGGCCGCACGGCCGCGCGCCATTCGTCCAGATTTGTGCCGTCCACAAAGGTGATTTCAACGCCAAAATTTGCGAGAATATTTTCCAAGATATGCAGGCAGGATCCAAACAATGCCTTGGCAGACACCACATGATCGCCAGACTTCACCAAAGAGGTCAACGCACCATTTACCGCCGCCATACCGGAAGCTGCTGCAAAAGCATCTTCTGTGCCTTCAAGCAGGGCGATACGCTGTTCAAACATCGATACAGTTGGATTGCCGTAGCGCGCATAGATGAATTCGTCAGGGCCGGATTCGATAAACCGCGCCTCTGCCTGTTCCGCGTTTTCATACACAAAGCCCTGCGTCAGAAAGATCGCTTCGCTGACTTCGTTATACTGACTGCGACGAATGCCGCCGTGCACAAGCTTTGTACGTTTGTTCCAGTCGCTCATCTCATCTCCTATGTGCGCATTTGCGCAACAAAAAACCCCATTACGGCCAAGCGTAAGGGGGTCCTTATCGTCCTGACCTCTTTAGCGGTATTTGGGCATTTAACAGCCACGTGGCCCGCAATCCGGTAAACAAATCGCCACACTGCTGGCTTTACTGCGCTGCGCGGTCAGGGTCAATACTGTTGCGTCTTTGGTCCTTTAGCATTGGTTTGAACGCAGGGCGGTCAAAGTTAGAAAATGGGATCAAAAAGAAGTTAGCTTGGCATTGTCAATCGCAGGGCCGTTGCGCAAACATATGGCTGACGTACCAAACAATTTTAGACCGTCTACCCAGGAGCCACTATGCCCCCGATTGATCTTTACTATTGGCCAACACCCAACGGCTGGAAAATCTCGATAGCGCTGGAGGAGATGGGGTTGCCGTATCATTGCCACTTGATTGATATTGGCAAGGGGGATCAATTCAAGACGGCCTTCCTGAAGATGTCTCCTAACAATCGCATGCCTGCAATTGTGGACCCCAAAGGCCCAGATTCAGCGCCTATATCGGTATTTGAGAGCGGCGCTATTCTGCAGTACCTCGCACGGAAAACCGGCAAGTTCTATGGCGCAACCGAGCGCGAGCGCATCCAGGTTGACCAATGGCTGATGTGGCAAATGGGCGGGCTTGGACCAATGGCTGGGCAGACGCATCACTTCTTGAAATACGCACCACATGATATCGCCTACGCCAAGGACCGCTACCGCAACGAAACGGCTCGGCTTTATGGCGTTTTGGACCGGCAGCTCGCAAAAAACCAATATGTCGCTGGTGCGGAATTCTCCATAGCCGACATGTCGATCTGGACCTGGGCCTCGTTGTGGCAGGGACAAGAACAGACTCTGGATGACAAACCGCATATGCGGCGTTGGTTGAACGACGTCTGGGCCCGACCGGCAGTGCGCGCAGGGCGGGCGCTGCACGCAGATTTGCGTGCAGATCGCTCTGACAGCTGGGTGGTTGACACTTTGTTTGGCGATTAACCCTTTGAAAAAGGACTATCCAGATGTCAGCCTTGCTCTTTGTCGAGGGCGTATTTGGTAAAAATCCCACTTTGCGTCATGAAGAATACAAAGACCGCAGCGCTGAGACCAAATGTTTTGAAATAAACCCAAGTGTCGGTGGATTGGGTGCGCCAGACGATCTCGTTGAGGATCGCCAGACCAATAAAGAACGTCGTGACGCGCTTGGTTAGCAACATCCATCCTTCGTCCTGCAACGGAAGGACTTCTTCCATTACATATTTCAAATAGCTTTTGCCGCGCAAAAGACCCAGGCCCAAAGCGCCCCCAAATAACAGATAGATCATGGTTGGTTTCATCTTGAAAAACCGATCATCGTTCAGCCACACTGAAAGCCCGCCAAACACTGTCACCAGAACCAGGGTGGCGATCTGCATTTTTGAAATATGCCCCGTAAGACGCCACAAAATCAGTGTTGAGAGGGCTAGCAGTGGAATGAAAGCAGCGGTGACGACGATAAAGCCTTCATATTCTGTTCCACCAATGACAAAGTTTTGCGCGCGCAATTTGATATAGCCGACAAAGAACAGGATAATTGGCCCAAGTTCGAGCGCTGATTTGAGCATTGGGTTGATTTTCTTGCCGGCCATTTTGCATTCCTTGTCGCGCGTATTTGTCATGTGGGTATTTAACCGCCGAGTTCAACTATCACGGCACCAACCGCGATCAAAGCCATCAATGCGATACGCCTTGGCCCAACCGTTTCTTT
Source organism: Cognatishimia sp. WU-CL00825 (assembly GCF_040364665.1). Classification (NCBI taxonomy): domain Bacteria; kingdom Pseudomonadati; phylum Pseudomonadota; class Alphaproteobacteria; order Rhodobacterales; family Paracoccaceae; genus Cognatishimia; species Cognatishimia sp. WU-CL00825. Next base: position 1,582,009 of record NZ_BAABWX010000001.1, read on the forward strand.
TAGCACCAACCAACCAATAAGAGCCGCAAAGACCGTCGAGGTCTCGCGCAGGACTGCCGCTTCGCCCACTTTGTCCAGCCGCGTGGCCAGCATGATCGACCCAAAACTTGCAAAAGCCACAAGCCCGCCAATAAATCCACGCAACATCAACGGTGGCAACGCCGGAGGATAGGCCATTTTCCGGTATTTCAGCACGGCAATTGGCGGCATCACCAAGCCGTCGATCAGAAAGAACCATGCTAGAAAGGTAAAGGGGTCCGCCGTGGCGCGAATGCCATAGGCGTCATAGGTTGTGTAAAGCGCCACAAATACACCAGTCAAAAGCGCCAGCATCAGCGCGGCAGGCAATGTCGCGCGCTCGGCTTGAAGAAATATTAAATTATAAACTGCCAGCCCAAAGATACCTGCCAGCAAAACGCCTACACCCAACCACTGCACGAGGCTGAAGGTTTCGTCAAAAATCAGATAGGCCCCGATGACGGCAAACAACGGGCCGGTGCCGCGCACCACTGGGTAGACAACAGTATATGAACCTTTTGTATAGGCAAAGGCCTGCAACACCTTGTAGGCAACATGAATGACAAATGCGCCAAAAAATATTGGCCACATATAGGGTTCCGGCCAAGGCACCACAAAAAGTGCAAAGGGTGCAGCCATAAGAGCATAGCTGAAATCAATCGCCCCGCGCGTCAGCCAGGGATCGTGCCGCCCCTTTTGCAATGCGCCAAAAACCGCGTGTAAAAAGGCCGCGGACACCGCAAGGATAAGCGCCAATTGATGGCCGGCTTCAGTGCCTTCCAGTGAGATCAACCAATCGCTCATTTGTGCCTCTTTTGGGGGCTGCCCTAACCCAGAGTGTCAAGACCAGGGGAGGAACAGTGGTATTTTGATCAGCACAAATCAGCTGCTGCTTTGACCTGTCAGTGCCGCAGCGAATTCCTGGGGATCAAAGGGCGACAAGTCATCGATTTTTTCCCCAACACCGATGGCGTGAATGGGCAGGCCAAACTTATCAGCCAGCGCCACAAGCACACCGCCTTTGGCTGTACCGTCAAGTTTGGTCATCACCAAGCCAGACACATCGGCAAGGTCTTGGAATGTTTTGACCTGATTAAGCGCGTTTTGACCCGTTGTTGCGTCCAGAACTAGTAGCGTGTTGTGCGGCGCGGTCTCGTCTTTCTTACGGATCACCCTGACGATTTTGGATAGTTCTTCCATCAAATCCGCACGATTTTGCAAACGGCCCGCAGTGTCGATCATCAAAAGATCTGCGCCCATGTCCTGGGCTTTGCTCATCGCATCAAAAGCGAGGCTCGCAGGATCTGAGCCTTCGGGAGCGGTGAGAACTGGCACACCCGCGCGGTCACCCCAGACTTGCAATTGTTCGACAGCAGCGGCGCGAAAAGTATCACCAGCGGCAATCACAACCGATTTGCCCGCCTCTTTGAATTGGCTTGCTAGCTTTCCGATCGTGGTGGTTTTGCCAGACCCGTTGACGCCAACGACCAAAACAACTTGGGGTTTTTGCGGATAGAGCGGCAGAGGTTTGGCAACCGGCTCCATGATGCGCGCGATTTCCTGGCCTAGAATTTGCTTGATTTCCGCAGTGGACAGACGTTTGCCAAAGCGCCCCTCGGCGATATTTGCCGTGACGCGCAATGCTGTGTCTACGCCCATATCCGAGGCAATCAGCAACTCTTCGAGCTGCTCGAGCATATCATCGTCCAAGATACGCTTTTGCACGGGTTTGGCAGGGGTTGTTTTACCTGCAAGACGCCCCAAGAAACCGGGTTTTGCTGCGGTGGGTTCAGGATCGCTTGCCACGCTTGTGGCCGGCTCTGGATCTGCGTTTTTGATCGAAGCTGCATCCAAACTTGGTTCCGGGGACACTGGCGCTGTTAGATTGCTAACGGTTTCGTCTGGTTTTGGTTGCGCAGTTGTCTCGCTTTGCGATGCCTCTTGCGGCTCGGGCTCTCCACCGTCTTGCACAATGGCATCAAGCCCTTCTTCCAGACGGGAAGAGGATTTAAACAGCCGGTCTTTGAGCTTTGAGAAAAACGCCATTTGTATCTCCGGTAGTGGGTTATTCCCAAGTAATGTGGATTGATCAGATTGAAAAGAGTGGCTGAGCGAAACCTGCACCTGCAAGGATTGCGGCATTTGCCACAAAGGTCAGAAACCAAAGGGCCATGGCTGTAGGAATGAGGGCGCGGTTGGGACTTGTCAAACGCAATTGAATGACTGCGCGCAACTGGACAGACAATAACAATGCGCCCGCACCCAAGATCGCTAGTGGGTTGTTAGGCAGGCACAAAGCTGCAAGCAAAACGCCAGCAGCAAGAGCCCCTTGCACCCGCAAAGGATCCTTAAGGTCACATCCAAGTTTGCGCAGGTTGATGTCGAGCAAAAGCGCGACACCGATCACAACACCCGCGGGTAAAACATGTAAGTCTTGAAAGCTAGATCGCGTCAAAAAGTGAATAAAATAAAGCGCTTGCAGTACTAGAATCCCGATAGATGCGCTTTGCCAGCCAGGCTTAGATCTGCGACTAAGAGCAGCGTCGGTGAGCACCGCAATGCCGAGGGCAATCAGGATGAGCGGCGCGGCGAAATTTGCAAATGCCGCCACCAAAAGCCCCATCGTTGGCAACACAACCGCAACAGATCTATGGATCGAGGTCGGTCGATAGCTCAGCAAACCTGCGTAAAGCAGTGCAAGCACCGCCGCCGTTACAAAGCCTGCATAAGTGAGGCTTTGCCGCAGCGCAATTTCTTGAAGAACAGTCATCTAAGCCCTTTTGCATGTCTGACCTTAGACTATGCAAGTGTATAAAGATTCGCGCGCCAAAAAGTAACGCGCGGACTGTTTGGTTTTGGCAGGTGCCGCGAAGCACCGGTGCCGTGCCGTCCGGATTAAGTGTGGCGACTATATTTCATCCGGGAAATGCTTGATTGTCAGCCGGATTGGGTTCGGAGCAGCCTGCCCCAAGCCGCAAATCGATGTATCGATCATTGCGACAGAAAGCTCTTCGAGCAGTGCGGTGTCCCATTTATCCTTGGACATCAACTTGACCGCTTTTTCACAGCCCACACGACACGGTGTGCATTGCCCGCAACTTTCATCTTCAAAGAAGCGCAGCATATTCAAGGCCGCCTGTTTGGCGCTGTCTTTGTCGGACAGGACAACAACTGCTGCGGACCCGATGAATGTGCCATGCGGCTGCAGCGTGTCAAAATCCAATGGAATGTCATGCATGCTGGCCGGAAGCAGCCCCGAAGACGGACCGCCGGGTTGGAAAGCCTTGAAGGTATGGCCATCTAACATGCCACCGCAAGCCGCAATGATATCGGTAATGGTCGATCCTGCCGGCAATAGATGGACGCCTGGATTCTTCACACGGCCCGAGACCGAGTAGCTGCGCAGGCCAGTGCGGCCATTTTTTTCAATGCTGTTTAGACACTCTGGCCCATCACGGTTGATTTTTGCGACCCAATGCAGAGTTTCAACGTTATGCACCAATGTTGGCTGACCAAAAATGCCAACTTGCGCCACAAATGGCGGACGATGCCGCGGTTCGCCGCGCTTGCCTTCGATTGATTCAATCATGGCGGATTCTTCGCCACAGATATAGGCACCTGCCCCACGGCGTAGGTCGATATATCCGGGTTCGACGATACCTGCATCTTCTAATGCCTTGATTTCACGGCGCAGGATTTCGAGCACGGCTGGGTATTCGTCGCGCATATAGATGAAAGCTTTTTCTGCTTCGACGGCCCAAGCGGCGATCAACATGCCTTCGAAGAAGAGATGTGGCGTGCGCTCTAGATAATAACGATCTTTGAATGTGCCGGGCTCGCCTTCGTCACCATTCACTGCCAGATACCGTGGCCCGGAATTGGCGCGCACAAATCCCCACTTTGTACCGGAAGGGAACCCCGCGCCGCCAAGACCGCGCAGACCAGCCTCTTTCAACTTTGCCTGTACATCCTCCCAATCGCCGTTTTCACGTAGATCGCTCAGGCAAGCATAGCCGCCCTTTGCCACATAATCTGCAAAAGGTTCGTAAGCTGGGATTCGCGCATGGGTGTCGGCGCTCGAGATTGCGTCCTGCACTTTGTCGACGGTTGCGTTATCGATATGATTGTGGCCAATTTCAAGAACAGGCGCAGTATCACAGCGCCCCATGCAGGGCGCGCGCAGCACGCGCACTTGGGTTGGATCCATCCCGTCTTGAAGCGCATTTTTTAGCTGCTCTGCACCGGCCAATTCGCATGACAAGGAGTCGCAAACGCGGATCGTTAAGGCGGGTGGTGGGGTCTCTGCTTCTTTAACAACGTCAAAATGAGCATAAAAGCTTGCAACTTCAAATACTTCGGCTTGCCCGATGCGCATTTCCTCGGCCAAAGCACGGATGTGCGCTGCGGAAATATGTCCGAATTCGTCTTGTATCAGGTGCAAAAACTCGATCAGCAGATCGCGGCGACGGGGTTGGTCCGCCAGCAGAGCTAAGACCTCGGAATGTGCTTGGTCATCAAGCTGACGTCCCTTGGGCGTATGACGCCCTTTGCCTTTGCCAGATTTCCAGACGCCTTTGCGTTCGTCGAGTGCCATTCAGATGTCCGCCTTTGTTTTTTGGGTATTATAGGCAACTGATTTTACGACCGAAGGCAAAAAACGACAAACCTGCGTGCAAATGCGTTGCAATACCTTGCAGAGACCATTTACACGTCGCAAAATTTCCTAAATTACACGTCAAACCTATATCGGAACGCGCACTTTCGGAGGTCTTGCTTATGTTGTGGTTCAATCTAGCAACAGTTGTCCCGGTCATCCTGCTGGCGCTGTCCGGCTTTTTGGGTGGCCCGGTGAGTTTGGTCGCGTTGGTCTACATGACAATTTTCGTCTTTACGATGGATAAACTGATCCACGGGGCCGCTGCGCGCAAAAACGCAGACGGCGAGTTTCCGGCAGGCGAATCTTTGTCGATCTTTCTGGGGTTTACCCATTTGGCACTGGTGTTCATTGCTGTATTAGCCTTGTCAGGCATGACCGGATTGAATTGGTGGGAACGCATTGTGTGCTTCGTGCTGTTTGGCCAGTTTTTTGGCCAAGTGTCCAACGCCAATGCGCACGAGCTTATTCATAAGAACTCGCGTTGGATGCGCCGCTTGGGCGTGGCGATCTATACCACTTTGTTGTTTGGACACCATGCTTCGGCACATACCAAGGTGCATCATATCTTTGTGGCCAGTTGGAACGACCCCAATACGGCGCGTCTTGGCGAAAGCGTTTATCGGTTTTGGCCTCGCGCCTGGGTCGGTTCGTTTCTGCGTGGCTTAAAAGCTGAAAACAATGCGCGCGCCAAAGCGCAGACACCGCGGGCTTGGTGGACCCATCCCTATTGGGGCTATTTGCTTGGCTCTGGTATCACTGTGATCTTATCGTTTATCGTGGCTGGGTGGGCAGGCTTTGCGGCGTTGTTGGCAGTCTGCCTTTATGCCACGCTGCAGCATCTTGCGAGTGATTATATCCAGCACTATGGCCTGCAGCGTCGACGTCTGGCGAATGGTAAACTGGAACCTGTTGGCCCCAAACATTCTTGGAACGCACCACACACATTTTCCTCTGCAATGATGATGAATGTGCCGCGTCATTCGGACCATCACATGAACCCAAACCGGAACTTCACCGCGTTGCGTTTAGATGATGACATCATGCCTGTGTTGCCCAAATCTTTGCCGGCCATGGGACTTGTGGCGCTTGTTCCGCCATTGTGGCGGCATATGATGGACCCACGCGCCAAAGAGGTTACAGGCATTTCCGAAGTGGTGAGTGACTGATGACTGCAAGAAAGGCTGGCAATTGGTTTTGCTCTTTGGCAGCATAGGTGCATGCGCAATCTAATACGCTTACTTGTACTGACGGTTATTGCAACACCCGTCGTTGCGGAAACCCCAATGACCGCCGATGCCTTTGATCTTTATACCCGTGGCAAAACGGTATTCTATTCATCCCAAGGACAACGATACGGGGCAGAAAAATACTTTGATCGCCGTCGCGTGCGCTGGTCGGATTTTGGCGACCAGTGCCAGGAAGGCCATTGGTATGCGGATGGGTCCGAAATCTGCTTTGTCTATGAGGCCAACCCGTCGGTGCCGCAATGCTGGCACTTTTTTCTGGATGACGGTGGCCTGACCGCCAAATTCACTGGCGAGGGCCCGCAAACCACTTTGCAAGAGGTTCAAAACTCTGCAGATGAAATGCTGTGTTTTGGGCCCGAGATCGGTGTTTAGAACAGGCTGCCTTGATCTGGTTTCTTCGGTTTCTTTGTCTTTTTCTTGACAGCAACTTGCGCGCCTTGTTCTAGGGCAAAGCGCCCATCTGCAAATTGAATTTCAATCGCCTTGGCCTTGGCTGCGGCCTTTGTAGATTTCACAATCTCGTCACCGTCCCAAACGACCGCATAGCCGCGCTCTAAAGTTGCCTCATAGCCCAGTGTTTTACGCAACCGCTCTAGAGCGTCGAGCCGATCCGCCCAAGCCTTGGTTTGGGTTTTAGCAGCCCCCTCAAAGCGCTGCACCAAAGCGTGCAGGTTTTTCTGTTTTTGATCAATGTCGCGCTGGATCGGACGGATCGACAAACGGTCAGCGCGCCGGCCCAAAGATTCGCGCTTTGCAGCAACGGCTCGTTGTAAGTTGGCAGGGCGCAAGGATGCTGCCGTTTCAGTTAATATCAAACGTCGTTTGTCCACCATGGCGCGCAGAGCTACTGGCAGTTTTTCACTGGCTCGATCCAGTCTTTGGTTTGGTCCTTCCAGCAAAGTGTCAGCGCGCGGCAATGCCCGTGACAGGTCGCGCAAACGCTGACCGCGCTGCGCGACGCCTGACGTCAGCGCCCGCGTCATACGGGCGGTTTGTTCATCCACCCAACTTAGCAATTCAAGACGCACAGGCACCGCAAGTTCGGCTGCTGCGGTCGGTGTCGGCGCACGTTTGTCAGACGCAAAATCTATCAGTGTGGTGTCTGTTTCGTGCCCAACCGCAGAGATCAGCGGAATTTCAGAAGCAGCCGCAGCCCGAACAACGCTTTCTTCGTTAAACCCCCAAAGGTCTTCGAGGCTGCCGCCCCCCCGCGCCACAATTATCAGATCCGGACGCGGCAAGGCCCCGCCTTTTGACAGGGCATTAAAACCCTGAATGCCACGGGTGACTTCCGGGGCGCATTTATCGCCCTGCACTGCCACGGGCCAAATCAGCACTTTGCGCGGGAACCGATCGCGTAGACGATGCAGAATATCGCGAATAACCGCGCCAGAAGGCGAGGTTACAACGCCGATTACTTCGGGCAAATAGGGCAACGGTTGTTTGTGTGACGCATCAAACAAGCCTTCGCCAGCCAATTGCAATTTGCGTTTTTCCAACATTGCCATCAAAGCGCCGACGCCCGCTGGTTTCATGTCTTCGATGACCAGTTGGTATTTGGATTGCCCGCCAAACGTCGTGATCCGCCCTGTGGCCACGACTTCCATGCCCTCTTCGGGGCGCATGGGCAACTTGGAAGCCACCCCTTTCCAGATCACAGTGGCAATGACAGATTTTTCATCTTTGAGGTCAAGATAGATGTGACCGGATCGCGGATAAGACACGCGCCCAATCTCGGCACGGATTCGCACATGGCCAAAATTGCCTTCGATCACCCGTTTTATTGCACCAGAAAGCTCTGTGACAGAAAATTCCGGGGCATTTTCGCCCTCTCTAGGGTCGTCAAACAAATCTGACATCCGGCCTCGCTTGATGAATGTGCTTTACCAGCTTAGAACGCCCGGAACGGAAGGCCAAGCGGAAGGGCACCTGATGAACATTCTTATCCTCGGTAGCGGCGGTCGGGAACATGCTTTGGCATGGGCGGTCAAGCAAAATCCAAAATGCGACCGACTGATCGTAGCGCCCGGTAATGCCGGTATTGCCCAGATCGCTGACTGCGCAACCCTTGATATTGAAAACGGTGGAGCGGTTGCTAACTTCGTCGAAGAAAACGCCATTGATTTTGTGATCATCGGTCCTGAAGCACCCTTGGCAAAGGGCGTTGCCGACCGTTTGCGTGACGCAGGGATCTTGGTATTTGGCCCCTCGGAAGCCGCAGCAGAACTAGAAGCGTCAAAGAACTTTACCAAAGAGATCTGTGTTGCGGCCAATGCCCCAACAGCCGGGTACGGTCACTTTACGGATGCTGAGGCTGCCAAAGCCTATATCCGCAAAGAAGGCGCGCCAATCGTGGTAAAAGCAGACGGGCTTGCCGCTGGCAAAGGCGTCATCGTTGCAATGCAAGAAGCAGAGGCGCTGGCCGCTGTTGATGATATGTTTAGTGGCAGTTTTGGCGGAGCCGGTGCCGAAGTTGTCATCGAAGAATTCATGGATGGCGAGGAAGCTTCCTTGTTTGTATTGGTTGATGGCGAAGATATATTGTCGATTGGCACCGCCCAGGACCACAAACGCGTTGGTGAAGGCGATACTGGCCCCAATACCGGTGGCATGGGGGCCTATTCACCCGCGCCGGTTCTGTCAGCAGAGATAGAACAAAAGGCTCTGGATGAAATCGTAAAGCCGACAATGGCCGAAATGGCCAACCGTGGCACCCCATATCAGGGCGTGCTTTACGTGGGATTGATGATCAAAGACGGGCAACCACGGCTTGTGGAATATAACGTGCGCTTTGGAGATCCAGAATGCCAGGTCTTGATGATGCGTCTGGGCGCACAAGCGTTTGACCTGATGCATGCCGCCGCTGAAGGGCGGTTGTCTGACGCGCAAGTGAACTGGGCACAGGACCACGCGATTACCATTGTGATGGCGGCCAACGGATATCCTGGAGCTTATGAAAAAGGCTCTGAAATCAAAGCACTGGCAAGCTTGCCGGAAGACAGTAAGAACTATGTATTCCATGCGGGTACAAAAGAAGATGCTGGCAATATTTTGGCTGTAGGTGGCCGGGTTTTGAATGTGACCGCCCGCGGTGACACGTTGCAAGAGGCACGGGATCGCGCCTATGCCATGGTTGAGAGCATTGACTGGCCGGGCGGATTTTACCGCCGCGATATTGGTTGGCGTGCTTTGTAAACTTCAGATTTGGTGCGGGGCTGTTGCGTCGCGCCAAAAAAAATGGGTATTTAGATCAAGAACAAGCCAAATTTAGGCCCGGCTATGGGCAGCGCATAAGCTGCGCAACACTGTCTGGCCCCTCAAAAGATCCTAGAACCTTTGTCTTAAGTTGGCCCTGTTTGCTCAGGCTCAGTGACAGAACCTGTGACCAATCACCTTTAAGGACCACCATTTCAGGACGCTGACCGCAGTCACGTATGCCACCGGTGATGAAATCTTGGCCGATGCGATGATTGGTGATGTTCTTCTGCGTGGCAATCTGGGTAAGCGTGGTGTTCTTAAAGCGCCAAACCCGCAAAGTCTTGGCGAGATGCGGCCGGTCGACATAGGCGATCTCAATCAAGCCATCGCCATCTAGATCTGCCGCCCCAACGGGTGCAAGCCACCGATTGCGTTGCCCGATAAATGGCGTGGCTGCGATCAGCCCATCCGCGCCATAAATCGCCAGACGCGCGCCCTCGGTCTGACTGCTTTCAACCACAATGACTTCGGGAGCGTTGTCGCCATCAACATCAACAAGTCTTGGGGACAGGTCTTCGAAAACTCGGTTTTTGGGTAAAACAAGACGGCGACGCGCACCGTTGCTGAGGCGCAATTCCAAAGTGCCCCATTCAACCGTGTCCCCCAACACGCCATGGGCGTAGCGTGTCGTTGGGTCGGTATAGCGCGCGCTGGTGATGTCGGCTGACGCGGTCTGCCCAAAGAGAGCCAGCGTCAGGATGACTGCCAAGCCGAGCGGTTGCGACCACAGCTGCTCTCCACGGGTGGCACGGCACGCAGTGCGTGACCCCACTAGGATTTGCAACATGTGGCGCAGCCCCATCAGATTTGTTTTTCGGGCATGAATACTTTCAGGCCATCAAGCTCTGCTGAGACTTTGAGCTGGCAGGTTAGGCGCGAGCGCGCCATGTCCGGCTCAAAGGCAAAATCCAGCATGTCTTCTTCCATATCGTCCATGGATGGCAGCTTTTCGACCCAAGCCGCGTCGACATAAACATGACAGGTTGAACAGGCACAGGCACCGCCGCAATCGGCTTCGATGCCTGGAATGTTGTTATCTCTTGCGCCTTCCATAACGGTCAGACCATCGGCCACGTCCACTGTGTGCTCGGTACCGCTAAATTCAACGTAGGTGATTTTTGCCATCGCTCGTTTCTTCCCTTGCAAATCTTGCAATCTACCTAATGGCGCTCTGGGTGCCACGCCAGCCCTTTTAGACAGTTTTTGATAACGCTTGCGACATGAAGGTCTTTTTTTTACGGTATTTCGACCATGCCTTTGACCACACGCAGGCATTTTCCGTGCCGAACGCCGTCAATCAAAGCCGAATGCAGGAAATCTGCCTATAGGCTTTTGAGAGGTTGCAAAACCCGCTACAAGTGTCACAACATTCGCAACCATTGCACGGGCCAAAAACAGGGCACAGAATGACAGATCGTCTCTTATTCGCTACTGCCATCGTCTTGGGACTGAATGCCTGTACGATAGCGTCTGTCGCGCCACCTGATCTGGCGGCATTTAACGAGCCTGACATAGTGCAACGATTTGAAAAGGGGCCGCCTGGCGCGCGGCCTGGGAGTTGTTGGGGTAAATCAGTCAGCCCTGCGATCTTTGAAACTGTGACCGAGCAAATATTGTTGCAACCGGCAGAGATATTGTCTGATGGCAGTGTCTTAACACCGGCGGTTTACAAAACCGAAACCGTGCAACGCATTGTGCGCGAGCGTCGTGAAACTTGGTTTGAAACGCCTTGCCTCGATGTGTTGACGATCGATTTCACCGAAAGCCTGCAACGAGCATTGAAGGCTCGAAAATACTATCGCGGGTCCATCTCGGGCAATATGGATGCAAAAACCCGCGCCGCCATTCGCCGCTATCAAAACGAACAGGGGTTGAATTCGGGTATTTTGGCGCTTGAAACAGCACGCCAGCTTGGGCTTGTCGCCGTGCCCCGCAGCCCTGACAGCCCTGACAGCCCATAAAAGGCATCAAATGCACGCCGTCAAAAATACAAAAGGGGCACCACTTGGATGCCCCCCAGATCTGTTCAAAGTGCGCTAGATCTTTGCCTTATTCATCAAGTGCGAGCGCAACAAACCGGGGCTCACCACCGCGGCGCACCAGCAAGAGGATCGACTTGCGCCCCCCATCCTTGGCGTCTTGAATGCGCGCTTCAAGATCGGAAATCGACAGCAGTTTTTGCTGGCTGGCTTCCACTAGAAGATCACCTGCCCGCAATCCTTTTTCATAGGCTTTGGACGTTTCTGAAACGTCTTGCAACACCAATCCGGTTGCATCCGCATCGAGCCCAAGTTCATCGCGCAACGCTTGGGTGACCGGGGTGACTGTCAACCCTAAGACTTCTTTCTGGATTGGCTCTTCTGGTGTTACCTGAGCAACAGCTGGTACGGCTGTTTCGGCTTCTTCGCGACGTCCCAAAGTTACCTTTAGAGTTTGCGTTTTTCCGTCGCGCAGGACAACAACCCGCACGGCTTTGCCAACCTCTGTGTTGCCAACTTCGCGTACAAGGCCACGTACATCTGCAACATCTTTGCCATCAAAACTAAGGATCACGTCCCCCGCTTCGATGCCGGCCTCCTCTGCAGGGCCTGTGGGGACATCTGTTACCATCGCGCCAGCGGCCGCTTCCAATCCTTCAACGGCCTCAACCATGTCTTCGGTGACATTTTGAATGCGCACGCCCAACCAGCCGCGCCGTGTCTCGCCAAATTCCTTCAGCTGATCAATAACCCGGGTGACAACATTAGACGCCATTGAAAAGCCAATCCCGATGGAACCTCCATTAGGAGACAAGATCGCCGTATTCACGCCGACGACTTCGCCATCCAGATTGAACAGTGGTCCACCAGAATTGCCACGGTTGATGGCTGCATCTGTTTGAATGTAGTCGTCATAGGTGCCTGAAAGCGCCCTGTTGCGAGCGGACACAATGCCCGCAGAAACAGAAAAACCCTGACCAAGTGGGTTGCCAACCGCCATGACCCAATCCCCAACCCGGGACAGATCACTATCGCCAAAACTGACAAAAGCCAGAGGCTGTTCGCTCTCTACTTTTAACAAGGCAATATCTGTATTCGGATCTTTGCCAACCACTGTCGCCGGAAGTTCTTCGCCAGAGAAGAATTCGATTAGAATTTCGTCGGCCCCGTCAATCACGTGGTTGTTAGTGACAACATAGCCATCTTCGGAAATGACAAATCCCGATCCCAGCGCGGAGCTACGGCGTGGTCGGTTACCATCTCCATCACCTTCGCCTTGGCGGTCCTGAAACTCTCTGAAAAAATCTTCAAACGGGCTGCCTTCGGGGACAATGCCACGCGGGCCAGTCTGGCTGGCAACAACGGTCGAGGTGGTGATGTTGACAACTGCAGGGCTCACTTGTTCTGCAAGGTCCGCAAAACTGTCAGGCCGGGCCTGAGCAGCTACGGCCTGTGCAATCAGGAACATAAGGCCCAATGCTGATAGCCACATAGCGCGCATTTGCTGTTTACTGAATTCTGGAACGGAAACGGCGTATGATCTCACTCCCAAATCTCCTTTGGTTTGATTGTTTTTTCGACCGCGCCCCCAATACGCCGTCGACTATACATTAACATAGGGCGCATCATGCCCATCGCAATATCAAGTGAAAAGCTTCAAATGCTTGTGAATGGATTGTGATGCAGAAAAGTAGTCGATTTCAAACAATAAGCCAAATCAGGCAATGAATTCCTGGTGCTGAAACCTCGATATATCAAAGGTGTAAATAAAATTTATCAATAATTAACTATTTTAATGTTGCTTTGGGAAACATATTTGGAAAGGATCAAATTGAAACTATTTCATAATTATTAATAAATGTTCAATTTCCTCACATAACAAGTTGGATATTCCCATGCACAGCTGGTTTACTAAGAAATTAGACGACATGATTGAATTGGCCAGATACTGTAATTTTCCGATATTACAGGCACATTTTCTAATGTCGCAACGGGCCGTCGAAACGATGTACCAATCAAAGTCCGATCCCAAAGACGCCCTGGCTGAGATATTACCTTTGCTCATCAGCCATGCAAAATTGACTGGACAAGTTGACGTACAAAACCATTTAGAAAGCGCACTCAGGGCGACGAAAACGCAACCTCTGAACGCCTCGAAGGTGATTTCAATAGATTTTCGCGCGGGCTCGCATGAAACAAAACCGGATCACAGCGCGCGAAATTAATCTGTCGCAAGCAGCGTAAGCCGCCGATTTGCCCATTTTGTAATGGCAGGCAATCTAATGCCGTGAAGCACATACCATTTCTGAGACGGTTACAGACAATTTCATAAACAAAGGGGCCAGCCCATTGGCCAGCCCCCTGCTAATCATTTACAGCCCTATGGCTAGGAAATTGGCGCGATTATTGCGCTCCTGTGTCGGACTTCAAATAGTCGAAAAATTCACTGTCTGGCGACATAACCATAGTTGAATTGCTTTCTAGCAATGACCCACGATAGGCTTCCAAAGACCGGTAGAACCGGAAAAACTCTTGGTCTGATCCATAGGCTTCCGCAAAGACCGCGCTTCGTGTCGCATCTGCTTCACCGCGGATGATTTCCGATTGACGCTTGGCGTCTGACACCAGCTCTACAACGGTACGATCCGCTTGCGCACGAATACGTTGCGCCGCTTCTTGACCGCGCGCGCGCTCATCAGTGGCCTCGCGTTCACGTTCTGCGCGCATACGAGAGAAGGTTGCATCCAGGTTTTCGCGTGGCAAATCGGTTCGCTTTAGACGAACGTCGATCACTTCCAACCCAAGGTTTTTCGCTTCGAAAATTGCGCCGTTCCGAATGCGCAACATCAAAGCTGCCCGGTCAGAACTTAGAATGTCATTGGATGACACCGAGCCTAGAACCGCACGCAATTCATCGCGCAAAATGCCGTCTAGACGTCGTGCGGCCAACGCTTCGCCACCAGTACCAACAGCCAAACGGAACTGTTCAGCATCTTCGATCCGGTAACGGGCAAAAGCATCGACAACCAAACGACGGTCGTCCAACGGTGTGACTTCAAGCGGTTCAACATCGCGGCTTAGAATACGGTCATCATAGGTGACCACCTCTTGGATGACCGGAATTTTGAAATAGAGACCAGGCTCTTCTTTCACATCATCCACACGACCGAATTGCAAAACCAGCGCGGTTTCACGTTCGTCCACAATAAAGATAGAAGACAAAAGCCCAGCAATTGCAGCGACCAGAACAGGCAGGAAAAAAGCAGATCTACGCATCAGTTATTCCCCTTTTTCAGTTCGTTGAGCGGCAGGTAAGGTACGACACCTTGACCAGAGGACTGTTCGTCTATGATGATTTTGTCAACGCGTCCAAGCACTTCTTCCATAGTTTCCAGATACAATCGCTTACGTGTTACTTCAGGGGCTTTGCGGTACTCTTCCAGAATCGCGGTAAAGCGGCTCGCTTCACCTTCGGCTTGGTTCACAACTAATGCGCGATACCCTTCGGCTTCTTCTAAAACCTGCGCGGCTTCACCACGTGCGCCAGCAAGCACTGAGTTCGCGTAAGCATCCGCTTCTTTCTGGGTTCTGTCGCGTTCTTGCTCTGCGGCCTGAACGTCACGGAACGCATCGATCACCTGCTGCGGTGGATCGGCTTTGTCGAGGTTCACACGCACGATGTTCACGCCAGAATCATAACTGTCCAGAGTAACTTGGATCAGCTCTTTGAGGCGGTCAGCAATGGATGCACGATCTCTGTTCAAAATCGGAGCCAGTTCTGATTGCGCAATAATCTCGCGCATCGCGGATTCAGCAACAGCACGGATCGTCAATTGTGCGTCACGCAGATTGAACAAAAACTGCGCTGGATCATTGATGTTCCAAACCACTTGGAAATCAATATCAACAATGTTCTCATCGCCGGTCAGCATCAGGCCAGCATCAGATCCACGTGCACCCACGCCAATCGCTTCGGTTTGTTCGCGCGTCACCGGGATAACTTCAGCAGTCACCAAAGGCCACGGCGCGAAGTTCAGGCCCGGGTTGCCGGTTGCCGAATACTCACCCAAAAACAATTCAACAGATTGCTCTGATGAGTCGACGCGGTAGAAGCTGGCGAATCCCCAAGCCACAACGGCCGCCACAAGGGCGATGCCTATGGTGCCTTTACCAAGACTGGGCCCCTGCCCGCCACCAGAATTACCGCCGCCTGACCGGCCACCGCCATCGCGGCCTCCCATCAGAACACGCAGCTGATCTTGACCTTTTTTCATCAGATCGTCGATGTCAGGTATCTGGGGGCCGTCGTCTTTCGGACGACGCCCATCGCCATTATTGCCGCGCTTGTCATCGCCGCCCTGATTTCCGCCGCCGCCCCAAGGACCGCCACTATTGCCTGCCATAAAGGTTTATCCCTTTCCGTAAATCAATCACGCACCACACTAACCTGTGTGGTGCGCAAAGAAAATCAACCCGTGCGGGTCGGTGTTTTCATTGTAACCAGTTCCTCAGACATTGTTGGGTGAACCGCAACCGTCCGATCAAAATCTTCTTTTGTTGCGCCCATTTTGACGGCGATGCCAGCCAGTTGGATCATTTCACCTGCACCAGGGGCGACTATGTGGCAACCAAGAACTTTGCGATTTTCTTGGCTGACAATCAATTTCATCAGTACGCGCTCGCTGCGGCCTGCAAAGCTTTGCTGCATCGGTTTGAACGATGTTGCATAGACTTCGATTGGCTCTTGATCGCGTGCTTCTTCTTCTGAAAGCCCTACAGTGCCCATTTCCGGCTGCGTAAAAATCGCTGTTGGAATCAACTCGTGGTCTGGCTTTGTTGGGTTGCCATTAAAGACAGTTTCAACGAAAGCCATGCCTTCGCGGATCGCTACAGGGGTCAGATTAACCCGGTCGGTCACATCACCAATTGCGTAGATCGAAGGCACAGCCGTTTGGCTATAATCATCCACCACAATCTGACCTCTGCGGCCCAGCTCGACACCTAGGTTTTCAAGCCCAAGGCCATCCGAATTAGGTGCGCGCCCAGTTGCAAACATCACCTGATCGAACAGGTTCTCTTCGCCGTTGGTTGCCTTCACCCAGATCTTGTCGCCTTCTTTGCGCATTTCCAAGATGTTGGTGCCCAAATGCACGTTTACGCCGCGCTGACACATTTCTTCGCAAACCAAGCCCCGAGCTTCGTCGTCAAAGCCACGCAGAATCTGTGCGCCGCGATAGTATTGCGTGGTGTTCACGCCCAAACCATTCAAGATACCGGCAAATTCAGACGCGATATAGCCCCCGCCAATGATCAGGATCGACTCGGGTAGTTTTTTCAAATGGAAAATATCGTTAGAGGTGATTGCAAGCTCTGCACCGGGCAGATCTGGTTTGACGGGTCGGCCGCCTGTCGCAACCAACACATGTTTCGCAGTTTTCCGCGTCCCGTCGGCCAGCTCAACCGTATGCGCATCAGCAAGTTTTGCACGTTGATCAAAGGTTTCAACGCCATTGTTCTTAAGAATGTTGCGATAAACGGCTTCGAGCCGGTCCAACTCTGCGTAAAGCTTGCCGCGGAAAGTTTCCCAATTAAACCCGCCAGGTTGAATATCCCAGCCATAAGACTGAGCATCTTCAACCATTCCGGCGTATTCGCTGGCAAATACCATTAGTTTTTTGGGCACGCATCCGCGAATAACACAGGTTCCACCATAGCGGTCTTCCTCTGCGAGCGCCACTTTGGCACCGCCTTGTGCTGCCACGCGCGCCGCTCTAACACCACCAGAGCCACCGCCGATGACAAATAAATCGTAGTCAAAATTCATATTAATCCTCAGTCCGTCAGGTCAGAGAACAGATTTTCGTTTTCGACGAAATCCATCATATTCTCTTCTATCGTTCCTGCATTTATGTCTCGCACTTCGACCTTGCCATCCCCATAGCCGATCACAACTCTGTCACATATGTCGATAAACAGGCCATTTTCAACAACGCCGGGCATTTGATTCATAATCATAGCCATCTGACGGGCATCACCGATCCGCTTTAGATGCAAATCCAATATGTGATTGCCTTCGTCTGTCACAAAGGGACGATCACCATTCATCCGAAGCGAGGCCGAGCGCCCTAAGACATCCATGGACACCAGCGTTTCTTCGATCAGGGCTTGTGTGGTTTGCCAGCCAAAGGGAATAACCTCGACCGGCAAAGGAAATGCACCAAGCGTTTCGACTTCTTTGGCGATGTCCGCAATGACAATCATCTGGTCGCTGGCTGTCGCAACAATCTTTTCCTGCAACAAAGCACCGCCGCCGCCTTTGATCAAATTCAGATCGCCGTCAAACTCGTCGGCACCATCAATTGTGAGGTCAAGCCACTTCGCAGCATCCAAGCTCACGACCTCGATCCCGACGTCACGCGCAAGGTCCGCAGTGCGGGTTGAGGTGGGAACGCCTCGGACTTTCAAACCCTCTTCACGCACCCTTTCACCAAGGCAGCGCACCATCCAAGCTGCCGTTGACCCAGTCCCCAATCCAACGCGCATTCCGTCTTCAACGAATTCAACGGCCTTTTTGGCGGCCACAAATTTGGCTTTGTCTATAGGAGAGAGTTCTGAGCTCATGAGACGACTCCGTAAATTCAGGTTGCAGTGGTTATAGGTAAGAAGCGGTGAACACGCGAGAGAGATTTGCCATCTTGGGCTGGATAAAGTGGATAATGCCAGAATCCTCCCCTGACAGCGGCCTGCCAAAGTCTATGCTTGCCGCTCGCATCAAGTTTCCTATAGGAAACAGGTTAAGAATCGCACAGTTTGTGACGGGTCGGATTGTTGTAGGGGAAAACCATGTTCTTGTCTGTTTTTGATATGTTCAAAGTTGGCGTTGGCCCGTCGTCGTCCCATACAATGGGCCCGATGGTTGCCGCGGCTCGTTTTCTAGACATGATGCGATCCAGCCCGTTCCATTTCCATGGAGTGAAGGCAAGCTTGCACGGGTCCTTGGCCTTCACTGGCGTGGGTCATGCTACAGATCGGGCCACTATATTGGGCTTGGCCGGATTGTCACCAGACACCTATGATCACGACAAAGCAGAAAGCACACTAAAAGATATCGCAGAGTCCGCTACAATCACACCGGATGGATTGAGCGTTTTGCAGTTTGATCCAAAAGAAGATTTGCGGTTTGATTTTGGCCCTGCATTGGAAGGCCATGCAAATGGCATGATATTGATGGCGACAGATTCCCAGGGCGACATCATTCTGCAAGAAACGTATTATTCGATTGGCGGCGGCTTTGTGGTAACTGCCGACGAATTGGCGGACGGGAAGACCACCGACGAAGGCGCGCCAGTTCCCTACCCCTTCAAATCCGCTGTTGAAATGCTGCAAATGGCCGAACGTTCGGGCAAAAGCATTGCTCAAATGAAAAAGGCAAACGAAGTGTCTCGCAGTGGCGCAACCGAACTTCAAGCTGGATGCACCCGTATTTGGCAGGTCATGAATGACTGTATTAATCGCGGCCTTGAGACCGGTGGTATTTTGCCCGGTGGGCTAAACGTAAAACGGCGCGCCAAAGACATTCATCGATCCCTTCTGGCAGAGCGCGGCATGAACTTAACAGCACCGCACACGATCAATGATTGGATGAGTGCTTATGCGATGGCCGTGAATGAAGAAAATGCTGCTGGCGGTCAGGTTGTCACTGCCCCAACAAATGGTGCCGCTGGGGTTTTGCCATCGGTGATCCGTTACTGGCTGGATCACGTGCCAGGCGCAACGGTCACGCGGATCGATGAGTTTCTTTTAACCGCGGCGGCTATAGGCGGGCTTGTCAAATTCAATGCATCGATTTCCGGTGCAGAAGCCGGTTGCCAAGCGGAAGTTGGCTCGGCCTCTGCAATGGCAGCAGCTGGGTTCTGCGCTGTTTTGGGGGGAACGCCCGAACAAATCGAAAATGCCGCCGAAATCGCACTTGAACACCACCTAGGCATGACCTGTGATCCGGTCAAAGGTTTAGTGCAAGTCCCATGTATCGAGCGCAATGGCTTGGGCGCGATCAAGGCCGTCTCGGCGGCTTCTTTGGCGATGCGCGGAGATGGACAGCATTTGGTGCCATTGGATTCGGTGATAGAAACCATGCGCCAAACAGGGGCCGACATGCACGAAAAGTATAAAGAAACCTCCCTAGGTGGGTTGGCGGTGAATGTCCCAAATTGCTAGGTTATTTATTCAAGGCCGCAAACACACAACCATCACTCGCCAAAAGAGGTGGCGTAATACACAGGCCTTTTGCCACGGAATAGGCGCTTAGGACTTTTGGCACATAGGCCCGCGTTTCAGGGTAAGACGGCACGCCCCCTTTTTTCATAACGGCGTTCTCTCCGGCATTATAGCCGGCAAGTACCAAAAGTGGGTCGCCTTCAAAGTGACGCATCAAAAAGTCCAGGTAAGCCACGCCCCCTTTGATGTTTTGCGACACATCTAACGCATCGACCACGCCAAATCGTTCCGCAGTAGCTGGCATCAATTGCATCAACCCCTGCGCGCCAGCCGAACTGATCGCATCCGCTTTACCCGACGACTCGACATAGATGACCGCCAAAGCTAAGGCCGGTGACACTTCTGTTCCTACGGTCGCAATCAAAACCTCTGTGCCGACGCTTTGGGCGAGTTGCTGCATCTGTTGTAATCTTGGGGCGGCGATTGCGGCGCGTCCAACTTCAGACGACAACACCTTAAGGGCTTGTTCTAATCTAAAGGGACCTGCTGAGGCGTCCTTGAGCAGTGGCGCACCCCAAAACCAATTTGCGCCATCCGTTGCGCCAACTTCGCTTACATTTGGCTGATCGGGCGTTGGTGTGGAGGGGGCCGTTTTTTTGACTTCGTCTATCTGCACCTGAATCAATTTGGTACTGCCAGCTTGAGGCGGCTTTAGGCGTTTGGCCTGAAACTTGGGAAATGGCGAAGGCGACTCGGCAAGCGCGACGCCTGCTGCGCCGAAAAGACTCGCCAAAACCAATATAAGCCCAAATTTTTCAATCATCTCTCAACGATTCACCATGTTCCTTGTGCAATGAATACAGAAATTCGAACCAACAACTAGAAAAAGTACATTCTAATGCGGGCCTGTGACCGATTTGACTCTACTTTAAGCGGTGATTTCCACCTTGTTTTCGGGGTGATGCGCGCCTATTAAATTTTTAATTATAAAAATTACACAACAAAAACAATCCCTTAATCAGAAAAATGCGTAAAAAATCTAGCCTCGCAAAATCGGTCCATTCCTGCCCAATTCGTGCCCCAATCTGGGGGCTATATATGCTCATACCAAGTCGGGAACAGGCCAACAGAGAGAGACGGCCAATACGGGACTGACACGGTCGAAACTGAAAATCAGATGATCCTATGGAGGGACACACCATGATGAAATTTATCAAAAACTTCCGCAAAGACGACAACGGCGCAGTAACAGTTGACTGGGTTGTTCTGACAGCCGCAGTTGTTGGCCTGGGTGTTGCAGCTTACTCTGCAATCGACCAGCAAACACAAAACTTGACAGCTGACATCGCAGCAACAATCGGCAACGAAGACGTAACCGGTGCAACAGCAGCAGCTGGTACAGTTGGCGGCTAATCGCTGAACGACTTAGCGTAGAGATTAGGGCCGCGCCGTTATCGGCACGGCCCATTTTTTTGGCTGTCTAACCGTCATGCCAAAACAGCCCGCAAGAACTGTAGGCTTTCAGCAGAATTACTGCATTTCCTAAAAGAAACGTGAAGGAACGAGCAGATGAAAAACTTTTCAAAAACCTTCCTTAAAGAAGAAAACGGCGCGGTTACCGTTGACTGGGTGGTCTTAACAGCCTGCGTAGTTGGGCTTGGCATCGCTGCGGCAACGGCTATCGAAACTGAAACAGTCAATATGTCGGCAGATATTTCTGCGACCCTTGCAGACCAAGACGTAACCGGCGCAACCGGCGCGGCTGGTACAGTCGGCGGCTAACAGCTTTTACAGAACGAAAACGGTTTGACCCCATTGCGTTTCTCGCTTGGGGTCTTTCTGCATCTTTCCAAAATCATCGAAATTGCCGTGAAACCGACGACGGTGGAACTCAATTTCGCCTCAATTTTCCGACATTCTTAGGGTCAATGACAGGCGAAAATGCCTGTTTCTATCTTGAGGTATCATCATGCGAGCGATGTTTGCAGTCGTATTATTAGTGGGTTTGGGATTGGCAGGCTTTGCTGTGCACATGGCACAGAACTACGTCGAGAAATATCAAGCTGCTCTGGCCAACGAACGCCAGACCCGCAAGCCCGAAATTGAAACCGTTGACCTATATGTCGTTAAGGCAAAAGTGGAATACGGTGAAAAACTGGTTCCAGAAAACGTTGTAAAAATCAAATGGCCAAAGAATTCGGTGCCTGAGGGCACGTTTCAGTCCGAAACAGCCTTGTTTCCAGACCAAGAGTCTCGCCCTCGTTATGTTCTGCGCCCAATGGAACCTGGAGAGCCGGTCATGGCAATCAAAGTTACCGCTCCGGGCGCTGACGCGGGTCTGACTTCGCGTATTGCCAAAGGCTCCCGTGCCTTTGCCATTCGCGTTGACGTTGCCAGCGGCGTATCTGGGTTTTTACGCCCCGGAGACCGCGTTGATGTTTATTGGACTGGGTCAGTCGAAATCGGTGACTCGCGTGAAGATCGGGATTTTACCAAACTGATTCAAGCAGGCGTTGACTTGATTGCAATTGACCAGACTGCCAATGCCGAGGGTGTGCAGGGCACAATCGCCCGCACTGTCACCGTCGCCGTTAAGCCGCAACAAGTTGCAGCGCTGGCCCAAGCCCAAAACACAGGCCGGTTGTCGCTTTCACTTGTTGGGGCCCAGGACGACACAGTTGCAGAAGCGATAGAAGTTGATCAGCGGTCGCTGTTGGGGCTGACACGCGAGCAAAAAGTGGTTGAAGCCGTGCAAGAAGAACGCGTTTGCACCATTCGCACCCGTCGAGGTGCCGAAGTTGTTCAAATTGCGATCCCCTGTTCAAATTGAACGAATTCAGATGATTAGCATGGCTCACCCCTGCGGGTGGGCCTTTTGCGCGTTGATGAGTGTTGCCATTGGTCCACATGCAGATTCGTTCAGAAGCCATTGATTCTTGCAAAAAAATGCGAATTGGCCCATGGTGAAAAAAAGTGGGCGACAGACCCGCACCTGAGGCGTGATCGGAGAGGCAGGTCACATGACAAACCGACAAATTCTTAAGGCGGCCCTATTGGGAATGACCGTCGCATTTTCGCCCATGGCGAGTACAGTTGTTTCCGCTGAAACATTGCGTGTTGTGCGTAATGGCACAGGATCCATGCTAAGCGTTCCTATGAACCGCGCAGTGGTCGTGGAAAGCGACACGCCCTTTGCTGAACTGAGCATTGCAAACCCCAATATTGCAGATATTTCGACCCTGTCTGATCGCACCATATATGTTTTGGGCAAGGCACCGGGCACAACAACCCTAACCTTGTTGGATGCAGCTGGCCGCCTGATCACAAATGTGAATGTCCGTGTTGCCGCTGATATCAGCGAATTCAAAGAACGCCTGCGCCAGATTTTACCCAATGAGAAAATCGAAGTGCGCACTGCCAATGATGGCATCGTGCTTTCCGGAACAGTTTCAAGCTCTCAGCGCCTGCAGCGTGCCATCGATCTAGCAGAACGCTACGCGCCTGAACGCGTATCTAACCTGATGACTGTCGGCGGCGTGCAGCAAGTGATGATGAAAGTGCGCTTTGCGGAGATGGAGCGCAGCGTCTCGAAAGCCCTAAATTCATCTTTAAATCTGACCACAAGTAATGGTCGGGTAAGCGGCGGGTCTGGCACATATATCGCTGCGGGTAACGCTGCTGCAATTGCGGCTGGCGACCCAATCACCCTTTCAGATGGCACCAATGGTGTGCTTGGCTTTAGTATTGGCGGCGGTGCTGTTCAGTTGGATGTACTGCTAGAAGCGCTGGAAACCCGCGGTATGGTCCGATCGCTAGCGGAGCCAAATCTCACAGCGCTATCGGGCCAGCAAGCAACCTTTCATGCCGGCGGCGAATATCCGGTTCCAGTCGCCCAAGATGATGGCAAAGTAACCGTCGAATTCAAGCCTTTTGGCGTTAGCTTGCAATTTGTGCCACGCGTCGTGGACGGCGACCTTATTAACCTTGAAATGAACACAGAAGTGTCGGCACTTGACCCGACAAATGGCTTCACAAACGGCTCTTTCACAATCAGCGCCTTTACGTCGCGAAAAGCATCGACCACCGTCGAATTGCGTGATGGAGAAAGCTTTGCGATTGCTGGTTTGCTTAAAGACGATTTTCAGGACCTGAATTCACAATTGCCGTGGCTGGGGGATATCCCGGTTCTTGGTGCTTTGTTTCGCAGCGCCTCTTATCGGCGCAGCCAGTCTGAATTGGTGATCATAATCACCGCCCATTTGGTAACACCTACCCGTGGCGAAGCCCTTGCGCTGCCGACGGACCGTATCAAGCCTCCGTCGGAACAAGAGCTGTTTCTCTTTGGGAAAATCTCAAAAAATGCCAAGAAACAACGTGGCGCAGCTGGCGAAGTTGCCAAGCAGGATTTTGGCGGCTCTTATGGCTATGTTTTGGACTAAGATCGGGAGATCAGGCAGATGAAATACAGCTTATCAGCGACAGTTGCTCTGGTTATTTTGGCGGGCTGCGACAATGCCAATCAAACCTTCCCGTCATTTTTCAGCGAAGCGGGTGCCGTTGTTGATGCGCATCAAGAGTTCGGCTCTGCAACAACACATAATGCGGCCATCCAAAACGGTTCAAAGAGCTATACCGTCAGTTTGGCAAAACGCTTTGCAGAAGAAGTGCAAAGCACTGTAAACTTTGCATTTAACTCTTCGCAATTGGATGAGAACGCGCGGGCGACACTGCGTCAGCAAGCCACTTGGATCCGTCAGTTCCCAGAAATTCGCTTCCGGGTCTACGGCCACACAGATGCTGTCGGTTCAAATGCCTTCAACAAACGCCTTGGCATGCGCCGCGCGCGCGCTGCAGTGTCTTATCTTAGCACGCTTGGGATTAACCGCAGTCGCCTAGAAGCTGTTGTTTCCTTTGGTGAAACCCAACCTCTCATTGTCACACAGGGCCGGGAACGTCGCAACCGTCGCACGGTGACAGAGGTTTCAGGATTCGTTGAAGCCAACCCCAATTTGCTGGATGGTAAATACGCGCAAATCATCTATCGCGAATATATCACAAGTGGCGTTCCGTTACCCACCGGTGCCGTGCCAACAATCAACGCCAGCGAATAACAATCGTCTTAATTTACAAATTCTAATGGGCCCGCTACTGCGGGTCTTTTCTGTTTTGGAACAGGTTATTGTTCTCTATTTCGCAATAACCAGCCCTCCGCCCCGACAAAGTCGCAGGTTACCGCACAATTACGGTTTTTTGGCCCCAATGTTGCCCAACTTAGAGGCGACAACTTCTCCAACAGGACGAGTGTGTTTGACGTGAGTCGAACTAGGTTGTCCGAAGAAGCCTAAAGGTTTGTGGTTTTTGGCAAGCTTATGGGTTGGTCTAAGGATGTTAAGGTAATGACGAGTAGTAAAAAAATCGAGTCTGACCCAAACGCGATACTGGCCTGCACGGTCTGTCGCGATGTACAGAATTTCGATCTTTTGATTGTCGACATGGAAGAAGTCATGGGTGAGCAATGGGGCGACCTGGGCTTTGACGATGCGCTTCAGTTCTTTGATCAACCAGAAGCCGCGTCGCTTGAGTTTATTGCATTGGCCATTGACGATTTTGACGAAGACGATCCCGAAATTTTGAAACGCGTCGTTATTGCTGCCAAGGAAAAAGGCATCAAAACGCTTTTGATCGCCGAAGATGTTACTCCGTCGTTGCTACACCAATTGTTGCGGATGGGCGCGGATGAATTCATCCCCTACCCTCCGCCATCTGGAGAATTGCTGGAAGTGGTTGAGACTCTGCGCAGCAAACCAGAAGAAGTTGCGGCAGCGACAAGCCCTGCCCTGGCAGAACCAGAAACCGCGAAAGTTGAACTGGCAAAATCTGCGCCAAAGCGCCACGGGGTTATCATTGCCACGCATGGTTTGGCAGGCGGAACCGGCTCAACCACACTTGCAACCAACCTCGCATGGGAATTGGCGGCCTCGGGCAAGGGCAAAGCACCGTCGGTCTGTCTTTTGGATTTCGATCTACAGTTCGGGTCCGTTTCAACTTTCTTGGATTTGCCACGACGCGATGCCGTGTATGAATTGTTGTCTGATACCGAAAGTATGGACAGCGAAAGCTTTGGCCAGGCCCTGCAAAAATTCGAAGACAAACTGAATGTCTTGACCGCGCCAACAGACATGTTGCCTTTGGATCTGATTGCAAGCGAAGACGTTGACCGCATCTTAGAAATGGCAAGCCATCACTTTGATTTTGTCATCGTCGACATGCCATCAACAGTGGTTCAATGGACCGAAACAGTTCTGACACAGGCCCATGTCTATTTTGCAATGTTGGAAATCGACATGCGTTCCGCCCAAAATGCGATGCGTATGAAGCGTGCATTGCAAGCAGAAGACCTGCCGTATGACAAATTGCGCTATGTGCTTAACCGTGCACCGAAATTTACGGACCTAACCGGAAAAGCCCGCGTTAAACGCATGAGCGAAAGCCTGGATATCTCTATTGATATCCATCTTCCGGACGGCGGAAAACAAGTTATGCAAAGCTCTGACCATGGGCAGCCTTTGGCGCAATTGGCAGGCAAAAACCCACTTCGAAAAGAAATCGCGAAATTGGCGCAGTCTTTGCTCGATTTGGACGAAGACAACACAAAGGCGGCTTGAGGGAGCACACATGTTTAGCAGGTATAAGAAAGACGCCTCGGCAAAGCCCGTCGCAGCGGTACAAAAAACACAAAAAACCGAAAAAGACGTTGGTCAGGCGGAATTGGTTTCTGCGATGCAAGAAGCCGAAAGTGCCGTTTTGCGCAAACCGATGCCTAAGGCGCGCGCGCAGGCAGCGGCCTCTGATAAAGATCGCAAGCGCAAAGAGCGCTTGGGTGATATCAAGTTGGAATTGCACCGTGAGTTGCTGGACAACTTGAACCTGGCGGCACTTGAAAACGCTTCTGAAAATGACCTGCGAAACGAAATCAATTCAATTTCGACTGAAGTGCTACAAGAACGCAGCATCGTCCTGAACCGCCAAGAACGCGCACAGCTCTTTCAAGAATTATACAATGAAGTAAAAGGCTTAGGTCCTCTTGAAACCTTGCTGCAAGATGACACTGTCAACGATATCTTGGTCAACGGGCCGCAACAGATTTTTGTTGAACGGTCTGGGCAGCTAGAACTGACAGACATCACATTCAAGGACGAAAAACACCTTTTGCGGATCATCGACAAAATCGTTTCTGCAGTTGGCCGTCGCGTGGATGAATCCAATCCCTATGTTGATGCTCGGCTGGCAGATGGCTCGCGTTTTAATGCCATGGTGCCGCCAATTGCGGTTGATGGCTCTTTGGTGTCCATTCGGAAATTCAAAAAAGACAAACTTGGCATTGATGATCTGGTTGGGTTTGGCGCGTTTTCAGAAGAAATGGCCGCCTATTTGCAAGCCGCGGTGGCAACCCGCCTGAACGTGATCGTTTCAGGCGGCACGGGGTCTGGTAAGACAACCACCTTGAACGCTTTGTCCAGTTTTATCGACAACAGCGAACGCATTTTGACCATCGAAGACACCGCAGAATTGCAGCTGCAACAAACCCATGTGGGCCGTATGGAATCGCGCCCGCCAAATGTTGAAGGCAAGGGCGAAGTTTCACCACGCGACTGTATGAAAAACGCCCTGCGGATGCGCCCGGATCGCATCATTGTTGGCGAAACTCGTGGCGAAGAGGTCATCGACATGTTGCAAGCGATGAACACGGGTCACGATGGCTCAATGACAACCATCCACGCCAACTCTGCACGCGATGGCGTGTCACGCTTGGAAAATATGATTGCAATGGCTGGGATTGAAATGCCGCTTAAGGCGGTGCGTTCGCAGATCTCTTCGGCGGTGAACTTGATTGTGCAGGCCAGCCGTCTGCAAGATGGCTCACGTCGCATGACTTCGATCACAGAAATTACCGGCATGGAAGGCGACGTCATCTCGATGCAGGAAGTCTTTCGCTTTCAGCGCACGGGTTTGACACCAGATAACAAGATTATCGGCCACTACACGGCGACGGGCGTGCGCAGCAACTTTTCAGAGCGCTTCCGCATGTGGGGTTACGATCTGCCACATCATATTTATGAACCGACATTGGGATAACAGATATGCCTATCAGTCCTGAACTTTTAATCTATGGTCTAATATTTGTCGGCGTTGTCGTTCTGGTCGAAGGGGCCTATCTGACGGTGTTCGGCAAATCCATCAGCCTGAACAACAAAGTTAGCCGTCGACTAGATATGTTGAACCGCGGCGAAGCACGTCAGGATGTGCTGGAACAGCTGCGCAAGGAAATGGCGCAGCATGCAAAATCACGGTCTATTCCGCTCTATTCGCTTTTGGCCTCAAAGGCCCAAAAAGCTGCCATCGCATTTTCCCCCACGCAATTGATGATGCTGATGGCGGTTGTTTCAGCGATTGCCTTTATGGCGCTGACGGTTGGAACCCAGACAGGTGTCGCCACAACATTCGTAATCTCTTTGGCAATGGGTGTTGGGGGCGTCTACGCTTGGGTCAGCATGAAGGCCAACAAACGTACTTCTATGATCGAAGAACAGTTGCCGGATGCCATTGAATTGATGGTGCGCAGTCTGCGCGTTGGGCACCCGTTTTCGTCTGCCATTCAGATTGTCGCCAAAGAAGTTGATGACCCGCTTTCAACAGAATTTGGGGTCATTGCTGATGAGAATGCCTATGGCCGCGACATCGGCGAGTCTTTGAAAGAAATGGCGGAACGGTTGGACATGCAGGATATGCGGTTCTTGGCCGTCGCTGTCACCATTCAGCAGCAATCTGGTGGTAATTTGGCAGAGATCCTGGCCGGATTGTCAAAGGTCATTCGAGCACGGTTTCGTCTGTTTCGCCGGGTCAAAGCGATCACCGCAGAGGCGCAATGGTCTGGTAAATTCCTATCCGCCTTCCCGGTTGCCGCACTGATCTTTATCAACGTCAGCGATCCGCACTATTACGACGAAGTCAAAACACATGCCTTCTTTATCCCCGCATGTGTGGCCGTTGGCATGTTTCTTGCCGTCAATCTGTTTGTCATGCGCGTTCTAACGAACATCAAAGTGTAAGGACCCAATCATGGACATTTTTGCAACCCTCACACAAATGACCACCGGCGCGCTTGGCCCGTTTGGTCCCATTATTCTTGTTGGCGGTCTGGGGGTTATGATCATCCTAGGTGCCATCGTGCTGTTGTTGCGCGAAAAATCCGATCCAATGGCGAAATTGAAGTCCGCCGGGCGCGAAGGCACAAACACCCTTGATAGCACCGCCAAATCAGAAAAACTGCGCCGCGCCTCAGCCAATGAAAAGCTGGCGAAATACAAGGCGTTCCTAGAACCACAAAGCGCTGAGGAGCTGTCATCGATCCAGATGAAGCTAATTCGCGCGGGGTACCAATCGCGCGATGCTGTACGGGCTTTCTATCTTGCTCAATTTGCGTTGGGTATCATCGGGTTGGTGTTGGGCGTTAGTTACTTTCTGACCGCAATAGACCCTGAAACCGCCTCGACCCAGCAAACCTTGATGTATGTGCTTGGGCCGGGTGCTGTTGGATACTACCTGCCAAAATACTGGGTCACCCGTCGTGTGGAAGAGCGCAAAGAGGAAATCATCAAAGGCTTCCCAGACAGTCTTGATATGATGTTGGTCTGCGTTGAAGCAGGCCAGTCCTTGGACCAAGCCATTATCCGCGTTGCAAAAGAATTACATTCCTCGTTCCCCGCATTGGCCGACGAATATGAAATCGTGGCGCATGAAATGAAAGCCGGCAAAGACAAATCGTCTGTCCTAAGTGACATGGGCGAACGGTGCGGCGTGCAAGACGTTTCAAGCTTTGTCACCGTCATGAACCAATCGACCACATTTGGGACCCCGATTTCGGATGCCTTACGGGTCTATTCAGCAGAAATGCGCGACAAACGCGTGATGCGCGCTGAAGAAGCGGCAAACAAGTTGCCAACCAAGATGACACTTGCCACTATGATGTTAACGGTCCCGCCACTTCTGATTATTTTGGTTGGGCCGTCGGTCATGAATATCACGCAAATGGGTCAGGCGGTTCCGTAACACTGTGCCAATATCACAATTTAGGGCAATACGATTGCCCAGCATGATAATCTGTCTTGTCTTAGCCGCCTGTTCTTCAGGCGGCTTAGACCTTTCTGGCGACGATGCTTTTGCCCCTGCCCGCGACACCAGCGGCCAATCTGTAAGCGGTTTGACGGTTGGCCAACGCTTGATGGATGCTGGTGAATACGAGCTCGCGCTTAAGGCCTTTTCACGTGCGGCGGCCTATCAGGGCCTGACTGCCGATATTCTTGCGTCAATTGGAACCGCGAACCTTGGCCTTGGTCGCCTTGGCCAAGCTGAAAGAAACCTGCAAGACGCCATCGAGAAAGATGAATTTCGACCCGAATTCTGGAATAACCTGGGTGTCGTGCTGATGGAGCAGGGCAAGATTTCAGAGGCGGCGCAAACCTTTAAAAAGGCCTTTGCGCTCGACAATGGCGAAAGTGACTCAATCCGCGATAATTTGCGCTTGGCACTCGCAAAATTGAAAAATCCTGCCTATGATACCAGCCAACAGGATGAAAAATTCAAATTGGTGCGAAGAGGCAGCAACGACTATTTGCTTCAAACGACACCTTAGGCAAGAGCAGAAAAGGACGCATAAAATGCGCCAAACAATCCTTGTGAGCCTGGGGATCAGCATGGCCCTATTGGTGTCAGGTTGTGAAACAGCTGAAGATCGTGGTGTGGGTCGTGCCATCGATGCGGTGAACGCAGAAGATGAAGCCAACCTGTCAGACATCATGTTGACAGTTGCAGACCCAAACGAAGCGGTCATATATTTTACGCGGACGCTAAGCGAGAACCCTGGCAGGATCGACTTGCAACGCAGTTTGGCAATATCCTTGACCCGCGCAAAACGCTCTGAACAGGCCGTGTCGGCGTGGCGCAAAGTCACCAAAAATCCAAAGTCCACAAATGATGATCACGTCGATCTGGCTGACGCTCTGATCCGTGCTGGGAAATGGCAAGAAGCCGACGAAGCGCTTGATGCTATTCCGCCCACCCACGAAACCTTTAAGCGCTATCGTCTAGAGGCCATTGTCGCGGATTCCGCCAAACAGTGGAAGAAAGCCGACAGTTTCTATGAAATTGCAGTTGGCCTAACGACACGTCCTGCTGGGGTATTGAACAATTGGGGTTACTCCAAGCTGACGCGCGGAGATTTCACCGAAGCCGAACGTCTGTTTTTGGAAGCGATCAATAATGACCGCAGCTTGTTCACCGCAAAGAACAATCTTGTATTGTCACGTGGCGCGCAACGAAATTACAGCTTGCCCGTCATGCCGATGGAACAAACAGAGCGCGCGCAATTGCTGCACACGCTTGCTTTGTCAGCGATTAAGCAAGGCGATGTAGAAATCGGTAAGGGCCTGCTGCGCGAAGCAATTGACACGCATCCACAGCATTTTGAAGCTGCGGTGCGCAGCCTTAGGGCTTTGGAAAAAGCATAATGCATATCTCGGCATCTGCTGCGCTTTGGTTTTTGCCCTTTGTGCTGCCAATTTGTTTCTATGTTGCCTGGAGCGATATGCGGGCAATGCGCATTACCAATTATGCGGTCATGACGTTATTTGCGGTTTTTGTTGTAGTCGGGATCGTCGCATTGCCGTTTGACGCCTATCTTTGGCGGTTTCTGCATTTGGCTGTGGCGCTTGTGATCGGCATTGCATTGAATGCGGGCGGAGTTGTTGGTGCGGGTGACGCAAAATTTGTGGCGGCCGCAGCCCCATTTGTACCGATTGCTGACCTATCGCGGCTCTCTATCATATTTGCCGCAACTTTGTTGGCCGCTTGGGTCACCCATCGCGCAGCAAAACATAGCCCAATTCGAAAAATGGCCCCAGAGTGGGAGAGCTGGAATAAAGCGAAAGAATTCCCAATGGGACTGGCATTGGGTGGCGCGCTGTCGATCTATCTTGTTTTGGGCGCGCTGAACGGGGCCGCCTGACGGCAGTTCTTAGCAAATCCCTTGCGCTGCCCAATTGCTGCCACGATATCCTGCATCATGGGGCACAACTTATGAATAGTGTTGTGTCAAAGGGTCCACCATGAATATGCATGCACAAACCGTCGCCCCTACGGTAATCGCCCCCCCTGCCCCAAAACGGCTCGAGGACATGCGGCTGCCAATTGTGATGATGCGCGACATCTTGTTGAAAACAATGTTTCGCAAGAATGTCGACATGGTATCGGATGTGGCGCACGCAGTTTGCCTGCCTACCGCGGTTACCCAAGAGCTTATTGACATGGCCCGCGAGCAACGACTGCTTGAAGCCACTGGGACGCTGAACGCAAACAGCGGCAACGAAATGGGATATCAGCTTACGGATGCTGGAAAGGCACGCGCATTGGATGCGCTAGCCCAGTCCGAATACTTTGGCGCAATGCCGGTTCCGCTGCCGGTCTATTCAGAACAAATCAAGCGCCAGTCCATTCGTGACATCCAGATCAGTAGACAGCAATTGACCGATGCCATGGGACATTTGGTATTGCCAGACAGCCTGTTGGGCACGCTTGGTCCCGCAGTTTCTGCTGGGCGTTCGATCCTTATGTATGGCCCCCCGGGAAATGGAAAATCTTCTATATCAAACGGCATTCGCGATGCGATGGGCGATAAAGTGTATGTGCCACGCGCCATTGAATACGCAGGTCAGGTGATCACGGTCTATGACCCCATCGTGCACTCCAAGGCCGAAGCAGAAATTGATGACCCAAACAGCTTGCGCCGCAAACGCGGTTTTGACCGTCGTTATGTGCGCTGCGACCGACCCACGGTGATCACAGGTGGAGAATTGACGCTAGACATGCTGGACCTTGTCTATAACCCGACGGCGCGCACCTATCAGGCCCCTCTACAGCTCAAAGCCGCTGGCGGGATTTTTATTGTTGACGACCTTGGACGCCAACAAGAGCCACCGCAGGCCCTGATCAACCGCTGGATCGTGCCACTGGAAGAAAACCGCGATATTCTGGCGCTACAGTCAGGCGAAAAATTTGAAACGCCTTTTGATACACTGGTGGTGTTTTCAACAAACTTCCATCCCAACGAGATTTTTGACCAAGCGGCCTTGCGCCGGATCTTTTATAAAATCAAAATTGACGGCCCTGATCAAAAGAATTTTCTAAAGATCTTTTCCCTAGTCGCACGCAAAAAGGGCATGCCGCTTGATGAACCGGCATTGGTGCACCTGTTGAAACGCAAGTATCCAGAGATCGACAATGTCTATGCCAATTATCAGCCGGTTTTTCTGATCGATCAGATGATTGCTATTTGTGAATTCGAGGGAATCCCGCTTCAGATGACACCCGATTTGATAGACCGCGCTTGGGAAAATATGTTCGTGAAAGACGAGCTGATTGTAAAATAGCACCTATCTTGACGTGCTAGATCGAGGCCATTGCAAGTAATTGCCTTTTGCGGCATGACGGTCAAATGAGCCCACAGATCAAAGCCCTTTCCGTCCATCTATTAACAGCAACCGGTGCCGTTTTTGCGATGCTTGCAATGCTGGCTGCTGTTGATGAAAAATGGAGCTTGATGTTTCTGTGGTTGGTTGTGGCTTTTGCGGTTGATGGTATCGATGGGCCGCTTGCCCGCCACTATAATGTCAAGAAATACGCGCCTGAATTCAACGGTGTATTGCTTGATTTGATTATCGACTACTTGACCTATGTGTTTATTCCAGCATTTGCCTTGTTTAAATCAGGGCTCATGGATGGTTGGACAGGCTGGTTCGCTATCATTGTGATCACCTTTGCGAGCGCTTTGTATTTTTCTGATACACGCATGAAAACAAAAGATAATTCGTTTTCCGGCTTTCCCGGATGCTGGAATATGGTGATCCTGGTAATTTTTGCCATTGAGCCAAACTTTTGGGTGAGCCTGGCCTTGGTGACGGTTCTGGCCCTGGCTATGTTTCTACCTTTGCGCTTTATCCATCCTGTACGTACAGAGCGCTGGCGCAACGTTTCTCTGCCTATGGCATTGGCCTGGACTTTCTTTGCCGGCTGGGCTGCCTGGGTCGACTTTCACCCGGAAAGCTGGGCGCATTGGGGTTTGGTTGTGACGTCGATCTATTTGCTGTTGGTAGGGATAATTCAGCAAATTCTGCCAGTACGGCGCTAGATCAACAATCCCGCCGCGCCCTCGTGACGCAAAAGCGCCACCTTGGTTTCTACGCCACCCTTTCCTGAAAACCCCACAAGCTTGCCACCTGCCCCCATAACACGATGACATGGGATGATGATGGGAATGGGGTTCAAGCCACAGGCCCGGCCAATTGGCTGGGCAGCACATCCTAAAGTCTTGGCAAGATCACCATATGTAACGGTATCACCAAACGGAATTTTGCACATTTCAACACAGACCGATTGCTGAAATTGAGAACCTGCAACATGTAAAGGCAAATCAAACACCCGCAGCTCGCCAGCGAAATAGGCTGTAAGTTGCTTGATTGCTTCGTCCAATAAATTGGATTTTGCCAGCGGGCTGGCTTCCCACAACAAACGCACAATGGCCCCATCTTCTTGGCAAATAGTCAGCGCACCAAGGGGGCTATGAAAACAGGTGCTTATCATAATAAACCGCGCACTTTTCTTTCTCTGCCATGACCCATCTTATACGCGGGCCCAAACGCAAACGGGCCCGCGATGCGAGCCCGTCTAGAGAAACAGATTCCTAGGCCTTAGCCAAGCGCCTCATTGCAGCGCGAGCAGGTTGCCGCGTGCGTGTGATTTCCAACGTCTGGCAAGATCTTCCAGCACCGTTGGCACTTCTCGCCATCTGCCTTTTCGAAGACTACGCCAACGCCCTCTGCTTCTGGCAAACGGAATGCTTCTGCTGGGCTTGGGTCGTTGGTAAGCACGATATCAGAAGTGATGCAGATGTCATCAAACGCCACAGATCGCAGTGCCTCCAGAACATCCTCGTCGCGCACATGCACAACTGGTGCTGCCTCAAGCGAAGCCCCGATAACCTTATCTGTCCGTTGGATTTCCAGCGCAGCGGTCACAACGCGGCGCACTTCTCGCACCTTGGCCCATTTTGCGGCCAGGGGTTCATCAAGCCAATCAGCGGGTGTTTCAGGCATATCTGTCAGGTGGATCGACGATTTGTCACCTGGGTAGCGTTCCAACCAGACTTCTTCCATCGTGAACACCAAGATTGGTGCCAACCAAGTTGTCAGACGCTCAAACAAAATATCCATTACAGTGCGCGCCGCACGACGGCGCAACGTGTCGCCATCGCAATACAGTGCGTCTTTGCGGATATCAAAGTAAAACGCCGAAAGCTCAACGGTTGCAAAATTAAACACAGCGCTGAAAACACCTTGGAAATCAAAGGTTTTATAGCCAGTGCGCACACGGTGATCGAGCTCGGCCAAACGGTGCAGAACCCAACGCTCCAACTCTGGCATGTCAGAGGGATCTACGCGCTCTCCTTCGGAGAAATTACCCAATGCCCCTAGCATATAACGCATAGTATTGCGCAACCGCCGATAGCTATCAGCCACGCCTTTCAGGATTTCAGGCCCGATGCGCTGATCAGCTGTATAGTCGGTTTGTGCAACCCACAGGCGCAGAACATCGGCACCATATTGTTGCACCACTTTCTCTGGCACAATGGTATTGCCCAACGACTTGGACATTTTGTTGCCCTTTTCGTCCAGCGTAAAGCCGTGCGTTACAACATTACGATAAGGGGCTCGCCCGTTTGTCCCGCAGGATTGCAACAAGGAAGAATGGAACCATCCACGATGCTGGTCGGTGCCTTCCATGTAAACATCTGCAATGCCATCCTCGGTGCCGTCTTCGCGGTCACGTAGTACAAAGGCATGGGTTGAACCAGAATCAAACCACACATCAAGGACGTCAAAGATCTGATCGTAATCATCAGGGTTTGCGGCATCCCCAATAAAGCGTTCCTTGGCACCTTCGGCATACCAAGCATCCGCCCCGTCCACTTCAAACGCGGCAAAAATCCGTGCGTTGATGTCGGCATTGCGCAGCAAAAAGTCTGGATCCGTTGGCAAAGCGTCTTTTTTCACAAAACAAGTCAGCGGCACGCCCCAGGCGCGCTGTCGTGACAAAACCCAATCCGGGCGCGTTTCGATCATGGAATAAAGGCGATTGCGACCTTTTTGCGGAGTCCACTTCACCTGTTGATCGATAGAATTCAGCGCCCGCTCGCGAATGGTGGTGCCCATCTCGTCTTGGCCATCACCAACGGCTTTATCAACACTTGCAAACCACTGCGGCGTATTGCGGAAAATGATTGGCGCTTTTGACCGCCACGAATGCGGGTAGCTGTGCTTGACGCGGCTGCGCGCGATGATCCCGCCTCCCTCGACAAGCTTAGCGATCACAGCGTTGTTTGCTTTTCCTTCTTTGCCCTTGCGGTCAAAGACCTGCAATCCGGCAAAGAAAGGCACATGTGACAAGAATTCAGATTCCTCGCCCACGTTGTGCGTCATGCGGTCAATCCAGTTGCGGGCCACAAAGCATTCATAGTCATCCGCACCGTGTGATGGCGCTGTATGCACGAAACCAGTACCCGCATCGGCCGTAACATGGTCGCCATCAATCATTGGAACATCGTAATCCCAAAACCCATCAGCACCTTCCATCTCGGCAAATGGGTGGCGGCACAGTGCCCCATCCAATTCATCAGTGGCCACGTCGCGCACTTTGCTAAACGAGGTCACACGCGCCTTAGTCAACACGTCTTCGGCCAATGCGTCTGCCAATAGATAAAGGTCGCCTGGTGTGGTCCAGCTTTCCTCTTCAGTCTGATCAACCTGATAAAGCCCATAGGCAATCTTTGGGTTGAACGCGATCGCTTTGTTGCTTGGAATTGTCCAGGGCGTTGTGGTCCAGATGACAACGCGCGCATCGAGAAGATCGGTAGACACAGCCTCCTCGTCAGTCTCGCCCTGTCCGGCCAAAAACTGAATTTCAAACGGGACCCAGATCGTATGGCTTTGGTGATCATGGTATTCAATTTCGGCTTCGGCCAGCGCGGTCTTCTCGACCGGAGACCACATCACGGGCTTGGATCCCTGATACAGCGTTCCGTTCATCAGAAATTTCATGAATTCATCAGCAATGACCGCTTCGGCGCGATAGTTCATGGTCAAATAGGGATTTGCCCAATTGCCGGTGATGCCTAGCCGTTTGAACTCTTCCCGTTGAATGCCAACCCATTTGTCAGCAAACGCACGGCATTCCTGACGGAAGTCGACAATATCGATGTCGTCCTTGTTTTTGCCTTTCTGGCGATACTGCTCTTCGATTTTCCATTCGATTGGCAGGCCGTGGCAATCCCATCCAGGAATATACCGCGCGTCAAATCCCATCATTTGGTGGCTGCGCACAATCATATCTTTGATGGTTTTGTTTAACGCATGACCGATGTGCAAATGCCCGTTGGCATAAGGAGGACCGTCGTGCAGCGTGAAAGGTTCGCGTCCCTGCTTTTCGCGCAGGCGATCATAGATTCCAATTTTTTCCCACCGATCCAGCCAATTGGGTTCGCGTTTTGGCAACCCCGCGCGCATTGGAAAATCGGTTTTTGGCAGGTTCAAAGTCGTCTTATATTCAGGCGTATCGGCGCACATCACAGGCGTCCTTCGGTCAACAAGTATGAGGAATAAGTGAGAGGCGGCGCGGTTTTCCATGCGCCTTTTCCCGGCGACTCGTCTGAATCAGAGCGCCGGGCATGTAATTCGAATGATAATCGCCATTACACCAGTCATAGGCGCGTTATAGGCCGCGAGGTTCAGAGGGTAAAGCCGCAACTGACGATAAACTAAGCAACGCAGCGCGACCCCGTGTAATATTGCAAGTTTCGCCAATAGCTGCGAATGCAAGGGTCAAATCAAAGGTGTAATATGGAAAACCCACTGCAGCTATTTGACATAACGCCAGCGCAAATTGATCAGGTGGTGGCACGTTTTTACATGCGCATTCGGCAACACAGCGTGCTTGGCCCGGTATTTGCGGCTCATATTCAACACGAAGAATGGCCTGCCCACGAAGAAAAAATCGCGCGATTTTGGCGAAATGCCATTTTGAAAGAGCGCTGCTATGCAGGAAACCCTATGCGGGTTCACATGCAGACAAGTGACGTGCAGCCAGCGCATTTTGATGATTGGCTTGCGTTGTTTGACGAGGTGTTGCACGCCCAATTACCGCAAGACACTGCAAGATCCTTTTCCGCATTGGCCCATCGCATTGGGCGCGGGTTGCGCCTGGGTCTTGAACAGGTCCGTCAGCCCAAAGATGCGCCCCCGGTTCTGTCTTAATTACCAAATAACCCCGTCAACGACCGCTTGATCAGATTACTGACTGAAGGGCGCGTCTCTTTGGTAAAGGGCAACGGGCGGCATACTTCCATCGCTGCTATGCCAACACGCGCCGTTAACGCGCCGTTCACCATGCCCTCGCCAAATCGGCGACTGATCTTGCCAAGCACTGATCCGCCCGCCAACGAGCCCAGCAGATCATCCCCAACCGCAACAGCACCAGTTGTCACCAAATGCGCCATGACCGCGCGCGTCAGCCGCCAACTGCCCAAGGTGCCGGATCGACCGCTGTAAATCTCTGCAATGCGACGGATCATGCGCAGGTTGGATACAAGCGCCGCAACAACATCCGCCAAAGCCAAAGGAACCAAAGCCGTGACTGTCGCCACCTGGCGCGCGGCTTGTTCGACTTCGCGTTTGGCAGCTGCATCCAAATTGGCCATCAGCTCACGCTCTACGGTGCTTAGAACGGCAGAGGCATCAAAAGCATCAGGCAGCATTTCTGACAGGCGCTGCTGGCCCCAAGCAACATCTTCACGGGCTCGGTACAACCCGCTTAGATCTTGTGCAACTTTGCGGGCGGCATTCAAATCATTTTCAGACAAAGCATTTTCCGCAGCGCGATGCAGATGATCTACCCGGCGAAGTCTTGCAAAAGCGGTGAGTTCTTTTGCAACAATAAGAGCTGACACGGCCAAAAATGCGGCAAATAGCCCTGTCATCAGCCACCCGACTGTCGGATAGCTCAGCATCAATCCATTCACAAAATTCCAAGCGGTTATTGACACAACTGCCCCCAGCAGCGCAAGCAACAGCCCCCAAAACCATCGCGACAAACGTGACGGACTGCGGGCCGCAAATTGAACCGCGCCTTGCATGGCCTGCCCTTGCGGCGCGTTCACCTCTGGCACATCCGGAGCTGCATCAACCTGCGGTGCATCCGCTTTATCCATGTCAATTAATACTGGGCCAGAACCGGCGTCGTGTTTTGTCAAAGCAGCGCTCCTCTTGCCCATTGAAACCGCACATCGGGCAAGCCGCCGTCATTGTGCAACCCGTCAGTTCTTTCAGTCGCCTGAAATCCCTCGCGCATGTAAAATCGGTGGGCCGCGTGATTGCGCTGAAATGTCCAAAGGTCCAGCGACATCTCTTGCATCTGGGCATGCCGCAAGAGCCGGTGTCCTATCCCCTGCCCGCGCGCGCAACTCCTGACATAGAGCGCATGTACGTAGTTGTTTTCCTTGGCCAAAAAGCCCGCAAATTTGCCATTTAATGACGCAACTGTCATCCATCCGCGCGCAATCATGATCGCGCAAAACTTCAACGTTTCAGGCAGATCGTCATACTGGGCAATCCAGCCTGTGCTGGAATGAAACTCGTGCAAGATTTCCGCCGCTTTCTCAGCGTCAGGCGCTCTTCCAAGGCGTAATTCGATGCTCATAATCTGTCACCAATCAAAAACTGAACGGCACGATCAAGACGAATATGGGGCGGACCAAACCCCGGTTTCAGATCAAGCACAGAGGGCGCGAAGTTCATGATTTCATAGCTTTCGTCCAGCCATTTTTCGGCACCCTCTTTTGCAGGGACCAAGAGTTTAGAGGGGTCATCCGGTAATTCCCCGGGATAAAACGCTGCCTGTTTACCGCCATTCAGCAGAGTGCCCCGGACACAATCCAGGCTGCGCCCATTGTGATCCAACGTTTCCTCAACAGTGGTGCGCAACGCCGCAAGCGCTAGCGATTGTGTCTTGGCACCAGCAAATTCCGCACGGTCGTGCGCATCCCGGGTCAGCGCATCCATGATAGCCGTCAAACGCCCATGTTGGCGATGATGCAGGTGATCTGCCTTTGTCGCGGCAAATAGAATTCTTTCAACGCGTTTGCCGATGAGCAACCGGTTCAAAAACGCGTTTCTACCAGGGCGGAATGTCGCTAGGATATCCGTCATTGCCCCGCGCATGTCTTCGACCGCACGCGGCCCCTTGTGGATCGCCCCCAATGCATCAACCAAGACAACCTGACGATCTATTCGGGCAAAATGGTCTCGAAAGAACGGCTTGATGACACGTTGCTTGTAAGCTTCAAACCGACGCTCCATCTCGCGCCACAAAGACCGACGCATTGCGCCAGATTGTGCAGGAAGCGGTGCAAAGGTAAGTACTGGTGACCCTGCAAGATCTCCCGGCAACAAAAAACGGCCGGGTGTGCAATCGTAATACCCCGCGTCGCGCGCGCTGGTCAGATAATCGGTGAAAGACTTTGCAAGTGCTTGGGCAACAGGTTCTTCAAGCTTAAGCGCCGGATCTGTGTTCTGCACCGCGGCCAAATAGTCGGCCCCCAAAGGGCGATTTTGCAGCCGCTCGATAACCTCGGCGCTCCACTGGGTATAGGATTTGTCCAACAACCCCAGATCAAGCAACCATTCGCCAGGGTAGTCAACAATATCCAAGTGCACCGTGCGCGGCCGCTGCAGCCCCGCCAATAGTCCGGCTGGCTGCACCTTTAGCGATAGCCTTAGTTCTGAAACCGCGCGGGTGCTGTCAGGCCAATGCGGCGTTGGCCCCACGAGGGCTGCCAGATGGTTTTCATAGTCAAAGCGCGGCACGGTGACGTCAGGTTGGGGCTGAAGATAGGCCGCCATAATGCGCCCCTCACCGATGGCACTGACCTGAGACATACGCCCCCGATCCAAAAGGTTTGCCACCAAAGACGTGATAAAAACCGTTTTTCCTGCGCGCGCCAATCCGGTTACGCCAACACGAACCACCGGCTCAAACAACGCTTCAGAAAGTCCATCGCCAACCGCTTCGACGCGACGCGATACTTCGTTTGCCAGATCGGTAATGATCACTGCTGTCCCCTTGGTTCTGCATTGAAAATAGGGCCTGCAATTTGATTTTGCTATAGGCGCAGACGCAATGATCTTGGGAAATCCGCAATTCTTTTCCCCCAAACCGTTGCCATGGTCTGCTTGTCTGGTTATGGCGAGACATGGTCCGGATTGCACTAAAAGTTGAATATGATGGCGCGCCTTTTGCCGGTTGGCAGCGACAGGCCGATCAACCATCGGTCCAGGGGGCGATAGAAGCTGCTCTGGCTAAACTGGAACCGGGAGCCCATACCATCGCCGCTGCGGGCCGCACCGATGCCGGAGTGCATGGGCTGGCGCAAGTCGCCCATTGTGACCTGAAACGCGACTGGACCCCGTTTCGTTTGTCCGAAGCACTCAATTTTCATCTGAAGCCCGCGCCGGTTTCCATTGTGGATGCGGCGGTAGTTGATGATGACTGGCACGCCCGTTTTAGCGCTGTTGAACGTCGCTATCTGTTCCGGATTCTGATGCGGCGCGCGCCTGCGACCCATCAATCAGGTCTGGTATGGCAAGTCAAAAACCCGTTGGATGTGCAAGCGATGCAGCAAGCAGCGCAGCATCTTTTGGGTCTTCATGATTTTACAACCTTCCGGTCTTCGATCTGTCAAGCTGCGAGCCCCGTGAAAACTCTGGATGCTTTGGAAGTGAAAGCAAAGGAAACGCTTTGGGGAGACGAGGTGCATTTCCGCGTCCGAGCCCGGTCGTTTTTACACAATCAGGTGCGCAGTTTTGTTGGGACATTGGAAAGAGTTGGATCCGGTGCTTGGGCACCGGATGATGTAAAAACGGCGCTTGAAGCCGCCGACCGCGCCCGCTGTGGGCCAGTCTGCCCGCCACAGGGACTGTATCTTGCTGGCGTCAAATACCCGCAAGATCCATTTTCAAAATCAGTTACTTAGACCCTTTAACCGCTCTCGTCTTCAAGATGCAGCTTCATATCTAGCAGCACTTGCTGCAACGCCAGGGTTTCTTTCAGCAGGCGCTTGGCCTCGTTGATAGTGATGATGCCGTCTTCAATGGATTGGTTATATTCCCCCATCAGCATCGCAAACCTTTGGCTTAACGCGATAACATCCGCATTGACGCCGCCTTTGTCTTCTTGATTGCGACGGCGTTCGTCAAACGACAGGGTTATGCCACGCAATTCTGCAAGGGCTGAAGTGACATGAGGATAGCCCGCAGCCTCTTCGAGGGCGGCGACGGCATCAACGGGCATAAAGCGATCAGAATGCTCTTCATGATCAGAATAATAGCGCCCAAGAGTCGCTTTTGACTTACCGGTTAATGCACAGGCCGCTTCTATACCCACATCTTTAACCAATGCTTCTGTATGCTTCTTCAAATAACTGCCGGGGGCGGGCATGGGGCTCTCCTTTATGCACCCCTCTGGGGGGAAATCACTAAGTCTTTTCCCATTAAAGACTTTTCCTACATTTGTCATTTTTAAATTGTCCTGCGGAGATCAGGAAACGCGGTTCGACGTGAGTGTGATCGGATCAAGGGTGAGGGACAGGGTCAAAGGCTACAACCTCGGGTAGCTGATGGGCCAGTCTTTGAGGGAAGTAACAAGTTATCCAACGAACAGCCACCTATCCCCAGGGGCTTTGCCTAATTGGCTGTTCTTTTTATGAGTATCCAATTCAAATCCGGGCTGTCACTGTTGACAGCTCGGTCCTCGCTTTTCCCAGAATGCGTCTTGATTTTTTGCCTGTGCTCGTCTTATCAGCAGGACATGGCTAAGCTCTATTTTCAGTATTCGACCATGAACGCCGGCAAATCGACGGTTTTGCTGCAAGCGGCGCATAACTATCGCGAACGCGGCATGGATTCTTATCTTTTGACAGTGGATTTTGACGACCGCGGAGGCGAAGGAAAAATTGCCTCTCGCATAGGAATTTCTGAACCAGCAGAGACCTTTAGCGCAAAAACCGACCTGTTTCAAAAAATCGAAAACCGGCTTAAAAAGGGCCATGTGGCCTGTGTCTTTATCGACGAGGCACAATTCCTGAGCAAAGCGCAGGTTTGGCAATTGGCCCGCGCTGTTGACGACCTGAAAGTGCCCGTCATGTGCTATGGGTTGCGCGTCGATTTTCGCGGCGAATTGTTTCCCGGTTCCGCAGCACTTTTGGCGCTGGCCGACGAAATGCGCGAGGTGCGCACAATCTGTCATTGTGGAAAGAAGGCCACCATGGTTGTGCGCCAGGACGCCGAAGGCAAGGTTTTACTAGATGGGGCGCAAGTGCAGATCGGCGGCAACGAAACCTATGTTTCCCTGTGCCGCAAGCACTGGCGCGACGCGATGGATATGTAGCCAGCCGGTTTGGGTTTTTGCAGTCCTCAACCCGGAGATGATCGGCGATGATCGCGTTGCTCCCGCTATTTTTTTGAAAACTGCAACACCACGACCGCAGGGTTAAGTCATTGATCTTTGCGCAAATCTGGCTTTTG
Source organism: Cognatishimia sp. WU-CL00825 (assembly GCF_040364665.1). Taxonomy (NCBI): domain Bacteria; kingdom Pseudomonadati; phylum Pseudomonadota; class Alphaproteobacteria; order Rhodobacterales; family Paracoccaceae; genus Cognatishimia; species Cognatishimia sp. WU-CL00825. Next base: position 1,625,126 of record NZ_BAABWX010000001.1, read on the forward strand.
GGCTGCAAAATCCCGGCAAAACGGCCCCTAGATGGTGGGGCGTTGCGTTATTTGATCACAAAGTACGCCGCATTCATCTTTGTTAACTTGTACAAATTGTACGTTTGGCGCGTTGAAACGTACGATTCGTTTCCGCATTTAAAAAGTGTTAATGCCCAACTGAGCGCCTTCAACGCAATGGAAACGTTAATGAAAACTTACACAGATATTAACCTTGGTTAATTTCGCACCAAGCCTGAAGGCCTGTACAGAAGCTCTCAAAATGACCGTTTGGAGCATTGATTTATGCCCATAACTGCTTAGATTATTTGTGACGGTTGGCGACAGAAATTTGCGCAAATTAGCTGATCCTGATGTGCCGATCTGAAGCGTTGTCGGAGGCTGCGATGAAATTTTCAACACTGAGTGAATATCAAATCCGCAAAGCTGAAGCTGAAGGTCAATTTGACGATCTGAAGGGCGCAGGCAAACCGCTGGGTCGGGCGGATGATGGTGATTTTTCGGAAAACGTTGGGTTTCGCATCATGGCCGAGGCCGGTGCCCTGCCCAAGGAAATCGAATTGAAGCTGGAAGAAGAAGCGCAATTGAAAGTGTTGAAGGACACGGCAGACCCCAAAGCCCGCAAAGAGGAAATGCGCCGGTTGGCAGATATTCAATTGCGACGCGCCATTCAGGAAGAAGCGCGCCGCAAGTATTATTCGCAGGGCTAGTTCACGCCGTTTGGCAAGGCCAAGCCCTGGTCAAAGGCCAACAGATTGTCGACCGCCATCAAGCCCATATCGGTGCGCACTTCGAGGGCGGCGGTACCAAGGTGGGGCAATAAGGTGGTGTTTTCCAACGCCATCAGCGCGGTCGGCACATCGGGTTCAAATTCATAGACATCCAGACCAGCCCCGGCGATTGAGTTAGACTGAAGCGCGGCGATCAGCGCCTGTTCGTCGACAATTTCACCGCGCGCGATATTGATAAAGATCGCGGTGGGCGACATAGCATCAAACACCGAGGAGCCGATCAGATGGGTGGTGTCTGCGCCGCCGGGCACCGCGACCACCAAGATATCGACCTGCCCTGCAAGGCTGTTCAGATTGTCGACCTGTTGGGCCGGAAAATCCATGGGTTTGACGGAACGATTGACGTATTTCACCGTCATGCCAAAGCCAAAATGGCAGCGCTTTGCAATGGCCTGACCAATGCGCCCCATGCCGACAATGCCGACGGTTTTCCCAGACATATGCAAGCCTAGAAATTGCGTGGGGTGCCAGCCTTGCCAGTTCCCCGCGCGCAGAATGCGTTCGCCTTCGCCGGCGCGCCGGCAGGTCATCAACATCAAGGTCAAAGCAATGTCGGCGGTGGCATCGGTCACAGCCCCCGGCGTATTGGAAACCCGCAGGCCCGCTTTGGTGGCTGCATTCGTGTCGATGTGATTATAACCCACCCCGAAATTCGCCAAGACTTTGGCGCGAGGGTTGGGCACATCGGCAAAGACATCAGCGGAATAGATATCGCCCAAGGTTGGCAACACTGCATCATAGCGGCGCAGGCTGTCGCGCAGTTCGGTTGCGGTCAGCGGCGTGGTTTCTTGGCGCACGGTGACCGCAAAACCGGTCTGAGCTTTGCTGATCACCGGATCTGGCAGCGGGCGTGTGAGCAACAGGGTTTTCAATGCATGCGTCCTCCGCTTGGAACGGGTTGATCAGGGCTGATCAAGACAATCTCGCCGTTTTCGTCAGGCAAGCCCAGCACCAGAATTTCGGACATGAATTTGCCGATCTGGCGGGGTGGAAAATTGACCACGGCCATGACTTGTTTGCCGATCAGATCCTGTGGCGTGTAATGCGCGGTGATCTGAGCCGAGCTTTTGCGGATGCCAAGCGTATCGCCGAAATCAACCCAAAGCTTGATCGCGGGTTTACGGGCTTCGGGATAGGGCTGAGCGTCGACAACGGTGCCGGTGCGAATATCGACTTTCAGGAAATCGTCAAAGGTAATGTCAGCCATTGGCAAGCTCTTTTGAACGGTTGGTTGCTGCGGCAACAGTGTCGGTGATCACTTTGGGCAATCCGGTTGTTTGCTGCATCAAGACTTCTAGCCCGGCCTGGGTGGTGCCATTGGGGCTGGTGACATTGATGCGCAGTTGGCTGGGGCTTTCGGATGCCGCCATGGCCAGGGCACCAGAACCTGCCACCGTGGCTTTGGCCAGAGTCATCGCGAGTTCAGGGGCCAGACCCTGGGCTTCGCCTGCCTGGGCCAGACATTCGATCATGTGAAACACATAGGCCGGGCCAGAGCCTGACACGCCGGTGACTGCATCCATTTGGCTTTCAGATTCCAGGCGTACCACCTGGCCGACGGCAGATAAAAGCTGATCGGCAAGGTCAAGATGGGCGGTGGTGCTGTGGCTGTTGCCGATGATGGCGGTGATGCCCTGACCGATGGCGGCCGGGGTGTTGGGCATGGCGCGGATAATGGGTGTTTGGGCCCCCAGAATGTCTTGGTAATTTGCGATGGAAATGCCTGCGGCCACGGATAAGAACAGGGTCTTGCCATTGCCCATTTGTTGCAAGATTGGCAAGGCATCTGCCATCATTTGCGGTTTGACCGCGATCAGCACGATGGCAGGGGTTGCAGGTAGGGTGGCGTTGATATGCACGCCGGTGGATGTCACCCAGTCAGAGGGAAAAGGGTCTTGCACATAGACTGACTGAGGCGGCAGCCCGTCGTTCAGCCACCCCTGAAGCATGGCGGACCCCATTTTGCCACACCCCAAAAGAACCAGGCCGTTTTTGGCCAAATATTGCATATCCATGAGCGCTCCTATTCGTTGTGGGCAATGTGGCGGGAATTTTATGGGGCGTCGAGGGAAAGTTGGCCGCAAATGTCTGGGACTTTGATTTTTTCTGTCACACATTTGGGTGCGCAACTGTCTAACTTAATAACGGCGCTTGAGAGGATGACAGGACAATGGCCAAAATGACGACAGCAATTATCGACGCGGCAAAAGCCGGTGACAAAGATGCGTTGCATGCTTTGGTGGTTGCGGTGCAGGATCAGGTGCATCGATTGGCCATGCGCATGCTGGCAGATCCGCAGTTGGCGCAAGACGCCACCCAGGAAATATTGATCCGGGTGATCACCAAGCTTTCACAATTTGAGGGACAAAGCCGGTTTGAAACTTGGGTTTATCGTGTGGCGACGAATTATTTACTGACCGCGCGCAAAGTGATTGCGCGTGATCCGGGGCTGACGTTTGCCATGTTTTCAGAGGATTTGATTGACGGGTTGGTTGATGAAACCGCTGCGGCCCCCGAGGACCATGTCATGCTGAATGAATTGCGGATAACCTGCACAATGGCGATGCTGTTGTGTTTGGACGCAAAACACCGCGCCAGCTATGTTCTGGGCGATATTTTAGAGTGTGATCACGCGGAGGGCGCTGAAATCTTAGAGATAACCACGGCTAATTTTCGCAAACGCCTGTCACGGGCGCGGACTTTGGTGCAAGACTTTACCGCTCGGTCCTGTGGCCTGGCCAATACATCTGCCAAATGTCATTGCCCGCGACGATTGCCTGCGGCTATGTCAATGAGACGCCTCGGCGAATGCCCCTCTAAGATGCTGCAAGACGCCCCGGATTACGCGACGGTCAAAGTCGCAGCACAGGCGTTGGAAACTCAGCTTTCCACCTTAAAGCTGCAACAATCCGTTGGCGGTTTAAAAGCCCCTAAACACATCGCGCAAGAGGTGGTGGACCTTGTGACCATCCACCCATAACCCACTATAAAATGGAGATTTTAATGAAACATGCAACCGCATGTCTGATGATGCTTGCCTTGACCATTCCAACAGTTTTGTTTGCAGAAGGACACAAAATGAACGATCAGAACACCGAGGTCTTAAAGACCATTGAAACCATGACAACAGCGTTTCAGCTTGGGCAGATTGATGCTGTCATGCAGTCCTATGAACCGACCGCCACTGTGGTTTTTGAACCCGCAAGCCCGCTGTCTGACCCAGCTCAATTGCGCGAGATGTTTAAGGGCATGTCCGCGTTGAAGCCAAAGTTTTCCTATGATGCAGAACATGAGGTCATCGTGAGCGGGGATATTGCGCTGCATATCGCGCCCTGGGCAATGACAGCAAAGACCCCTGAGGGGCAACCAATAGAACAATCAGGGCTTTCGGTGGCGATTTTGCGCCGGCAATCAGACGGCAGTTGGAAGATGGTGATTGATAACCCGCATGGCAGCCGATTGATCGCAAACAAGACATAACACGGCCAGAGCCGCACACGGCGGCTCTAACCTGACTCCCACACATATCTTATGCGCGGCCGTAGGCCTCGGCGATGGCCACCTGCATGGCGTCGTCGACCTTGCGGCCGCCCCACGTTGCCAATTGGATCGCCGGGTAAAACCGTTCTGCGCTGAGAATGGCCACATTGATCATCGTGTCGATCTGCTCGGGGCTGGCATCTGCGCCACCCGCCAAGACCAAACCATAGCGATAGATCATCAGCTTTTGTTCATTCCAATAGGTATATGCCCCTGCCCAGCACTGATCGTTGATGGCGTTCAGAACTTCGTAAAGTTCGGGCAATTTATCTTCGGGAGGTTCCATTTCAAAGGAACACACCATCTTGAGGGTTTCGTCATAGCTAGACCATGCCAAAGTGATGGAATAGGTCCGCCATTGACCCTCGACAGACATCGCAATTTGGTCATCTGCGATGCGATCAAAGGTCCAGTCGTGGCTTTCTGCGATATTTTCGACAATGTCGATCGGATGTATCTCGTCTTCGAGATACTGCTCGGATAATGCCATAGCGCCACCTCTTTCTTATTGTGCGCCTGGACGTGGCAGCGTCGCTCGCGCTTGGTGCCTGCTCGAAGGGCTGTGGATAACTCCACTTACCCTACTACATATGGTGGTACGCTTAGAAAGATTAGTAAAGTGAAATATTTGTGGATAACCCAATAAGTTGTGGATTAAATTGTTGCGGCCACAAGATTTAAGGCGGTTTTAACCTTGGTGAACAAGATCACTTGACCGGTTCGAAGCGTTGCGGCCCCACAAGATATTCGAAACGCTGACGCAGGGTTTCATTGTCGATGATCACCCGATCTGGCGTGTGAAACAGATGCCAGGTTTGGGTTTGAACTGGCGCAGGCTGGGCAAAGGCGCGACAGGTCAAGATAGCGAAATTGGCGCGAGCGTCTGGATCACGCACCGATTGATAGCGCAGCAGCTCGCAGTTTTCGGTGCGCACCTTCTCTGCCAATTCAAGACAGTCGTGGTATTCTGTGGCATGGGTCCAGTTGCCCTGCCCGGCCATCTGAGGATCGGTCAAATCCAGCGCCACGGGCACCTGGATATCGGCTTGAATGGCCGTGTGGTTACGGGCGGTGCGGGGAATGGCGGTATCTGGCGAGGCGCGATAGAATTTCACCGTGATCCAGGCCGCCTCGAGCGCCGCGGTCAGCGCATGTTCAGAGGCATAAAACACCCCGGGGGTTGGACCCTGACGGCGAAACCGCGAGTTGTGCGGGTAGCAGCCATAGCGAAAGGGCGCGCTGAATTGGTAATCCAGATGCGCACAGTCAGGTGGAATAGTGGGTTTGCTGGCCTCGAGCAGATGTTCGAGCGCTTCCTGCTCGGCGCTGGTGTCGACGATCTTTTGCGTGGCCGGGCGATATTGGCCTTCGATCAGACGCCAGACATTTTGGCGCGCGGACTTATAGGGGCGCACGTTGGGCATCAAGGTAGGCCATCACGTTCACCAATCCGGCCACCGATTTGGCAAGATCTGCGGGGCTGCCACGCAGATCGGTGTTGTCATTGCGCATCCATGTACGGTTGGTTTCTGCGTCTCCCCCAGTGATGGCATCCAGCGAGCGAAAGACCCGGATCAGATAAAGCGCAAGTTCATAGGGTTTGTCGACCAAAGTCGCGCTGCCGGATTTGAATTTCGAAATCTGAGAGGGGCTGACGCCAATGATCTGGGCGATTTCAGCCTGCGACAGGCCCAGCGCGGCCCCGGCATTGATCACCGCTTTGGCAACAAGCCGGCCGGGATCGTGGCTGGTGTCTTGCATCAATGTGACGGTTTGAACCATGGGTTACCCTTTCCTCTGACAGAAATTTAGCAATTATTTCCAAGGAAATCAAGTCGCACGGGTTTTCAGACTGCCCGGAGTGGCGAAGAAGTGGCGCGCCGGGCCAAGGTATTGCGCCCAAAACAAAACGGCACCCCAATTGGAATGCCGTTTAAACGATCAAACGTACAGAATGCGCGAAATTTGGCAAACAGCGCTTAGGATTTCGCCTCAAGCGCTTCGAGGCGGGCTTTCAGCGCTTCGTTTTCTTCGCGGGCTTTTTGGGCCATGGCGCGGGTGGCGTCGAATTCTTCGCGGGTGACAAAATCACGCTCGGCCAGCCAGCGGTCCATCCAGGATTTCAAAGCATTGTCTGCCTCGTCCTTGGCCCCCTGTGCCACGCCCATGGCGTTGGTCATCATTTGCGAAACATCGTCCATAAATTTGTTACGGGTCTGCATTTTCTGCACTCCGGCTAGGTCACACTGTTATTGATCCCTATATGGGGAGAAACAACGGTCACCACAAGGTTGACTTCCCCTAGGCGCGCACGGCAGAGAGACTTTATGCAGTCCATGATCCCCTTCCCCGACATTTCCCCCGAAATTTTCACGCTAAGCCTTGGAGGGTTTGAATTTGCGCTGCGCTGGTATGCGCTGGCCTATATTGCGGGCATCCTGATCGCCTGGCGCATTTCACTGCGCGCCATCAAGACAGTGCGCCTGTGGCGCGACGAGACTGCGCCTTCAAGCGCGGATCAAATCGAAGACCTGATGTTCTGGGTGATTTTGGGCATCATACTGGGGGGGCGTCTGGGCTATGTCTTATTCTATCAACCGGATGTTTATCTGAGTGACCCCATGGCGATTTTGCGCGTCTGGGAAGGCGGCATGGCTTTTCATGGTGGCATGCTGGGCGTGGTGATCGCGGGCTGGTTCTATTGTTGGCGTCACGGGCTGCCCAATCTGTCGATGGCCGATGTTATTGTGTTGGGGGTGCCGGTTGGTTTGATGCTGGGGCGGATCGCCAATTTCATCAATGGCGAGCTGTGGGGGCGCGCCACTGATTTGCCCTGGGGCGTGGCTTTTCCGGGTTATGACGCGCAGAATTGCGGCGATGGTTTAGCTCTGTGCGCGCGCCATCCATCGCAATTATATGAGGCGTTGTTAGAAGGGGCGGTTCTACTGTCGCTATTGCTGTGGCTGGCTTGGCGACGGGACGCGCTGAAACGGCCTGGATTGATCACCGGTGTATTTTTTGCGGGCTATGGCTTGGCACGGTTTCTGGTGGAATTTGTGCGCCAACCAGATGCGCAATTTGTCACCGAGGGCAATCCGTTAGGACTGGCGTTTCACATGGCCGGGCTTGGGCTGACGATGGGGCAAATTTTGTCGCTGCCGATGGTGTTATGCGGCTTGTGGCTGATGGCACGCGCTGCAAGAGTGACATCATGACTTTGAAAGACGCTCTGATTGAACGCATTCGCACCGTTGGCCCGATGTCGCTGAACGATTATATGGCCGAATGTTTGATGCATCCACAATTTGGCTATTACGCCACGCGAGATCCGTTTGGCGAGGACGGTGATTTCATCACGGCACCAGAAATTTCGCAGATGTTTGGAGAACTTATAGGCCTGAGCTTGGCGCAGGCCTGGATGGACCAAGGGGCACCTGATTCCTTTGTGCTGGCCGAAATCGGCCCCGGTCGCGGTACGTTGATGGCAGATTTGCTGCGCGCGACCCGGCGGGTGCCGGGATTTCACGAAGCGCTTGATTTGCATCTGGTGGAAGCCTCGCCCGCGTTGCGTCGCAAGCAACAAGAAGTGCTGGGGGATGCCACTTGGCATGACAGCATCGAAAGCCTGCCCGAAAAGCCGTTGTTTCTGGTGGCCAATGAATTTTTTGACGCACTGCCCATCCGGCAGTTTATCCGCGAGGGCCAAGCCTGGTGTGAACGGCTGGTTGGACTGGATGAAACCGGCTTGTCTTATGGGCTGGGCGCGGCCATGGAACAGCCCGCGCTGGTCGATCGGCTGACAGATACCAAAGAGGGCGACATGGTGGAACTTTGCGCTGCGGCGGTGCCAATTGCGCATCACATTGGCGCGCTGATTGCCCGCAATGGCGGGGTTGCCTTGATTGTTGACTATGGGGACTGGCGTTCGCTTGGGGATACGTTTCAGGCCCTGTCCAGCCATGCCGAAGTGGACCCGCTGGATGCGCCCGGCCTGGCTGATCTGACGGCCCATGTGGATTTTGAATTGTTATGTGCAGCCACACCCAGCCAGTTCAGCCGGGTCACGCCTCAGGGGGTGTTTCTAGAGCGGCTTGGCATCACCCAACGGGCACAGACGTTGGCCAAATTGATGGAGCCTGTGCAGCTGGAACAGCACATAACTGCACATCGGCGCTTGACGCACCCGGAAGAAATGGGAAATCTGTTCAAGGTTGTTGCTTTCTATCCAGAGGGCGCGACGCCACCTCCCGGAGTAGAAGCATGAGCCTAGAGATTCTGACATCCGCCACGCTGTCGCCGATGCGTCATGGATTCTTCACCCGAAAAGGTGGCGCATCCTCTGGAGTGTTTGAAGGGTTGAACTGTGGCAACGGCAGCAGTGATCAAAGCGAAATCGTCAACATCAATCGCACGCGTGTGGCCAAAGCCCTAGAGGTCGCCAGTCTTGCGGGCGTGCATCAGGTGCATTCCGCAGCTGTACATGTGGTTTCAGCCGATACGGATCTGTCCGCGCGGCCCGAGGCCGATGCATTGGTGACCAATGTGCCCGGTATTGCCTTGACCGTCTTGACGGCAGACTGCCAGCCAGTGCTGTTTGCGGACCGCTATGCCGGTGTGATCGGTGCCGCGCATGCGGGCTGGCGTGGCGCGCTGGATGGGGTTCTGGAAGAGACCATCGAAGCGATGATAAAGCTAGGATCCAAGCGCGAAGATATTGTTGCGGTCATTGGGCCAACCATCAGCCAACGTGCCTATGAGGTTGGGCCAGAGTTTCTGGACACCTTTATGATGCATGATCGCGACAATGCGCGGTTCTTTGGCCAAGGCACAGGCGACCGCTATTATTTTGACCTGCCGTCTTATGGGCTGCACCGGTTGCGCAACGCGGGCATTGATCAAGCGGAATGGATTCGCCATTGCACCTATAGCGATGCGGCGCGATTCTATTCCTATCGCCGCAGCACCCATGCAAATGAAGCCGATTATGGCCGATTGATCTCTGCGATCAAAATGTAGGCCTTAAAACAAGACATTTGCAGCGCAACCGGTGCTGACTGCCCCAGCTTTTCCCAAGCAATTTCGTCAAATCTTGCGATTCCCGCCGCAGATTGGCCCCATTTGGGGATCAGATTGTTCTCAGGATACGAACAATACGTGTCGTGGCAAAAGGAGCAGTCACATGTGTAAACAACGATTTCTACAATCGATTTTGAGCCAATCAAAATCACAAGAAAACATCACACCATGGGCGCTTAAGCGTGCAGGCGCGGGTGCGGTTTCCTTGAAACCAGCGATGGTTCTGAAAAAGACCGCCTAATCTGACGTCAGAGATGGTTTGAAAAACCCCCGCCAGTTGTGCTGGCGGGGGTTTTCCGTGCTGCACGGGCCTTATGCGGCTTGATGCCCCTCCCTTTTGACCTGTTCAATCCACTGCGCCACCTGCCCTTCTTTGGGATGGCTGGCCTGAGCAAAGGCCGTGACCTTGGTTTTAAGACCAATGAATCCTAGGATCTGACGGCGTAATTGCCATTTTAGGGCGTTTTTCAAAACAAAGCGGAAATACCAACCGGGGCTGTCAGAAGTGAGAAAGACCCGCGCGGTGCGTCCGCCAAGCATGGGTTTGGGCATTTTACCGCGGGTGTCAAAAGTGCGACCGGGCAAGAACGATCGGTCAATCATGCCCTTGAGTTTTGCAGGCAATCCCCCCCACCACATCGGCGTGGCCAGCACAACGTGTTCTGACCATTCAATATTTTGCAAAACAGCTTCGAGATCGGGTTCCAGCGGTTTGCTGTGCTTATAGCCGCCAAATTCATAATCCATATCAAAGGTCAGATCCCGCACATGCGAAACACGCACATCATGCCCCGCGGTTCTGGCGGCGGCTGCATAGGCCTCGGCGAAGGTGCGCGACAATGAGGTTTCGGCGGGATGCCCATTGAGGACAAAAATGCGTTTCTGTGTCATGGGGGTCTCCGGATTTTCAAAAAATGACTACGGTCAATTTAATAATCCACAAAAGTGACCGCAGTCAATTACTAAATTTGACCGCAGTCAAAAAACATGCAAGGAACACCTATGGCAAAGGCAGTTCAACAACGCACCCTAAAGACACGCGCCCGGCTTATTGCGGCGTCAGAAACCATTGTGGCCGAGGCTGGTTATGAGGCTTTGCGGGTGGAGGATGTCGTGGCCCGTGCGGGTGTGGCCAAAGGCACGTTCTTTGCGCATTTCAAAGACAAAGACGCGCTGATGGAACAGTTGATCGGCGCTGTGTTGAATGGGTTTCTGGATGAAATTGAAAACCACCCTGCCCCTGACAGCGTCACTGGCCTGATTGAAGCGCTGTCACCGATACTTGGGTTCATGACGTCTGAACGCTATGTTTTTGACGTGATATTGAGACATTCGGGCGCGGCCGCCAAAGAAGAAATCGGCGCAATTGCCCAGACATTTTGGCGCACGGGTGAGGTGATGGGGCCTTGGTTGGCGCGCGGACCGTTTCGCAAAGACATCTCTGCCACATTACTGGCCGATGGTGTTGGGGCGTTTATGATCCAGGCAATGGCGCTCAATTTCTGCGCGCTGCACAACGAAGAGCCCCTTCACAATCAGCTGGAGCGCTATTTGACAGCGTGGTTATTGCCAACTGGTCAGGCCGTTTGATCAGGCGGTGCGACCGACACGTTCTTCGAGAACATCAAACGGCACGCCCGGCTCGTCCTTGGCGTCGCGGATCACCAAAGAAGTTTTCACACTGGCGACATTGTCTGCTTTCAGCAGGTCATCGGTGAGAAAGTTCTGGAATGTCGACAGGTCCGGCGCGACGCATTTCAAGATGAAATCCACTTCGCCATTTAGCATATGACATTCGCGCACAAGCGACCATTCACGGCATCGTTGTTCAAAAGCTGACAAATCAGATTCTGCCTGACTGACCAACCCAACCATGGCAAAGACCTGCACTTCGAAACCCAGTTCCCGCGAATCGACATCGGCGTGATAGCCGCGAATAAACCCGGCGTCTTCCAAAGTGCGCACGCGGCGCAGACATGGCGGGGCTGAAATACCGACTCGCTTTGCCAGCTCTACGTTTGTCATCCGACCATCCGCTTGCAATTCAGCGAGAATTTTTCGGTCGATGGGATCAAGCCGGGTGCCGGGCATGCAGAAAGTCTCCGTCAAATTTTCAGTTCTTATAGCACCAAGATGCTTATACGCAATAATATTTCGCAAAGCAGGCCTAGGCTTTTCAGGAACTGTCGCCCGTTTGATATGCACTGCATGCAATACGTCTATGTCAGGGGTTTAACGGAACGATTGGGAAGGCTATATCCCCGTCTGACGACTAACTGCAAGCACATGGGTGGGATATGGGCGATACGAAACACACAAAGGTTCTGATTATCGGATCGGGGCCTGCGGGCTATACGGCGGGCGTTTATGCGAGCCGCGCAATGCTCAGCCCAATTCTTGTACAAGGCATTGAACCGGGTGGTCAGCTGACCACAACAACCGAGGTCGAGAATTACCCTGGCTTCACCGAAGTTCAGGGCCCGGATTTGATGATCAAAATGCAGGAACATGCACAAGCCATGGGCTGCGAGATCATCGGCGATATTATCACCGAGCTGGACACCGAAAGCCGCCCCTTTGTGGCCAAGGGCGACAGTGGCACGGTCTATACGGCGGATGCGGTGATTTTGGCGACAGGTGCACGGGCAAAATGGCTGGGTCTTGAGAGCGAAGAAAAGTTCAAAGGCTTTGGTGTCTCGGCCTGTGCGACCTGTGACGGCTTTTTCTATCGCGGTCAGGAAATCGTGGTGATTGGTGGCGGCAATACTGCGGTTGAAGAAGCGCTGTTTCTGACGAATTTTGCCTCTAAGGTTACTTTGATCCACCGTCGCGATGAATTGCGCGCCGAAAAGATCCTGCAAAACCGGCTTGAGAAAAACGAGAAAATTGAGACTCTGTGGTTCCATGAACTGGAAGAAGTTTTGGGCACCGACGCGCCGTTGGGCGTGACCGGCGTTAAGGTGAAACACACCAAGACCGGCGAGATTTCAGAAATTCCTTGTGCAGGTGTGTTTGTTGCCATTGGCCACGCCCCTGCAACCGAATTGGTGAAAGACACGCTAGAGACCCATAACGGCGGCTATGTCAAAGTAGAGCTGGGCAGCACCAAAACCTCGATCCCGGGTGTTTTTGCTGCTGGGGATCTGACAGATCACGTCTATCGTCAGGCGGTAACTTCAGCAGGCATGGGCTGTATGGCCGCGCTGGATGCAGAACGGTTTATCGCCGAACAGGACTAATCGGCCCAAAAGAATCATTCGCGCAAGCGGCAAGGTCCAGGCCCATTGATTTGGGTCTGGATTTTTTTTGAGGTAGCCAATTGTTCGCCCCAAATTGAACAAACTTCCCGCTTAGCAGGGCTTTGTTTCGCGTTTCGACGCTTATAACTGCGTTTTCGTTGTTTTTTGACCACGAGGGTGCAATTCGCCTGCAAAGATCATTTTTTTCTTTGCTGCACGTGCAAAATATGTGAAGTGTTCACGCATGAACACACTTTGAGACAAATTGAATGCCAACCTCAACTGCTAAAATAAGCCTGCAAGGCGAAGACTTGCTCTTCCGACTATTGCGTCAGCTTGATCTGGCACCGGGGGCACCTCAGCGTGCCACCGCCGAGGCGCTTGGCATTTCGCTTGGCCGCTTGAATGCTTTGTTGCGGTCAGCAACAGATGCCAAGTTTGTAGAAAAAAGCGACCGCCCTGGGCCTGATAATCGTCAAAGATTTGCCTATGGGCTGACGCTGAAAGGCGCGACGGAAAAGACGCGCCTGACTGACCAATTTCTGGCCCGAAAGCTTGCAGAATACGATGCGTTACACGCAGAGCTGACTGGGTCTTCCAGCCCCCAATTCCCCCTAAAACATAGGACCAAAAACATGCAAAATAGTTTTGCACCTATCCCCGAGCTATATGTCTCTTATGAGAGCGCGCAGAAACTGAAGGTTGAAGCCGCTGATCTGGTCAGCCACGACCTGACGCCGCGCCAGATTTGCGATCTAGAATTGCTGATGAACGGCGGCTTTAACCCCTTGAAAGGGTTTTTGAGCGAAGCTGATTATAATGGCGTTGTAGAAAACATGCGTCTGGCAGACGGCCAACTGTGGCCAATGCCGATCAACCTGGATGTATCGGAAGACTTCGCTGCAAAGCTGGAAATCGGCCAGGACATCGCGCTGCGCGACCAAGAAGGCGTTATTCTTGCGACCATGACGGTCACAGACAACTGGGTGCCAAACAAAGCCCGCGAAGCTGAAAAAGTCTTTGGCGCGGATGATGATGCGCACCCTGCTGTGAACTATCTGCACAACAGCATGGGCAAAGTATATCTGGGCGGCCCTATCACCGGTCTGCAACAGCCGGTACATTATGATTTCCGTGCCCGCCGCGACACGCCAAATGAATTGCGCGCCTATTTCCGCAAATTGGGCTGGCGCAAAATTGTTGCGTTCCAAACACGTAACCCGCTGCACCGCGCGCACCAGGAACTGACTTTCCGCGCCGCAAAAGAAGCGCAGGCCAACCTGTTGATCCACCCAGTTGTGGGCATGACCAAACCGGGCGACGTTGATCACTTTACCCGTGTGCGTTGCTATGAGGCGGTTCTGGACAAATACCCAGCGGCGACAACAACCATGTCTTTGCTGAACTTGGCAATGCGTATGGCCGGCCCACGCGAGGCGGTTTGGCACGGTCTGATCCGTAAAAACCACGGCTGTACCCACATCATCATTGGACGCGACCACGCAGGCCCAGGCAAAAACAGCCAAGGCGAAGATTTCTATGGTCCATATGACGCTCAGGAGCTGTTCCGCGAGAACGCCGAAGAAATGGGCATCGAAATGGTCGACTTTAAGCACATGGTTTATGTGCAAGAGCGCGCCCAATACGAGCCTAACGACGAGATCGAAGATCGTGATAACGTCACCATCTTGAACATCTCTGGCACTGAATTGCGTCGCCGTCTGGCCGAAGGTCTGGAAATTCCAGAATGGTTCTCTTTCCCAGAAGTTGTAAAAGAGTTGCGCCGCACCAAGCCTCCGCGGTCTGACCAAGGTTTCACCGTGTTCTTCACGGGCTTCTCTGGCTCTGGCAAATCCACAATCGCCAACGCTTTGATGGTGAAATTGATGGAAATGGGTGGTCGTCCAGTGACTTTGCTGGATGGTGACATCGTGCGGAAGAACCTGTCATCTGAGCTGGGCTTTAGCAAAGAACACCGCGACTTGAACATTCGCCGTATCGGTTATGTTGCCTCTGAGATCACCAAAAACGGTGGTATCGCGATCTGCGCGCCAATTGCACCCTATGCCACAACCCGCCGCGCGGTGCGCGAAGACATCGAAGCCTTTGGGGCCTTTGTCGAAGTGCATGTTGCAACCAGCATCGAAGAATGTGAACGCCGGGATCGCAAAGGCCTGTATAAACTGGCGCGTGAAGGCAAAATCAAAGAGTTCACAGGGATCTCTGACCCCTATGATGTGCCTGCAAACCCAGAGCTGAGCATCGAGACTGAGAATTCCGAAGTCGACAACTGTGCACACCAGGTTCTGCTGAAACTGGAAAGCATGGGTCTGATCAAAGCGTAAGCTTGCCGAGCACACCTAAAAACTGGCAGCTAATTGCCGATTTTGAGACGCGCCCTAATTTGGGCGCGTCTTGCGTTGAAAGACCAACATTCGGCGCGGTATCACCGTTATATGACCCGCGTAATTATATCCTTAACCACCATCCCACCTCGGTTTGCAAAAATCGGGCCGACCCTGCGTGATCTGCTGGCGCAAGACATTGAAATCGCAGAAATTCGTTTAAACTTGGCGCGCCAATACCGCCGGTTCCCAGGGGAGTTGCCCAGCCTGCCAGCCCTGCCCGAGGGCATCACGCTGCATTGGAGTCCCGAAGACTTTGGCCCAGCTACAAAATTGCTGCCCACTTTGTTGGATCACCGGAATGAGGACAGCACAGAGATCTTATTTTGTGACGACGATCAACGCTATGGCACTGATTGGGCACGGCAGTTTTTAAGGCACCGTCGCCTGCAGCCTGACAGCTGCATTGTTGGCAAAGGTTATGATTTGATCCATCGCCCTCTTGGCCATCGCTATGACCGCATTTTCACGCGGTTTCCGCGGGCGCAAAAGCGTGTCAAAGGCGCGGGCTATCGCCTGTTTCGGGCAAGTACATTGTGTATGATCAAACCCCGCCCTTATGAAAAGGACGGTTATGTCGATGTGCTAGAAGGATATCGGGGCGCAATGGTACGCCCGAATTTCTTTCCTTCCGAAGTTTTCAACATTCCAGAGATATTATGGACCGTTGATGACCCATGGTTGTCGGGGCACTTGGAACGCAATGGGGTGCCTATTTGGCTCATGTCAGATGTTGACCTGCCAGCTCAGCCTTATCGCGCGCATTTTAGCGATCGGCTTGGTGCCTATGTCTATCGTGACCACGGCAGGTTAGCGGCCGATACTGCCTGCCTTGATTACTTTCGAGAAACCTATGGCATTTGGCAGGGCGCAAAAGAGGATTCCCCCACCACGCCCCAAGGCAGTCTGCAACATTGGTTGGGAAAACCGCCACCTATCAATGGCCACCCCTAGGCGGTTTTAAATAGTTGTCGCTAGGATAGGCTTTACATCACACGTGAAAGGCATACCGCTGACTGAATTGGGGTCAGGATATGCCTAGTTATCAGTGAACTGTAACGGGCGCATAATCATTTTGCCGCGCCAGAACAAAGGCGAGCTGGCGGTCTTTGACCACTGCAAGGCGCTGGCCGTCGGTAGCGCAGACTGCAAACAGTGTATCTGCCCCTTCGACTTGCTCTTGCATGTCCTCGGGCAAATCTGCGGCGTCAACTTGTGTGACATAGACCATGCGATCATCCATCAGGTCTTGGAAGTTAAATTTGCTATGCATTTTCAGCCCTTCTTGATCTGGATGGTTTGCACGATGGTTTCGGGTTTTGAGCGTGTGAGATCCACGTGCAGCAGACCATTTTCCATAGTGGCCTCGCCGACTTCCACCCCGTCAGCCAGCACAAAGGAGCGCTGAAACTGGCGCGCAGCTATGCCGCGATGCAAAAACACGCGTTCGGCGATATCTTCGCTTTGGCGTCCGCGCACCACAAGCTGCTTGTCTTCGACAGTGATCGAAAGGTCATCCTCGGCAAAACCGGCCACCGCCAGGGTAATGCGGTAAGAGAAGTCCGAAGTTTGTTCAATATTAAAAGGAGGATAGCCTTCGTTTCCGCCCTTTGCGGTGCGTTCCAAGAGGCGTTCCAGTTGCTCAAATCCGAGCATGTGGGGATAGGACCCCAAGGTCAATTTACTCATCGACACGTCCTTTACGTAAAGCGACAGTCAGGTTTCAAGGCCCCATTTAGGCGACCCAATCGGTATTAATATGGGCAGCACAGCTGCAGAGTGCAAGGGCTTTGCTAAGCGCTTCGAATTGGGTAGTGTGGGACAATAAATAACCCAGGAATTTGCCATGAATGCGCCCAGTGATCCCAAAGCTGATTTGTCGATGAAAACAGATGATGTTTTGCGGGTGGAGCTAGAGGTGTTCCGTCAAGAACATCGTGACCTGGATGACGCGATTCACGCCTTGGTTGAACGCGCCACTGGCGACCAACTGACGATCCAGCGGCTGAAAAAGCAGAAACTGCGGCTAAAAGACAAAATCGCCCATATCGAAGACCGTTTGACCCCAGATATCATTGCCTAGACAGGCAATCCGGCTATAGTGCGCGCTCCTAATCAGAGGCAGGTTATGACGGATATCAAAGTGGGCATTATCATGGGGAGCCAATCTGATTGGCCGACGATGAAAGAAGCAGCAGATGTTTTGGACGAATTGGGCGTTGCTTACGAAACCAAGATCGTTTCGGCGCACCGTACCCCTGACCGTCTGTGGGCCTATGGCAAGACAGCGGTTGAACGCGGTTTGCAAGTGATCATTGCCGGGGCCGGAGGCGCGGCGCATCTGCCGGGCATGATGGCCAGCAAAACCCGTGTGCCGGTTGTGGGCATTCCGGTGCAAACCCGGGCCTTGTCCGGTGTGGATAGCCTGTATTCTATTTTGCAAATGCCGCGCGGTTTTCCGGTGGCCACCATGGCGATTGGCGCGGCGGGAGCCAAGAACGGCGGCTTGATGGCTGCCGGCATTCTGGCCCTGCAGGACACAGATCTTGCGGCGCGGTTGGATGCCTGGCGCACCGCCCTTTCGGACTCTATCGCGGATGAACCTGTAGATGACTGAGACTTTGAAACCTGGCAGCACCATTGGTATTTTGGGCGGCGGGCAATTGGGCCGCATGCTGTCTGTGGCCGCGGCGCGTCTGGGCTATAAAACCCATATATTTGAGCCCGGGGCCAATCCGCCTGCCGCCGATGTAGCCCATCAGGTCACAACCGCGGCCTATGAGGATATCGATGCGCTTTTGGCCTTTGCTAAATCGGTCGATGTCATCACATATGAGTTTGAGAACGTTCCGACATCTGCCTTGGACGCTTTGGAAGCGCATTGTGAAATTCGCCCGGGTCGCGAGGCCCTGCGCATCAGCCAAGACCGGATCACCGAAAAGAATTTTCTGACAGATCTTGGCCTGACCGTTGCGCCGTTTGCCGAGGTACAAACCGCTGAGGAACTGGAGGCGGCGCTTGCAGAGATTGGCACGCCGTCGATCCTGAAGACCCGCCGGTTTGGCTATGATGGCAAAGGGCAAGCCCGGTTGAATTCTGCAGCCGACGCCAAGGCCGCCCTGTCAGATATGGCGGGGGCCCCGTCGGTTCTGGAAGGGTTTGTGAATTTTTCCCACGAGGTCTCTGTGATCGCGGCGCGCGGCGCGACCGGGGAAGTCGCCTGTTTTGACCCCGGTGAGAATGTGCATATCGGTGGCATTTTACGCACTACCACTGTGCCTGCGAATTTGCCGGGCATGATGCGCATGGATGCGGTGCTGATCGCGTCTAAGATCCTGAATGCGCTGTCTTATGTCGGCGTCATGGGGGTCGAGCTGTTTGTCACACCCAAGGGTCTGGTGGTGAATGAAATTGCGCCACGGGTGCATAATTCGGGGCACTGGACGCAAAATGGCTGTGCCGTGGATCAGTTTGAACAGCATATCCGCGCCGTGGTTGGCCTTCCACTTGGGGATGGCACGCGCCATTCGGATGTGGTGATGGAAAACCTGATTGGCGAAGACATGCAGCGGGTGCCCGCGCTTTTGACAGAACCCCATGCCGCCTTGCATCTATATGGCAAGGCCGAGACCAAGCCTGGCCGCAAGATGGGCCATGTGAATAAGGTGGTTGCCAGCGTCAAATGACCGGAGGCGGCGGGGCAACGCTGTGTGTTCTGGCAAAGTTCTGCGCCCGCCGCCGTGCGGGCGTTTGCTGTTTGGCACCGAGAACTCCAAGCGATCAGGCCAGAAAACGCTGTGCGGCTTGGCCGGTCAAATAGGTCACATGACCCTTGCTGAATGTGGCCTCGATGCGACGGGTATTTGGATCAAGAACAATCAAATCAGCGCGTTTTCCGTTGTCGAGCGTGCCGCGGTCGGTCAGGCCAAGCAGTTTGGCTGGCCCGCTAGAGACCAGCGCCCAGGCCTTGGCAAAACTGAGCACCGCTTCGTCTGATAGTTTGAAGGCCGCCTGCCTGAGCGCCGGGTAGTGATAATCTGACGCCAGCGCGTCACACAGACCATTGGCGATCAGATCCTGAGCCGCCACATTGCCGGAATGAGAGCCACCGCGTACCACATTCGGGGCCCCCAATATGATATGACCACCAAATTCATGGGTGGCCTTGGCGGCCTCTGAGGTTTCGGGGAATTCCGAGAGGGTCAGCCCCATGGCCTGAAAGGCCTGGCGTTGATCGCGGGTGGCGTCATCATGACTGCCCAGACAAATGTTGCTTTGCGTTAGGCGCGCCGCCAGGGCCGCCAATGCGTCTGGCACGTCGGCGCGACGCGCATAGAGCGCTTGTAACAGGGCCAGATGGGCTTCGGGGTTGCGGCCGCCTTTGAGGGCCTGCCCGGTCAGACGCGGGGGGCGTTTGCCCTTGGCCAGAGCGGCGTGAGGCAGATGATCGTTAAACACCACATAGGGGATCTGGTGCTGCGCCACCAGGGTTTCAAAGGCCGCGTAATGATCCAGCATATGGGTTTCAAACCGCAGTTGGATACGCGTGTCGGTCAGCATGTGGCGCTTGGCCGTGTCGTGGGCCTTGAGAAACCGCGTGGCAAATTCCGGGCCGCGCATGCCGCCTTCCCAGCTGTAAAACTGCGCGAGTATGGCGGTGGCGATGCCGTTGCTGGCGAGTTCCGCATCTGCTGAAATCAAGCCCTGTCCAAGGTCTTTCATTGCGCCGCGCCTTGGGGCCAGATGGCGTTCAAAGCCATCTCCGTGAATGTCGACAATGGCGGGCAGAACCGCAAAGCCAGACAGGTCAATGTCGCGCGATTGCTGCTGGTCGCTGATCACCCCGTCTGCGATGTTCAGCTCTTGGTTTTGCATGGTATCTGCGACAAGCACCTGTGCGCCGGTGAGACGAAATTGCATTGGCTGCCCCTGTTTTACTGCGCTGGCCTAACCGATTTTCAGCGCGAGGAAAAGTAACCCTGCTGGCCAAACGGGGTGCTAGTGGAAATCACGGCTGGGAAAGAGCCGCTTGGCCTGTTCGCGCGGGTGCCTTGCGCTGGCGGCGGGTTTGCGGGGGCGCGGTGTGTCATCGGCCTGTGGCTGGGTTTCGCCAATCACCTCGTCCATCGGGTGCCCAAGGCTGGCCAGACGGTGCGACATGTCTTCGATGTTCTGGGCGATCAGGTGCACCACAATGCCTTCGCGTTGCAGATAACCGGTGACGCGCAACAAGCGCCCCCCCATGACAACCCGCCGGAAATGTTCATAGACCTTGGGCCAGACCACCACGTTGGAGACGCCGGTTTCATCCTCGAGCGTCAGAAACACCACGCCCGAGGCGGTGCCGGGACGTTGGCGGGTGATGACCAAGCCGCACACCACGGTGCGCGCCAAGGGGGCGGCGGCAAGATCGGCATGGGGGGTGAGGCCCGGCAGCGAAGGCCGCAGCAATTCCATGGGGTGGGCGCGCAGGGTCAGCCGCATGGCCACGTAATCCTCGACCACCTCTTCGCCCAGATTCATCTGTGGTAAATCCACCGCAGGTTCGCGAATGCTTTCGCCCTCGATCGGGTCATTAAACAACGGCAAGGGCTGCTGGCCTCGGATGGCTTTGACCTGCCAAAGCGCATCGCGGCGTGTCAGCCCCATGGTATTAAAAGCGTCCGCTTCGGCCAGTCGCTCAAGGGTTGGCGGGGACAGACCGGCGCGCAGCCACAGGCCTTCGGGATCCGGGTAGCCATTGCCACGGGCGGCCACAATCCATCCGGCGTCTTCTTCTTTGAAGCCTTTGATCTGGCGAAAGCCAAGGCGCAGGGCCAAGGCCCCATCCGCGCGGCGTTCAAGCGTGTTGTCCCAAGTGCTGCTGTTCACACAGATCGGGCGGACTTCGACCTGATGCTCGCGCACATCGCGCACGATCTGGGCGGGCGCATAAAACCCCATGGGTTGCGAGTTGAGCAGCGCACAGGCAAAGACCGCCGGATGATGACGTTTCAGCCAGGCCGACACATAGGCCAGCATGGCAAAGGCGGCGGCATGGCTTTCGGGAAAGCCGTAATCTGCAAAGCCTTCGATCTGGCTGAAACAGCGTTCGGCCACCTCGGTGCTATAGCCATTGTTCAACATGCCGGTGACAAATTTGTCTTTGAAAGTGCCAATGGTGCCCATGCGGCGAAACGAGGCCAGCGAACGGCGCAGATGGTCGGCCTCTTCGGGCGAGAACCCTGCCCCAACCACCGCAATCTGCATGGCTTGTTCCTGAAACAGCGGCACGCCAAGGGTCTTTTTGGTGACCTCTTCTAGGGCCGAGCCAAAAGGCTCTGCCTGTTCCAGCCCTTGTCTGCGTTTGATATAAGGTTGCACCATGCCGCCTTGGATCGGGCCGGGGCGCACAATGGCCACTTCGATCACCAGATCATAGAATTCACGTGGTTTCATGCGCGGCAGAAAGTTCATCTGCGCCCGGCTTTCCACCTGAAACACCCCAACGGCATCAGCAACACACAGCATGTCATAGGTGGCTTTGTCCTCTTGGGGAACGGTGGCGATCGACAGGGTTTTGTGGTCGTGCTGTTTGAGCAGATCAAAGGACTTGCGAATGCAGCTGAGCATGCCCAGCCCCAGAATATCAACCTTGAGAATGTTGAGCGTGTCGATGTCGTCTTTGTCCCATTCGATGATGGTGCGATCATCCATGGCGGCGTTTTCAATGGGGCACAGTTCGTCCAAGCGGCCCTTGGTGATGACAAAGCCGCCCACGTGTTGCGACAAATGGCGGGGAAAACCGATGATTTCGCCGATCAGCTGAATGGTTTGGCCCAAGCGCCGCTCGGAGGGATCAAGCCCCAGCTCGCGCACCCGATCCAGATCTGCGCCGCCATTGGATTGCCCCCAGATTTGCCCGGACAGGCTGGCGGTGACATCCTGACTGAGCCCCATGACTTTGCCGACTTCGCGAATGGCCGCGCGCGAGCGGAAATGGATCACTGTGGCGCAAAGCCCTGCGCGGTGCCGGCCATATTTTTCATAGATATGCTGGATGACCTCTTCGCGGCGTTCATGTTCAAAATCAACGTCAATGTCAGGCGGCTCGCCACGGTGTTCAGACACAAAACGTTCCACCACCATGGCGATGATTTCGGGGCTAACATCGGTGATGCCCAGCAAATAACACAGGACGGAATTGGCCGCAGAACCGCGCCCTTGACACAGAATGCCTTGGGAGCGGGCAAATTGCACAATGTCGTGCACGGTCAGGAAATAGGCGGGGAACTTGAGCTTTTCGACAAGGCTCAGTTCCTTTTTGACCTGCGCAATGGCTTTTTCTGTTGGGCCTTTTGGGTAGCGTCGTTTTAAGCCTGCGTGGGCCAATCGTGTCAGGCGTGCCTGCGGGCTCTCGCCATCCGATATTTCATCTGGGTATTCATAGGACAGCTCGCTGAGGCAAAAGCTGCAACGGGCGGCAATGTCCATGCTGCGCCGTATGGCGGCGGGATGGTTGCGATAGAGCCGCGCCATATCCTCATAGGGTTTGAGGCGGCGTTCGGCATTGGGCAAGGCGCGGGTGCCGATGTCATCAATGGTGATATGTTCGCGCATACAGGTCAGCACATCGGCCAATTGGCGACGACTGCCCCGGTGCATCAAGACATCACCGGCGGCCACCATCGGGGCGGCGGTTTTGCGGGCCAGATAGGCGCAGGCATCAAAATAGGCCTGATCGCTGCCATCATAACGCGGCACGGCTCCGACAAAGACAAAGCCCGGATAGCGCCGTTGCATGGCCTGAATATGCAAAGCCCCTGCCCGCAGATGATCGCCGGGCAAAGCCATCAAGATCATGCCCTGACAGCCCTCTAGCAGGTCCGCATGCTGTAAATAGCACGCGCCTTTGGGCGCGCGACGTTTGCCCAATGTCAAAAGCCGTGTCAGCCGGGCATAGGCGGTGCGGTCACAGGGCAAGGCCACCCACTCTACTGGGCTGTCCGTCAGGCAGAGGCGACTGCCCACAATCAGCTTGGGCAGTTTGATCACCTCTGGCTGAGAGATCGGTTCAGGGTGGCCAACTTCTTGGCGGGAACAGCTGTCGATGCGGTGTTGCGAGCGAATACGGATGTCTTCTGCGGCCTCGTCTTTGAGGATTTTCAGCGCGGAATAGGCGCGCACCACCCCGGCCAGGGAATTGCGGTCCGTGATGGCAATGGCTTCCAACTTTAATTCGGCGGCGCGGGTCACCAATTCTTCGGGATGAGAGGCCCCGGTCAGAAAGGTAAAATTGCTGGTCACGCAAAGTTCGGCATAGCCTGCCGTGGGGCTGACAAGCGCAGGATCATGGGTCATGCAAATTCCCCCTGCACAAACCAGCCGGGATTCTGTGGCGTGTAAAACAGCCACAGCCGCCGCCCCTGTTTGGTCTCCACCTTCCAATAGTCGCGCAGGCCAGACCGCCAGTTTTCGTCAGACAACCACCACTCTGGGGCAATGCGTTCCGGGCCGGTGATGCGCCCGGCGGTCAGCGCCATGCGCCGCCAGCGAAATTGTCTGGGCGGGCGGGCACCCCGGCCCTGGATCGGCTCTGGGGGGAAAAGTTGCAGGGGGCGTTGGCGCTGGGGCGGGGCAAATTTAGCCGGGTCTGACCAGGCCGCTGGCGCAATCAGAAAGCTGCGTTCCGGGATATGGCTGTCGGCCGGCAAAAACCGTTGGATATTTTCCAGACCAATGCGGTTGCCAATCCGGGTGATCAGATCATCCAACCTGTCGTTTGGTGCCCCTTGCTGATGCGTGGTTTGCCGCACCTCTAGGGGTTCCACCTGCAGCGCGGCAAGCCGCAGCTGATCAATGCCAAAGCCCGCATCTGCCGCCGCGATGCCACGTTCAAACAGCGGCAGAATACGCGCTGGGTTGCGCATCGGGCGCGCCAAGCGCAGCTCGACGATCTGGCTGGCCTGATCCACGCGCCGCAGGGTCAACTGCAACAGTCTTGCCCCCCTCTCGTGGGTTTTCAGACGGTCACATAATTGCACAAGCAGACGCTCGGTGCCCGCCATTACATCAGCCGCCAACCCAATCGGCTCTGGCAGGCTGAGGCGCATTTGATAGCGCGGCGGATCGGGCAGCGGCGAGATGCTTTCCGGCACTTTGCCAAGCGCCTGATCCAGCCGCAGGATCACATCTGCATCAAACCGTCTTGTGAGCGTGGCGCGGGGCAAGGCAATAAGATCTGAAATGGTTCGAAGGCCCAATCGTTGCAGGGCCACGGTGGGTTTGTCCGGCAAGCGTAGGGCCGCCACTGGCAAGGTACCAATGGCCCGTAACGGTTGCCCAACCGCGGCTATGCCCGGGCCATAATGGGCCAGCGCCCAGGCCGCGCCGCGGGTGTCGGCCAGACCAGTGCGCGCGGTCAGCCCGGCGCGCGTCAGCCGCAGATGCATGTCTTGCAACAAAGCCTCTTCGCCGCCAAACAAATGTGTGGCCCCGGTGACATCCAACACCAGCCCGTCCGGCGCGTCCAGCCCCACCCAGGGGCAATAGCGTTTTGCCCAGCGCGCCAAGGTTTGTAAAAACTGCTGATCTGCGGCCAGATCAGCCGGGGCGCTTTGCAATTGGGGACAAAAGCTGCGGGCATCCGCATAGCCCATGCCCGCCTGCAGCCCCTGCTTAAGCGCCGCGTCGTTCAAGCAATACACCCGGTCTGTGTTGCTGTGCCTATGGGTCAGTACAAAGGGGCCATCCATCGGGCGCGCCCGAAGAAACCGGTCACTCGCCAGTCTTGGAAACCACAATGATACGATGCGTCTTGGCATCCCAACGGACATCCCAACTTGTCAATGTTCCTGATTTGTTCTTTTTAAGCTGCCAACGCTGCAGAGTCGAGTCGCTCTGATCAAAAAGCGGCTCGCACTGCCAACGGGTTTCTGCGGCATTGCTGCCCATACCATCGGCAATCAAGCACAGCCCGGTGGACTTGCCGACCTCTGCCGCCAGCTGCAAACGCCGCCCGGCTGTCAGGCCAATGGGTTTGCTCAGTTCAATCACCGTCAAGACAACGGCACCCGATCGCAAAGACTCTTCGGCAGCAGCCAAAACATCCGTTTGCTCTTTGCCCTTCACCACCAGCACCTGAGCCGGGTCCACATAATCGCCAAACCCCGAGGGGTTGATCTGATCAGCCAGCCAAGCCTCTCTGATCCACAACACCGGGCCACGCAACTGCCCAGCCAAAGCAAAAGCCATGCTTTTGGCATTGGCCCCAAAAGCTTCATGGGTGCGGCCTTTGCGCAGCGGAAAATGCTTTGAAAATTCACGGGTCATACGGCAGCCTACCAAGCTTGAAAAAGGATTTGAATGCAAACCTAGGAGTCCGCTTGTGCCTTAAACTGCCTTTGGGCGTCAAATATCAAAGCCGCCAAGCGAAAGAAACCATGCGCCATTTTACTGAAAGGCAGCAGCAAGAAAAACGCCAGAACCAATCCCAAATGTAACGCCAATACCGTTTCTGCCCCTTTGGCATCCTGCCAGATCCAGAGTAACAAGCCGGAAAATGCCACGCTGCCCAACAGGGCCGTAAAACCGAACTCGGCATGCCAGGCTTTGGCATCCCCAAGGGCCCTGTCGGAACGTCGTTTGAGCAGGATCATCCAGCCGCAGCCAAGCGTCAGCATAATGCCCCCCGGCACCCCCAACAGTTTGGGCAATGACAGGCTGGAATAGGGCGCGGGAAGGTCCAGCAGGTAATGTAAAACCGTACCCGCGCTGGTGGCGGCAAAGCACAGTAGAAAACCGTACATGATGGCTTGATGTGCGTAGCGACGTTGATGACTAAAGCGGTCTTGCTCTTCAAAATTACAACCGTCCCCGTGCCCACCAGACAGGTTTTTCAATGCCAAAGCGCTGGCAAAGGCATGTTTGATATGCACCCATTTGATCCGTGCGCCGCCAATGTCTTGCCAGTATCGCCGCAGGCCAATGCCCAGTCCAAAGATTGGCAGCAGAAATGCTGGAATAAACAAAGCGATCATAGCGTTATGAGACAGGTGTGCATAAAAGCCGTCGCCCTCGGCATCCATGATTTTCACGAATAAAATCAAACACGTAAGGCATATCGCAAGTATGCTGCAAAACAGAGCGGCATTTGTCTGAAAACGACGTGCCAACGCCTTTGGCCAAACATAATTTTCCCAACTCTCGCGGCGCACTTCGGCCAAAGCGGCTGGCAGGTTCAGATCAAATTCATGCGGGGCTGTATACTGACAGGCGTAATAGCAACCACGACAGTTGTGGCAAAGATTTGCAAACTGGGTGATATCACCGTCAGAAAAGGCGCGTTCCGCGTGCATCGCAGGAAAAACTGCACAAAAGCCTTCGCAATAGCGGCAAGCGTTGCAGATTTCGACCTGTCTGCGGGCTTCGTTCAAATGTTCAATTTGCATAGGTTGCGGCCTCCTGACCTGCGATGCGGCCAAAAACAGTTCCGATGGTCATGCCAAAACCAGCCAGATAGCCCTGCCCTAAAATGGACCCAGCCATGGTTTCGCCTGCGGCCCATAGATTTCGGATGGGTCCATGCGCCGTGGCACATTGGGCGGTGCTGTCCACCTGCAGCCCCAAATAGGTAAAGGTCACGCCCGTGCGCAGGCTATAACCATAGAATGGAGCTTCAGAAATGGGCCGCGCCCAATTGGTTTTCTCTGGCTCTAGCCCGGTGGTCGCGACGCTGTCCAATGCGTTCGGTTGAAACCCTGTACCGTCACCGCAAGCCGCATTGAAGCGTTCAACCGTGTGACAAAGCTTTTCCACAGGCAAACCCATCTTGGCTGCCAATTCGGGTATCGACTGGGCCTTGATCGGCGGAAAAACCGAAGGCATGAATTTGTCCAAAGATTTGGAATCAATGATCGCATAGCCCACTTGATCTGGTTGCGCGGCCACCAGACGGCCCCAGATCGCATAGCGTTTGGGCCAGACGTCTTCGCCTTCGTCATAAAAGCGGTCGCCGCGATTATTAACGACGATAGAAAACGGCACGCAATCCAGTCGCGTGACAATGCCGCCATCAAATTTGGGGGCGCGACCGTCGATTGCCACGGCGTGGCATTGGGTTGGATCGCCAACCTGCGTTACATCTTGCTTAAGCAGATCAGCCAATACCACCCCTTTGTTGTAAGGGGTTCCACGGATTAGGAAATTCTTGGCTGCCGGCCCCCAAGCACGCGCCAACCAATCTGTGTCAGCCTGAAACCCACCAGAGGCGACAATGACAGCTTTTGGCGTCAGGCGTTTCTTGCCGCCGTTTTGTTCATAATCAACCCAGTCGATATGGCCGTCATTTTGATTTAGATGCGTTACTTTTGTGTCGTAGAATACATCCACTCCAAGCGCCTCAGCTGTGCGGTAATAGGCGTTCACAAGTGCCTTGCCTCCGCCTAAAAAGAAGGCGTTGGTTTGCGCCAACGACAGCGTACCAGACAGCGAAGGCTGAAACCTGACCCCGTGTTGCTGCATCCACGGCAAGCATTCTTCGGACTGGCAAATCGCAAGCCTTGCCAATTTCTCGTCAGTTTTTCCCGCTGTCACCTTTAGCAGGTCATCAAAGTATTCTTGCTGACTGTAACTGCCGGTCAGCGGCCCCAGTGGACCAGAATGCATACAGCGAAAGTTACGGGTGTGGCGCGAGTTTCCGCCGCGATAGGCTTTGGGTGCGGCCTCTAGTATCACAACTTTTGCGCCGGCCTCTGCGGCGGTGATTGCCGCACATAGGCCAGCATTGCCACCGCCAACAACCGCTATGTCATAATGTGTCTTCATCTGGGTCTCCACGTTAAAACCAGTGTAGAGATCCGCATTTAATTTGACGAATGCAGGTTTGTGTGAATTTAATGCGAAATGCGCATTAATTATGATTTTGGTGATCTTCAAGCCTTTTTGGTGGTGAAAGAAACTGGGTCGTTTCATCTGGCCGCGGCGCAGTTGAACCTGTCGCAATCTGCCATCACGCGCCGCATTCAAAAACTAGAAGATGCGCTTGGCACTTTGCTGTTTGAGCGCAGCACGCGTCAGGTCCGACCCACCTTGGCAGCCAAACGTTTGCAAGGCCGCGCCGAGGCTATTCTGGCTGACGCCTGGGAAACCACGCAATCGATGCGCGACGACAGCGTCGCCTTTGCCCATCAACGCAACGCTGTTGTGACGGTGGCGCTTGTGCCAACCACTTTGACACGGATTTTCCTGCCTGCATTGTCGCGGTTTCAATCAGATGGCGCACAGGCGCGTGTCCAGCTACTGGATGGCTCTGCCAACGAGGTCGCAGAAGCCGT
This sequence comes from Cognatishimia sp. WU-CL00825, assembly GCF_040364665.1. NCBI lineage: Bacteria > Pseudomonadati > Pseudomonadota > Alphaproteobacteria > Rhodobacterales > Paracoccaceae > Cognatishimia > Cognatishimia sp. WU-CL00825. Next base: position 1,653,490 of record NZ_BAABWX010000001.1, read on the forward strand.
CAGCGAAGGATTGGCAGACTTTGGCATTTGCCCCACACCACCTTCTGAACCCTCGGTTCTGTTTGACCCCCTCTTCCAAGAGCGCATTTCTCTGGCGCTACCTGTTGGTCATGCCCTAAGACATGAAAAGAATGTTTGCTTGGCACACTTGCATTCCGAACCGCTTATTTTACCTGCCAAAGGCACCGGGAACCGGCTGTTGATTGATGACGCGATGGCAAAAGCATCTGTGCAAATTCCCTGGACATTTGAGGCAAATCGCTCGTCAACAGCATTGGAGTTGGTGGCGCAAAGGCTGGGTGTGGCCCTGTTGCCCGATTCTGTTACGGATGATCCACGCATCGTCATGCGGCCCATCAGTGACCTGAAAATCGCGCGCTCTGTTGGGCTTTTGACACGGAATGGTCAATCAGAGACCAAGGCGGCACTGACACTAAAGGCCATGATCCGCGAGAGTGTTTAGCCTGTCCAGATAGAGGGGTTGATCATGTGAATAGGCGCTTTGTCTGCAAAGGCATTCACCTGATCAAAGATATCAGAAAACTGCAGTTCAAACTCGTCTTCGGTCACAAATCCAATATGAGGGGTCGCAAGTAGCTTGGGATGAGACAACAAAGGATCATCTGGATCTGTCATCGGTTCCGCATCAAAGACATCGATCGCCGCTTGGCTTGGATGCCCTGCGTTCAAAGCAGTTAGCAAGGCACCCGGTGTAATCAACCCAGCGCGTGACGTGTTGATAAAGACTGAAGTGCATTTCATAGCAGCAAAGTCCTGGGCAGTGATAATCGCGCGCGTACTAGGCTTGAGACGCACGTGCAGGGAAACGATGTCACTTTGGCTGAAAAATGCATGGCGGTCCTCAGCCACATAATGGCCATCAGCACGCGCCCTTGCGCGGCCCTCGGCGGAAGACCACCAAACTGTGTTCATGCCGAAAGCCGTTGCATAATTGGCCACCGCCTTTGCGATGCGGCCATACCCGTAAAGCCCGAGCTGGCGACCGCGCAGGGTTTTCCCAACCCCCATCTGCCAGTGCCCAGATTTGGCTGACGCCATTTGCGCAGGCAGGTCCCGCATTGCCGCCAGGATCAAGGCCCAGGTCAATTCGGCAGCCGCAAAAGACGGTGTGCCGGCGTGCATATTGGAGCACAAAAGCACGTTTTGATCGGTGCAGGCCTGCACATCCACATGAGGATAAACACTGCGTTGGCTTATCAAACGCAGGTTTGGCAATTTTTGCAGCAAACTGCGGGTGATTTTTGTGCGCTCGCGAAACAGCACAAGACATTCTGCCTCGTGCAACCTTTGCGCCAAAACCGCCTCGTCTGTCACCTGATCCGTCCACACTGTGACGTCATGCCCTGATAAGCGCGCAAAGCATGGCAAATGGCGCAGCGTATCAAACCAGTCATCCAGAATGTGAACTTTCAAACTTTAGCGTCCTTTGTAATAGGCATTAATTGCCCGTGCGGCGCGATCATGCAGATCAGAAATATTGCGCGACTCGGCCTCTTGCGCGCTGCCATTCTTTTCTGTCTGGCACATCTGACTGCCCAACCCATCTTGGACCGATTTTAGCAGATCCAGTGCTTGGTTCAATTTGTGTCTTGCATCTTGTGAGGTCATTTTTCGCGTCCTTAATGCGATAGGAGAACTGGAATGGGCGTTGCCCGGATGACCCGTGCGGTCACTCCACTTAGAAAATCTTCTCGGAATTTTGAATGCTCGTAGGCCCCCATGACCAACAGATTGGGGCGCTCTGACTTGCAATAGGCCAACAGCGCGCGCGCGACGCCGGGTATTTCGGCGATGTTTTGATGGCTTGCTGTCACGTCATGACGCTTCAGGTTCAACAACAGTTCGGCTTCGGGGCGCGGCAGTGCCTGATCACCGACCGTCAGCACCGTGAGTTTGCTTTGAGCATCCACCAATCTTAGCCAATCAGCAAGCGCACGCGCAGAAGCGCGGCCCCCATCCCATGCGAGTACCGCAGAGGCATGTTTTGCAGGGGCCTTGGTGCCAATGGGCACGATCAATACCGGTCTGCCGCTCATCAAAGCTATGCGGTCTGGATGCAGGGATACGTGACTGTCCACTGCATCATCTTGATCCTGCCCGACGATCAGAATGTCATAGCTGCGCGCACTTTCAGAGAGCACCGCATCCACCCGTCCCGCGCGACGTTGAAAATGCAATCGCTCCCCTAGATCCAGCTCGGCCTTCAGAGCGTTAAAGCGGGTTTCTATCTCATTCAAAATATCCGAATTGGCCTGCGTGATGATATCGCGCGCGCTGGCAGGCACCCAGGCGGCGCGACTGTCGACAACTTCGTGTTTTGTGTGCGCCAAAAGCGCTGTAACGTGGGCTTGGTCCCCGGCCAAGGATTTGGCATATCGTAACGCCGAAATCGCAGCATCAGAGCCATTGAATGCGACCAGTATATTGCGGAGGTTCATGCGGTTTCCTTTGGTTGCGACCAAATAGTGTGCGGGACATAGACAAAGCCGTCTGCCAATTTTCGCGCGGTGCGCACCAAGCCCGCTGCCTTAAGGTTAAACCCGTTGTTTGCATCAAAATCGATCAAAACGTCGATGGTTCCGGCGGCATGCTCTAGCACGACATTTGTTGGGCTTTCGTGGCTGCGCGCCAACAAGCCATCAGCCACTGTGCCAGGTGTTAAGGCGCAGGAGGCAAGGCATTGTGCCCCCGTCACGGCCATGGTTGGGTGAGTATTCCACGGCATAAAGTAGCGCACTGCAATCGAGCCTCCATTTTGGGCCTTTGCTAACAGCCCAAATTTTGGCGTGACCGATTTTGAGACATCGCCCATGCCCATACGCTTTCCCGCCTCAATGCGGATGCCTTCCATGCGCTTGAAGAAATCTAGATTACTATCAAGCTCTTGTACGCTTTCATGCCCCGTAAGGCCAAAGTCCTGCGCCCGCGCAATCACCATTGGCATCGCCACATCCATGCAAGTCACATCAATGCCGCCGATGTTTTCCTGCAGTTTGTCAGAAGGCAAAAACGCACCGGTTGACGAGCCTACCACACCCATAAAAGTCAATTGCACCGGGGCTGCCGAGCCGGGAACGCCGGCGATCTCTGTCTCTCCGGCATAGGCCAGTTGGCCGTTTGGTGTTTGCACTTTGGCGATCACGCGCGCGCCGGTATTGACCGCGCGGATTTTTATCTCGGTGACGTCGTCCTTCGCATTGACCAAGCCCATTTCGAGGGCTGCAGGGGCGACACCAGACATGATGTTACCGCAGGTTGGTTTGAAATCGACCCGTTTTTCAGTGACCGAAACCTGGGCAAAGAAATAGTCTACATCCGCCCATTCGTCCTCGCTTGGCGATAACATCGCGACTTTGGTGGTCACGGCGGCCCCGCCGCCGATCCCATCGATATTTAGCGCGTGTCCCGAGCCCAGCACCGCGATCAGAACTTCCGCGAGTTGGTCCAGATCTTCGGGCAGATCGTCGCGTCTAAAATAGGGTCCACGCGATGTTCCGCCCCGCATGAACAAAAAGGGAATGGCTGTCTGGCTCATTTCAGCGGCCATGGCAAATCAGCTGCCCCCTGCAAAAGACCCGGAGGAAAGTCGCGGTTAAGTGCCCCCGCCATCAGGCACATAAAACCAATACCACAGGCCGTCAGCACCAGTGTTTTGCCCCAGCCCGCCCCCGCACGCACGCGCAAGAACGCAACAAGAAAACCAATCAAAGCCAAGATAAAACCAACAAACCAAGTGCCGGCAATCAGCGCTGCAAACCATGCCAATGTTGACCACAAACCATAGGGTGCATCCGCATCTTCGCCAGCAACTTCCTTATCCGCAAAGATCACATCACCTTCGGGGCGGCGCATCATTTGCACCATCAAGATAAGGCAACACAGAACTGAGAATGTACCGATCGCCAGAGGGATGACTTTGTCTGTCATGTTAAAATCTGGGATCATGTTCGCGTTTATGACTGCCACCAGAAGATAACCGGCGATGACCAGCAAAAATACCATTGGTGCGCGCTTTGAGCCTGATTGCACATCGCCTTCGGCCATAATGGTTTTGGCCTGACGAATGCCCAGAACCACCGACACCACGGTGATGATGATCAACACAATCACGATAGGGCTAAAGATATAGTCTATGCCTTCTTCAAAGCTTTTGCGAAACCGGAAACTGGCGATTTGAAAGGCTTGGTTGGTGAACTTTTCGACCGGGTTTGACAAAACGAACCCAATCAAGAACGCAGGGCGCGACCAGTCAAATCGACGCAAGAAAATCCCGATCAAACCAATGACAAACAGCGCCAGAAGATCTTCGAAATTTTGGCCGGACTGAAAAGCCGCAAAGCTGATCAGCATGAACAGGAATGGCGCGAGATAAGTAAAGCGAATGGTCGTCAGTTTAGCGATGCCACCAGACAGGCCAATGCACAGAATAGTGCCAACCACATTGGCCAGCGCCAGCAACCAAACGATCGAATAGGTGATATCCAGATTGTCCTTGAGCATGCTTGGCCCAACTTCGATCTCGCCGGATCCCAAAAGCGCAACAGCGCCAATAAAGATCGCCATCGAGCCAGATCCCGGAATGCCAAACAGCAAAGTTGGCACCAAACCGCCCCCTTCTTTGGCGTTGTTGGAGCTTTCTGGCCCAATCACGCCGCGCACTTCACCCTTGCCAAATTTGGATTTGTCTTTGGTGGTTTGCACAGCGTGGCCGTAGGCAATCCAGTCGACAACCGAGCCGCCGAGACCTGGGATAACCCCCACAACAACGCCGATGATAGAGCAGCGCACAGACAGCCAAATATTGCTGGCCCAGTCTTTGACACCATCCATCCAACCGGACCCAAGGCTTGCGCCTTTGGCGATCGATCGATCTTGCCGCAACAAGGAAACAATCTCGGGGATCGCGAAGACGCCAAGCCCAACAATAACCAATTTCAACCCATCGGTCAGATAGGGAATGTCATAGGTGGCCATACGCAGGCTGCCACCCGCGTCTGCCTCGCCGATTGTGCCGATCATCAGGCCAAGACCAGCTGCCGCCAGACCTTTGAGGGCGATACGCCCCGCCAAAACAGCAACCATCGACAGGCCTAAAACCGTGATCATCAACATCTCTGGCAGGCCAAAAGCCAAAACGATCGGCCTGGCAATCAAGATGAACATTGTCAGAAATGTTGCCCCAACCAAACCGCCAAACAATGAGGATGAAAAGGCCGCAGACAGCGCACGCGCGGCCTCGCCATTCTTAGCCATGGGAAACCCGTCAAGCACTGTTGCTTGAGACGCTGAAGAGCCTGGAATGCCCATTAAAACAGAGGCGAATGTGTCAGATGTTGGCACAACGGCCACCATGCCAATCATCAGAGCCAATCCAAGAATGGGATCCATCCCAAACATGAACGGCAACAAGAGCGACAATCCGGCGATCCCACCAAGGCCGGGAAAAACACCAACGGCAAGCCCCATCACAACCCCAAGCACCAAATAGCCCAGGACAATAGGTTGCAGGATAAGTGCCCACGCTTCACCAAGCGCAGGAAGAGCGGTGGCGAAAACCTCCATGGGAGCCGCCTTTCATGTAAGTTACTGAAATTATAAGGTTAATCAAGGTGAGGCTGATTAATCAGCCCCACCTTTGGTCGTTACTTCAGCGAAACGCCGTAAGCATCTTTAAGCCAGCCAACAACAAATCCCTTGGCAGACGCAGGCACTTTCGTGGCTGTTGCCAACGCGTCTTGCGACCCAGCACCCGTAAAGACAGGGTATTTACCAACCCGCTTGGATGAAATCTCGGCAAAGTCTGCACGGGCCACAACTTCATTGAATGCTTCGATGTAAGTATCAATCACGTCTTGTGGTGTGCCTGCTGGCAGGAAGGCCAGTTTTTGCACCGGAAAGCCTGCAACGAAGAAGGCTTTCCAAGCATCCCAAGCGTCTCCAGAAGTCTCACAACCCTCAGTGGCCTCACAAACTTCTTTGAAGGTCGCGATGTCTGGGAATGTTGGATCACGCACAATGTTGCCATCCGCATCAAGCGCGCCCCAAGTCATCATCGGCACTGCTTGGCCGGCTTCGACCAGTGGCGCAGATCCACCTAGGTACCCGGACGAGGTCTGATAGTCGATGGTGGCTTCGCCACGCTCAAACATCAAACGCCCATCGCCGCGTCCCTTGATGCCAAATACCGGTTCAACGTTCATGCCCAGCATTTCCCATGCCAGCAAAGGCACCAGATCCAGACGGGTTGCCCCCTGAGAACCATAAATGAAATCGATGTCTTGTAGGCCATTGGCCGAGCCATCAAATTTGGCACCATCTTCGGCATTCAAATAGGCCACACCACCTGTGCCCGACGCCATAACGGTGTTCCAATCGTTATATTCATAACGCACACGCGGGTCGCCCAGCAAATAGGGGAATTGCGTCGAGCCAGACGTTCCAAACAGCAGTGTGCCGTCTTTGTGTTTTTGCGACTGGAACCAGTTTGCCCCTTTGGTGGACCCTGCCCCTGGCATGAATTTCACGACAACTGTCGGTGCGCCTGGCAACGCTTCTGACAACAATGGCGCAAAGAAGTTAGCCCATTTGGCAGACCCCCCAGTTTCAGAAAATGGGATCACCCACTCGATGGTTTTGCCTGAAAAATCGACCTCTGCCGCAGCTGGGGCTGCGAGCCCTGCGGCGGCAATTACACTCAACGCAGCGCGGCGTGTAAAATCAAATTTGGTCATTGGTTCCTCCCCTTAAGACCAGACAAACACGGCAACGTCCTCCTCGCCAAGTTGTTTGTCTATTTGAAATGAGGGATTGATTCCCTCTTTCGATAGTCCAATCATGAGAGCCCAACCTTGCGGCAAGCTTGCAGGAGACAGAATGCGCATCGCAGTCATCGAAGATAACGAAACCTTGGCCAATGCCATCGCCTATCGATTGCGGGATCGTGGGCATTCGGCAGATGTGCTGCTTGATGGCGATTTAGCGCACACTTTTTTAACGCGAGAAGGCGCGGATCTTGTGGTCCTGGATATCAATTTACCGGGCCGGTCAGGGTTGGACATTCTGCGTGCCCTGCGACGTCGCAATGATGGCACGCCGGTGATCTTGCTGACCGCCCGGACAGAAACCAAAGATCGGGTGCAAGGCCTGGACGCTGGCGCGGATGACTATTTGATCAAACCATTTGAAATGGACGAATTAGAAGCACGGATCAGAGCCTTGTCGCGCCGCAAAGAGCTTGATTACGGCGAGAAAGAAACCATTGGCGATCTTGAATTCAACCGTACCGCGCGGCAAGTCAGCGCGCAGGGCCAACCCGTGGAAATTCCACGCCGCGAATTGGCGGTTTTTGAGTGTCTGCTTGAACGCAGAGGTCGCATTGTTTCAAAGGCGCATTTGACTGATCACATTTATGGAGTTGGCGCAGATATCGAGGAAACTGCTGTGGAGCCTCATGTCTCTAGGTTACGGAAACGTTTAGCAAAATTTGGTGTGACGATCAAAACGGCGCGCGGTCTTGGCTATATGCTAGAAGCAGAATTATGATGCGGTTGGCCTCCCTGCGCATTCGGCTTTTTGCACTTATTTTGACGCCCTTGGTTTTGATGGCAGTGCTCCTTGGGTTTTGGCGGCTTACGGCGGCACAACACACGGCCGAAGCGTTGTTTGATCGCGGGTTGTTGGCCTCTGCTTTGGCCATTTCTCGCGACGTTGCGGTGTCCGGCGGCGATGCCTTGTTGCGTTCGACAAGTGATCTGATCGATGATGCGGCTGGAGGGCAGGTTTTTTATCATGCGACAGGTCCCGGTGGCATCTATGTAACTGGCTATGCCTATCCGCCAAATCCGGACGTATCTGGGGCTTTAGCCCAGCCAATTGTCGATGGTGGACCGGATGTTTTTGAAGCAAACTACCGCGGCGAACCCGTGCGGGTGATGCGCCTGACAGAGCGGATATCGGTCGATGGGCTAACCGGTGATTCAACCGTAACTGTCTGGCAACGGCTGGCGGAACGACAAGCTTTCGCCAACCAATTGGCCATTCGTGCCATAAGCTTGATGGGGGCATTGTTACTGACCTTGGCCATCGTAGTTTGGTTTGGAGTCGGATGGGGACTTTGGCCGCTGATTGACCTGAGAAATGCAATTGCCGAACGTTCCCCAAATGACCTAAGTCGCATAAAAAGACCCGTGCCGGCCGAAGCAAAAGGCATCGTCAACACGCTCAATTCGTTATTCTCGAAACTTGAAAGCAACCTGCAAGCCCATCAGGCGTTTATTTCTGACGCCGCCCATCAGCTTAGGAACCCGGTTGCGGCGGTGCAATCTATGACCGAAGCCGTCAAAGATGCCGGTACGGAAATGGACCGCAAACAACGCACACGGGATTTGGAAAAAGCCGCCAGAAACGTCACCCGGATTACCGAACAGCTTTTGTCCATGGACCGGTTGCGTCACACAACCGATATTGACCAATTTACCAAATTTGATCTGCGCGCCCTGATACAAGACTTATGTGCAGAACAAGGTTCTGCTCTTTTGTCTGCGGATATTGCGTTTGAATTTGACGCGCCGCCACAGCCCATCATGATTGAAGGCGACGCGCTGTTTTTGTCAGAAGCGGTCAAAAACCTGATCGACAATGCCATGACACACGGCGGGGCAGACCTCAGCACTGTTGGCGTGCGTTTGCGCACCAAGGCTGACGTCGTTTGCATTTCGGTCCATGATGATGGCAAAGGCCTGTCCCCAAGTCAGCAAGACGCGGCATTCAGGCGATTTTCACAGCTGGAACCTTCTAGCGGCAGCGGTTTGGGGCTGGCAATCGCGAAATCCGTGGCAGAAAAACATGGTGGCAAGCTGGTGATCGACACGGTTGAAAACGGTGCAAGTTTGACACTGACCTTGCCTGTGACCCAGCTTTCTTGACCTAAGGTATCCGCCCCTGCACAGCGGCCAATCTCAGTCTGTTTTATGATCGGTCAGCCTTTTGGAGACATCCAAGAGGATCTCTTCCAAGGCGGTGCCGCCTGGACGCCCTGCCCCCGCATGGGGGTACATCAACGCAATCTTTCGTGTGGCTTCTGGCTCTGCCAAATATCGCAGAGCCACATCCGTGCCGCGCCGAGCCTCTGTGCGGGCATAGATTTCTGGCAGCAGTGCAATGCCTGCGCCTGTTGCCGCCATCAACCGAATGGCGTCCAAACTTGTGCCCTCGTATTCATCTGAAACCTGAGCTTTTGACCGATGCGCGATTTGCATGACGATATGAGACAGCCGGTGCTGCGCGCCAAGTGTCAACAAGAGCTGACCTTCTAAATCCGTGAACTTTGCCGGTTCTGAGGTGCTTGCCAAAGGATGATCAAGCGCAGTTGCGGCCCAAAACCGTTCTGTAAACAGCAAGCGATAAGAGTTGTTTGGATGATCCTCGGGTGTGGAAATGATCATATCCAGCCGACCGCTGCGCAGTCCTTCTTCAAGATCGCGCGTGGTTTCTTCTCGCACCACCAGCCGAATGCCCGGGTGTTGGATATGCAATCTGCGGGCCACCTCGGGCAACAAATACGGCCCCACAGACGGTAATACCCCGAGCCGCAACCGGCCTTTGAACAGACCCGCTGACTTGGTCAATGACCGCAAATCTTCGTGATCTCTCAATAACATACGCGCGCGGCGCACAACCTCTTCTGCCTCGGGTGTGACCTTGGCCCCAGATCTGCTGCGTGCAAACAATGTCACCCCAAGATCGGCCTCGACCTCGGAAATTTGTGCGGACAGACTGGGCTGGCTGACATGAAGCAGTTTGGCGGCGGAACCGATGCGGCCCGCATCTGCTACGGCGACAATATACTCGAGCTGACGCAATGTGGGTCGCATATATAGCCTCAGACTATGCAAACTACAGTTTATATATATTTTCAATTAACACAGAACAAGCCAAATATAGCGAAACCCACTTTACCTGTCGGAGCCGCCCGTGGAAAAATCGCTGCAACGCATTCAGACCTTTATGAAACTCGAGGCCAGCGCTGGATTGGTGCTTATGGCCGTGGCATTGCTAGCGATGTTGGCTGCCAACAGCATCGCCGCCCCGCTGTATGACGGATTTTTAAACACCAATGTGCGCGTGGGCGCCGGTGCCTTTGAAATATCCAAACCGCTGTTGCTTTGGATCAACGATGGCTTGATGGCGATATTCTTCTTTTTGGTGGGTTTGGAAATCAAACGAGAGGTGCTGGTTGGCGAGCTGTCGAGTTTTGACAAAGCGGTATTGCCGATATTTGCCGCAATCGGCGGCATGGCGGCACCGGCACTGGTGTTTATCTATTTCAACTGGGGCAATGCTGTCACCCTGTCCGGCTGGGCCGTGCCCACCGCCACCGATATCGCCTTTGCATTGGGTATTCTGGCACTTTTGGGCAAGCATGTACCGGTGGCACTTAAAATCTTTTTGCTGGCAATCGCAATCATCGATGACTTGGGGGCGATTGTCATTATCGCGGTGTTTTATACCTCGGAATTGTCGGTGAACGCGCTGACGCTTTCGATGCTGGGCTTTGCACTTGCGGTTGGATTGAACCGGATGGGCGTACAGCGCATCGCGCCCTATCTGCTGATCGGGCTGTTCATGTGGGTTTGTGTTCTGAAATCAGGGGTACATGCGACACTGGCCGGTGTGCTTATAGCGATGACGATCCCGTTGAAAGAAAAGCAGGGTAACAAGGCGCTTTTGTTACGGGCTGAACACGCCCTGCACCCCTGGGTCGCGTTTCTGATATTGCCGCTGTTTGCCTTTGCAAATGCCGGGGTGAACCTGACCGGGCTTTCGCTTGCTGATTTGTTGACCCCCATGCCGCTGGGCATCGCGGCGGGCCTGTTTGTTGGCAAACAAATTGGTGTATTCGGAGCCACTTGGATCGCCTGTAAATCTGGCATTGCGCGCCTGCCAAAGGATGTCACGTGGCAACATGTTTACGGCGTGGCCTGTCTGACCGGAGTCGGTTTCACCATGAGCTTGTTTATTGGATCGCTGGCGTTTGACTCTGTTGAAATGATGAACACCGTACGTCTTGGGGTTATCAGCGGGTCTGTCTTGTCCGGGATCCTTGGGTTTGCGGTATTGCGGATGACATCTTTCAAACCTGCATTACAGGCTGACCCGCCCAACCTGGGATCAGAGCAGGCCAAAGCAAGCACGCAGGCCTAAAAAGACCTGCTATTTGCGACGAATGGGGGTTGGCTCTGTTGTTTTCTGGAGCACCCCGTCTCTGCAAATTGACGTAGAGCGCACTGTGTCTGCATCACGGTGTGCCACCTCGAAAGAAACCGTGTTCAATTCGCTGTCATGGCCCCCAAAACAAAGATGCATTGCCTCTAGAATGCCGACATCCGCCAAGGTGTTGACCCGAGGTTTAGGATTATTGCGGGGGCTGGGAACCGTGCCCGGGAAAAGATAGATACAGGGCGGCGGCAACCGGTATGGGCCAATATCAGTGACCCGGTCTGGGGCCAGCGCAAGCTTGGGGCAAGGCCGCGCCGTCGTGCCGCAAATCCAATCCCAGACAATCAAGCCATCAATGCGCTGATCGCGGTCAATCATTTCAGCGCTAAGGCGGGTGTGAATGCCGGACCAGACATTGTGGCGCGGATCAGCTCCCGGATTGCTACAGACGCTCCAGATGATAAATTCATCGGCATGCGGTGGGCGCTCAAAAATGTTTGTGTTGTTGCCATCCAAACAGCCCTTGAGTTCGATGATCGCCGTGCGGCCATTGTTAAGCGTCACAAAGTAATCGTGGCGATTGGCCTCGCCTGCAGATCCCCAGGCACGCACAAAGCCACGCGCTTGCATATGGGTCAGAACCAACGCCACAAAACTGCGCTTTTCCTTCATCGATGCCGAAAACTGGCCACGAATACGTTCTATGGTGCCGCGAAACAGGCCAGATTGATAAAAATCCTGTTCATCAAGCCCGTGATCCCCAAGCTTATGCGCTTCGGTCTTTAGAACCTCGGCAAATTCCAGAATTTTTTGGCGTAGTTCGGCATTTTTTTCGCAGGGAATTTCAGACAATGGAAGCGCGCCTATTGTCGATCTTGGCACGATCGAGCAGTTTTTCCAGCAGGTTTTTAGCAATAAATCGCACCACAGGAACCGCCACGCCATCGCCGGTCAAATGGTAGGCCTCGTTGTAGCGCTCTGGCAAAATATAACTATCTGGTAGGCCCATCAGGCGCGCGGTTTCACGGGTGGAAATCAAACGGGACCGGATGTTTTTACCTTCGACAACCATAATCGATTGCCGCGACGAACCGCCCGCCGGCGTGCGCAAGCAACCAGCGATATCGTCAAACCGAATTTCGGCACGCTGTACTTTGATGCCATGTTCGTGGCGCGTGCGTTTGTAAATTGCACCAACCATGCGGGTTTCTGACGCCACTGCTGTCTCAACTTTTGCCAGGTTTACTTCGGACATCATCGATAACAGCGCTGTGGTTTCTGCCTTGGTGTGCCATTTTGTCGATGACGGGTTTTCTTCGATGAGATCCGCAAATTTTGAAATCCTCGGCGGCGGGGTCGGCAGATGCCACCAAAACCAGTCTTTTTGCAGCTTGCGTGACAGCCCCTTGTGGGCTTTTACAATTGCGGCGGAATGCCATGGCGCAACCGGCCCGGTTTCAAGCATCGGTGCATCTGGGGTCAAAGATTTGTCAACCGCGATGATAAAAAGCCGAGGCCGCGACTGGGGCACAAAATGCGCCGCATCCACCACAAATGCACCAAATTGATACCCCAGCCGCGAAAAGGCCTGACAGATGGCGGCGAAATCCTTGCCCTGATGCGAGGTCAACGTTCCAAGCACGTTTTCCAAAGCAATTAATGCTGGCGCACGGCCTTCTTCCCGCAGGGCACCGAGATGGGACATAAACGGCCAAAACGTAGCTGATCTATGACCTTTCAGCCCCGCGCCACTGCCTGCCAACGACAAGTCCTGACAAGGAAAAGACCCCCAAACGAGGTCAGGTTGCCCGGGCATTTCTTCGGGGGAAATATTGCGAATATCGTCTGTAATTAGCGCGTCACCACCCCAATTCAAACGATAGGTTTCTGCTTTTTTGCGATCAAAATCATTGGCCAAAAGGCAGGTCCATGCCTGCCCTAGCCCGGCGCGCGCCATGCCACCGCCTGCAAAGAATTCGTAGTATGTTCTTATCTTGTTCTGATCCATGGTCTATTCCATAGAACATATTCGGCGTCTCGGCTCAACAAATTCTCGTGCATTTTTTGCGCGATAAATATGGCTGCACTAACCGGCTAAGCACACCGGCTGTGATGTGGCACGGTGCCTGCGTTCGGATATATCAGGGCGCGTCGATTTCTTGGGCCAGCCTGTAGATGTATTTTGCAAAATACCAAGTCGCGGGCACGGCAACCAAAGCGCCAAGCACAAAGGACTGCCCCATCGACAAAACCGGCAAACCAACCCAGCTGCCCAGCAAAGAGGCGAAAAACGCATTCACCGCCATGGCCCCACAGCCAAAGGGATAAAGCGCCAGCATGAGTTTCATATGGCCGTTCATCTTTTTGCGACCACCCGCCCAACAGCAAACAAGGCTGCAATCAGCAAAATAGAGGCCAAGGCGAACCAGAGTTCCGCTGTGGCCGATTGCGCGTTGGGAATGGGGCGGTCAAATTCCGTGGCTGCTGCCGGGCTGGCCAAAAATAGTAAGATCAAAAAGCGCATGTCAGGTCTCCTGTGTCAAAACGCGGTAAATATCGGGCAAAGCGCGGGTCAGACGGCTGGGGTTTGGCAAAAGGGTAAATCCGCCTTTGCCAAAAATCCGCGCAAACCAATCTTGGCCGTCTTCGTCCACCACAATGCCGTGCACGGTTAACCCCATCCGGCGGGCTTCGCGCACCGCCATATGGCTGTCTTCGATGCCATGCTGTCCCTCGTAGTGGTCCAAGTCGTTTGGCTTGCCATCCGTCAGCACCAACAGCAATCGGCGACTGGAACTTTCGTCAGCCAAGCGCATTGCCGAATGGCGGATTGCAGCCCCCAACCGGGTGTAATGGCCGGGTCTTAGAGCACAAATGTTTTCGGTGACCTTGGCAGACATCGGGTCATCAAACCCTTTGCATTTGCTTAGAAAAACCCGATTTCGTTTCAAAGACGAAAATCCCCAGATGCCCAGACGATCACCGCTGGCGTCAATGCCGGTAGCCAGCGCAGCAAGCGCATCGCGCGCCACGTCAATCACGCAGGTTTCACCAATGGCGGCCTCGGTGGAGCGCGAGGTGTCTACCAGCACCGCAACCGACAGATCGCGTTCTATTTGGCGGCTGGCCATATAGATCCGGTCACTGCCACGGCCTGTGGCTTGCAGTTCTGCACGTGCGGAAATCACCGCATCCAGATCAAGTTCTTGGCCGTCAATTTGCCTTGGCGTTAGGATGCGACGTGGGCGCAGGGCATCAAACTGCCGCCGCACCTCTGCGACGCGACGCGCGTCTGGCTTAAAAACGTAGTTTGGGTCGTGTTGCACTGGCGCTTCCAGAACCCGCACATGATCTTGCATATAGCTGCGCGCTCGGTGGTTCCATTCCGGATAGGTAAACTTGCCAGAAAGCCGTTCATGCTCGGCTTCCAGAGGCGAAAGATCGAGATGTAACCGCAACCTGGTCGCGGCCTTGCGGTCGTGACGAGACAGGGTCACGCTGTCCTGATCTTCGGCGGCTTTCTTGGCGTTCTCGTCATCGTCATCATCAACGCTGCGGTTGATGTTCATGCTTTCCACCCAGGACAGGATGGATTCAAAGCGGTGCACAATAAAGCTGTCTTTGCGATTGGTCTGATCCAGATCGCGCCGTTCGCCCATTTTACGGGTCGAGGTCGGAACACCAGGGGCCGAAGATTTTTCTTGTGCGCTGTCTGGGCTGAGTTTGCTGGCACCGGCTTGTCTGAAATCAAGCCAAATCGGCACCGGTGCAAAAGGCCGGTAGCTGCGTGTCGTCGCAGACATGTCCACCTGTGCCAAGGTGCCATTCAATTGATCGCGCACCGCTCGTTCCATTGCCGCCTCGGCGGGTGGCAGGGTGGCGGTGAGGCGTTGCGCCAAGATACCGGCGCAAAGCGGGTCATAGGCACTGCGCAGTCCCGGGCAATTTTTGAAAACCCGATCGGAGGCCTGCACATTGGCCCGGATTTGCGCGCAGTCTCTGGCTTGATCAGCCAAGGGCAAATCCAACTGACAAACATCGGTCAAGGCAGCCGAGGCCGTTAGCCACATATAAGCAGCCTTGTTCAACGCAGGGTCAGCAAAACAATCCAAAACTGGGGGCAGACGCAGCCGCTCACCGTCGTAGGTGGCCTGTGTGATGGTTTCCCCGCCTGATCCAAAGGCAAGACGCAGTCGCGTGCGATGACGTGCTTTGCAAACCGGTGCCTCTGCAATATCAACGCCCGCCGGTCCGCCCAGGGCGCGAAACAACACCGCCAGGCTTGTGCGGATCTGTGACAGATGAACAGCGGCCTGTTCAAACAGCTGATCAGCAGCAATGCGGCTGGCAATGTCATGCCAGGCATTGCCAACGGTCTCTTCTGGTTCAAACAGGTTAAGAAGTTCCATTTTTACTTATCCGTATGTAACCGCAATCAAATCGCGCAGGGCCGCTTTGGTATCCACGTCATCACTGAGCGGTTCGATAACGGCGGCTTCAAGCGCTTCCAGCAGCGGCATGCCGCCTGCAATCAAACTGGCCGCATAGATCAAAAGCCGGGTTGAAACGCCCTCTTCCAGATCCATACCGGACAGGCCCCGAATTTTACCTGCCAAACGGATCAAAGGCCCTACGCGCTTGGCATCCAGTCCACTTTCCTGAGCCACAACTGCAGTTTCGATTGAGGCTTCGGGAAAGTCGAAACTGGCAGACAAAAACCGTTGCCGTGTCGATGGTTTGAGCCGTTTGAGCACGTTTTGGTAACCGGGATTATACGACGCCACCAGCATAAATCCTTTGGGGGCCTGCAGCTCTTCGCCGGTGCGATCAATCATCAAAGTGCGCCGGTTGTCAGTCAGCGGGTGTAAAACCACGGTCACGTCTTTGCGTGCTTCGACCACTTCGTCCAGATAACAGATTGCGCCCTCGCGCACCGCGCGCGCCAACGGACCATCCACCCATTCTGTTTCGCCACCGCGCAAAAGATATCTGCCGATCAGATCAGCCGCAGACAGGTCATCGTGACACGCGACGGTGTACAATTTGCGCCCGAGCCTGGCGGCCATATGTTCGACAAAACGAGTTTTGCCGCAGCCAGTCGGCCCCTTCAAAAGAAGGGGCAAACCGTTGTTGTAAGCTGTTTCAAACAGCGTGCACTCGTTGCCGGTCGGCGCATAGTGCGGTACATTTTTGGGGTCAGTCATCATATTCATGCCTATTCTCCCGGTGCTGTCTCTGGACCTGGCGCGATGATTTCACGCCGCACAATAGCCAGCCCATAGATGAACATCAGCGCACCTATGACCACAGCCACACCGGCACCAAAGCGCATCATGTAAAAGACCGACAATCCGTCCTGCACATCCATAAAGTAGTCACCAACCACCCGCTGCATGTGGGTTTGAATGGTGCCTGCAAATGTCAGCACAAAGGTCATAAATGCCATACCGCCGGTCATCAGCCAGAACGAGCTCATGTTGATCACCTGATTATAAGGGTCACGGTTGCGCAGAATTGGCATCGCATAAGAGAACATCGCAAGGTTCAAGGCTACATAGGCGCCAAAGAACGCGAGGTGACCATGTGCTGCGGTGATCTGAGTGCCGTGACTGTAAAAGTTCACGCCGTGTAACGTGTGCAAAAAGCCCCAGACACCCGCGCCAAAGAACGCAACGGTGCTAGATCCAAGCGACCACAGCAAGGCGGCTTTGTTGGGGTGATTTCTGCGACCTTTCCAAACCATCACAAAGGCAAAGCTCATCATCAGGAAGAATGGAATGACTTCGAGAGTTGAAAAGATCGAGCCGATCCATTGCCAGTACCCGGGAGTCCCAATCCAATAGAAATGGTGGCCAGTGCCCAAGATGCCGGAAAACAACGCGGTTCCGCAGATCACATAAAGCCATTTTTCAACAACTTCCCGGTCAACGCCTGTCAGTTTCAGCATCAAGAACGCAAGGATAGCCGCCATGACAAGTTCCCAGGTCGCCTCGACCCAAAGATGCACAACAAACCACCAGTACATTTTATCAAGGCTCAGGTTGTCTGGATTGATAAAGGCAAAGATCCACAGCAGCGACAACAGCCATAGACCCAAAAGCAACACATTGGTGATTGCGGTTTTGCGTCCAGCTAGAACGGTCAGCGTGACGTTTACTAGGAAGATCACAGCAGCGACAAGAATGCCGAATTTCACCCAAAGCGGTTGCTCTAGGAATTCACGGCCTTCGTGCACGCCCATCAGATAAGAGCCAACGGCCCCTAAGGTGCCAACCATCAGAATGATCAACTGTAGATAGGCCAGCTTAACCGAAAAAATCTCGCGCTCCGCTTCTTCGGGAAGCAAGAAGTACGCTGCACCAAAAAAGCCAGTCAGTAGCCAGACGATCAAGGCGTTGGTGTGCAACATACGCACAATGTTAAACGGCAGGAGTTCAGACAAGAAATTGGGTGCAACATAGATCCACCCGGCGAGAAGCCCCCCAAGCACTTGAATGGCAAAAAGGGCAAGTGCGCAGGCGAAATACGCCAGTGCTACTTTTTGGGATTGATATTTCATGGTTGTTTCTCCTTATCCCGCATCATTTGGCGGCCAACCTTGACGGTCGGTCTGATCAGCCCAGCGCAGAAATTCGCTCAGACCGCGAATATCTTCGTCGGACAGATCAAAATTCGGCATTTGGCGGCGGCCTTGGACCCCAGATGGTTGGCTTTCCATCCAAGATTTCAGAGCATCAAACGACTCTTCTTTGTCCTCCAGCACGCCCCAACGGGTCATCACATTGCCAACTTCGGGCGCGAAATACGCGCCTTCGCCGTGCAAGGTATGACAGTTGATGCATGAATGTTCTTCCCAGACACGCTTGCCATGCACGACCTCTTCGGTCAGCGGCGCGCCTGCGGTGGATGTGTTTACGATGTATTTGTGGCTTTGCACGGTCAGCGCAATGAATATCAGGACGAAGAACACCGAGCCCCCGTAAAAGATATTCCGCGCCCGCGTCTTGGTCAGAATCTCTGCCATTTTTGGGCCCCTCCTTCTAAACGTTTTAGGATGGTTCCTCAGTACCTTGCATGACGGCGACAAAGTTTGCGTCAGCGCAACGTTCAGATGGAATATTGATCTAATTTGGAAGGAACCTGATAGGAGTAGCCAATGCACCAATCGACACTCGATCCGGATATGCCCCTTGATGCGCTGATGAAACGCTGGCCGATGACCATTTCGGTTTTCATCAATCACGGCATGCTGTGTGTGGGCTGCATGGTCAGCCCCTTTCACACGGTCTTTGATGCCTGTGAAGAATATGCGCTAGACGAAGACGAATTTCGCAATGCACTACTAGAGGCTATTAACGCAGCGGTGCCACCGTCAATTCCACCAAGGAATGTGGCTTGAGCACCGAAATATGTTTGCGCCGGCTTTGAACAATACCTGATTTTTCCCAGGCACTGAGCAATCTGCTAACCGTATGCAGTGTTGTGCCGGTCATCTCGCTTAGGTCCTGCCGGGTGATAGGAAAATCAATTTCCACCCCGGCCCCCACCCGTCGCCCGGTTTGGTTGACCAATCGCAACAACGCATTGGCGACACGTTGTTCCACCTGCTGCGTTGCAAGCTCGACAATACGCAGATTCATTTCACCAATGCGGTTGCCAACGGTCTTGTAGCTTGCCGTCGCAAACCCGGTGTAATCCGCGCAGAACTTCTTCCAGAGTGACATTTTCCAGCTGAGCGCCAGCCCCTCGGACGCGGCCACGGCGGTAGCCGGATAGGTCGTGCGTTCCAGGGCTCGTGCAATGCCAAACAACTGCCCCATTGGGATGTGCAGCGCGATGACCTGCTCGCCGCTTTCGGTGATACGCACCACGCGAATATAGCCATCCAACAACAAATAAAACCGATCAGCCGTGGCCCCTTCTTCGAATACGGTTTGGCCTTCGGCTACACGACGCACGTCGGCCTTATCCAGAATTTCCCGGATCTGTTCGCGCTGAAGCGCTGCAAAGGGTGGCAGTTGCGCGATCAGGCTTTCATCGAGACGATGCAGCGTCTTGTTTGGCGGTGACGTGTCCATATGCATGTCATGATTGCCAAATTTCTAACGGTCGTGCCAGCACAATCGACCAAAGCGGCATAGGGCGAAGTTTGCTTAAGCACAAAGAAGCCTTGCTTTCTCGGCGCTAAACTGGGGCTGAGTTTCGAAAGTTGAAAGGAAACCCACCGCGAGATCACCGCATTTGGGACCTCGTTTGCATCAACTGATCACCTTACCTGATCCAGGAGGAATAAATGTCTAAATACATCAATCCCGGCCTCATCCCAACAAACCGACGCAACGTTTTGCGCGGATCATTATTGGCTGGTGCCGCCGCTGTTGCAGGTGGGTCGGTGACAGCCGCAGCTCGTAAACCTGCCATGGTAAATCCACGTCCTATGCCCCTCACGCGGGTAGCAGAAAAGACCGAAGCCGCGACAAACGCCAAACCGGCCAACCTTGCAGGCTATACGCGGGTTAAGCAGGAATTGGTCGCCCCACCTTTTGCACCTGTGCATGATCAGGTCGCAGTTGGCGGTCCAAAAATCATTGAAATCACCATGGAGACCAAAGAGGTTCTCTTGACCGTTGATGAGGACACCGGCGCTGAAATTTGGGCGCTGACTTATAACGGCTCGGTTCCCGGTCCTCTGATCATCGCCCATGAAGGCGACATGGTCGAATTGACCCTGCGCAACCCGGTCGACAGTGTAATGGAACACAACATCGACTTCCACTCGTCTACCGGTGCCCTTGGCGGTGGCGGCCTGACACATGTTTTCCCAGGCGAAGAAACTGTGCTGCGCTGGAAAGCCACTAAACCCGGCGTCTTTACCTATCACTGTGCCCCCGGCGGCGCGATGATCCCCTACCACGTGTGCCACGGCATGAACGGGACCTGCATGGTATTGCCACGCGAAGGCCTGAAAGACGGGGACGGCAACCCAGTTCGGTATGACAGCATTGCCTATATCGGGGAGCAGGATTTCTATCTGCCGATGGATGACGAAGGCAACTATAAGACCTACGAAACAGCCGGCGACGACTATGCCGACGCCTTGGATGCCATGCGGACGCTGACACCCACCCATTCGGTCTTTAACGGTGCTGTTGGCGCTCTGACCGGTGAAGGTGCGCTTAAGGCAGAAGTTGGCGAAACCGTACTCATGATCCACAATCAGGCCAACCGCGATACCCGACCTCACCTGATCGGCGGGCACGGCGATTATGTTTGGGAAGCAGGCAGCTTTACCGACGCGCCACAAACCGGTCTGGAAACATGGTTCATTCGCGGTGGTAGCTCTGGTGCCTCGGTCTATACCTTCAAACAGCCCGGTGTGTACGCCTATGTGAACCACAACCTGATCGAAGCAACATTGCTTGGGGCCGCCGCGCACTTTGTGGTCGATGGCCAATGGGACAACGAGCTGATGGAGCAAGTTGTCGCGCCGCGCGATTTCGCCACCTAATCGGAGTAGAAAGCATGACCATCGCCAGAAAAACCAAAACCGCCTTAGGTGGATCGCTGGTTCTGGCGGTGATCGCCGCAATTGTAACAGTTGCCAAGGTCAATCAGCCCGCTGACCTGACCCTGGTGCCTGAAATGGCAAAAGCCCCGGTCATCCTTGCGGATGGCCGGAATTTGCACGTGCAAAAATACGAAGTCACCATTGCAGAGTGGAATCTTTGCCATGCGGCGGGTGCATGCAGTTTGAAAGTGCGCACACGCCCCAATATGGACCCACGGACCACCCCCGCAACCGGGCTCAATTTTGTTGATGTTGGTGAATATCTGGCTTGGATTAATGCCCAGTCCAATCACCCGTTCCGGCTGCCAAGTATGCAGGAATGGGATGAATTTGCCGCCGACGTTTTGCCTGAAGCACCCGGCCCGCTGTTTACCGATCCCGCCCTGTCTTGGGCCTCGGCCTATCTGGTGGAAAATCTACCTTCGCGTGGCCTGAAACCCACTGGCAGCTTTCCAATGTCAAAGGCCGGCATAAGCGATCTGACGGGCAGCGTCTGGGAGTGGACACAGGATTGTTACGACAATGAAGATACCGAAAGATGCGCCGCATTTTATGTCGCTGGAGAGCATGCGGCCGCGATCCCGTTTCTGGTGCGCGACCCAGCCCGCGGCGGCTGCGCTGTGGGCGCGCCACCTGCCCACCTTGGGCTGCGATTGGTCAGCGACAAGCCCGTAACCTGACGGACCTTTAAGGTCAGACACCCAGATTATCCCGGCTGCGACACCCGTTTTTTGGCGCGCTTTGGTTGCAACAGCTTTGGTCCAAACACCACAGCAAAGCCGCCAAAGCTCAAAAGCCACAACAGGGCAGAGATCACGTGGTACAGATGCGGATCCCCCGGAAGCACTGCTGAGAGCACCCGAAAGATCACCGCCCCCAACAACATGACAAACAGCGCAACCGTTTTGCCGTTGGCATCCAAGGCGTGACCCGTATGTCCTAATGTGGCGCGCGCCATCACTGCCAATGTCATCAGGCCAACGGCACCAACCATCCAAAGATGCTGCGCCGAGACCTCAAAGGCGGTATCAAAACTTTGGGCCCAACCCATTGTCAAAGCCCCCAGCGGCACAAATAGATAAGCAAGATGCAACACCCAAAGCAACGCATTGCTGAGGGTCGCCAACCCTTTCCACCTGACAAGCCGAACGAGGTGCAAACCGCCAGCCAAAAGCAGGGCTGGCCCGGCACTTGGAAGATCAAAACACCACAAAACCAGCGCAGCCACCAACACAAGCAACGCAATTTTATCAAACCGTTGCATCGGTGGTGCTGGGCGTTCTGCACGCCCCTGTGCCGCAAGCCAATTGCGCGTGAACGAGGGCACAATGCGCCCGCCTACCACGGCAATCATCATCAGGGTAGACCCCAAAAGAAGGCGAAACCCAATCCCCTGATAGGGCACAGCGTCTCGCATAATATCCAGGTGAAACAAGGCGTTGCCAAAGCCGAAAACCGCCACCAAGGCCAAGATCATCAGATTGCGCCAATTGCGCCCAGCCAAGATTTCACGAGCCAAAAACCCGAACAACGACAGCGGGAAACTTAGGTCAATCAGCGCGACGATTTCCGCGGGCAATAGCGCCGAGAAAAGCAGCGCCAAGCGGCCCAGAACCCATAGGCAAAACAATGCCATCAAGGGCCAGCCCACAACCGGCAATCGTCCGGTCCAATTGGGCACAGCAGTCAGCAAAAAACCCGCCAATACGGCGCTGACATAGCCCACCATAAAGGCATGCGCATGCCACGAGACGGGATCAAGCGCCAAGGGCAACTCAACCTGACCACCCAACATCAATACCCAAAGTACCATCGCAACGGCAGCCCAAAGCGCTGCCCCCAGAAAAAAAGGGCGAAACCCATAAGAGAACACGGCTGGTCCTTGCCAGTTTCTTATGCGTTCGGAACTTGTCTGCGTCATCATTGCACTCCTAGTTGAGCACATGAAACATGCGACGCACATATAGGTCTTTGCGCTAGCGCAAATCCTTAGATTGAGTAGCGGCATTCAGATCTCGTAAGACCCTTAAAAAACGCATCTTTATACGCCTAAAGGTCTTCAAGCCACGGGGGATTGGCCCCTGCCCGCGACACAGTCACAGCGGCAATTTTCGCCCCATAGTGCAAGGCTGATTGCACATCCGTAACAGACAACCGGTGAATGCCTGATTTCGTTAGCATCGATGATTGCGCCAAATTGGCCAAAACGCCTGCGTTAAACGTATCTCCGGCCCCGACAGTATCAACCACATCCACCAAATGCGCCGGCGCTATGACTTCGTCGCCATTGGCCAAAAACCCTTTGGCACCGCTTTTGCCGCGCGTCAGGATCACAAGCGATACCCCCTGATCCAAAATCATATGCGCCTTTTCTTTCTGCGACAAAGGCTCTTGGTAAATCCAGTCCAGATCTTCGTCAGAAACCTTTACGATGTCTGCATACTTGAAAATCATCGCAAGTCGCGCCCGGTATCGCGCATGGTCCTGGATAAAGGCTGGGCGAATATTTGGATCGACAATGATCGCCCGCTGATTACTTTGCGCTGCCATAAGCTGCACAAAGGCATCGGCCGCAGGTTCTACCGCCAAACTGATCCCACCAAAATACAAGGCATCAACCCCTGGCGGGACAGCAGGGAAATCTATGGCAGTCACCATGCGACCAGCAGAGTTTTCGTCAAAAAAGGTATAGGTCGCATGCCCGTCTGCCAAATGCACAAAGGCAAGTGTTGTTGGTCGATCAGAGGTGACAACAAAAGACGTATCTACATGACTTTCATGCAGCCTGCTTACTAACAACTGACCGAATAAATCACGTGAAACCCCAGCCAACATACCCGTTGATACGCCCAATCGCCCTAATGCAATGGCCGTGTTAAAAACCGAACCACCCGCGTGGGGCACAAATCCATCTTGCCCCTCAAGGGATGTGGACGGAATCATATCGATCAACGCCTCACCGCAACACAAAATCATTATTTAAACCTTTGATTGGTCAGCAGATTTCCTCGTCTGCCCGCATGGAATAATGTGCCAGCGCAGGTCATTTGACCGCTGTTTGGCCCGTATATTTGGTCAGCGCGGCCTCGCATCCATTTTCCCAAATTTCGCTTAGCCAGACTTCGAATGCAGAAACAAACAACGCATTCTGGTCCAAATCGCCATAGATTTGCTGTTGTTTCAGCCAACACCTTGGATCATCGCGCGCAGCCAGTGCCGTTTTAACCAAACTGCCCCACTGCGGATCGTTTGGCGCAATTTCGGTACCGTCTTGGCGGGTGCCTGCGCACATGCGCGCCCAAAGCGCCTCAACCAACGCCAAGCCCTGAATCTCACCACCTGCTTCAAGTGCATCTCGCAAGATCGGCAAAACAAAGCCCGGATGTCGGGACGATCCGTCAAAGGCCACTCGACGCGTCGTATCTAAAATATAGGGGTTGGCAAAGCGCTTCTCGATCAACGCCACGTAGTTAGAGGGTGACATGCCCGGAACAGGTTTTACATATGGCGCGATCTCTTCGTGCTGCACCTTGTGAAAAAAGGCGGCAATCAAAGAATGTTTCAGGCTGTCAGCAATGGTCTCAACTGACAAAAGCTCTCCGACATTGGCAACCACCTGATGACCCGCATTCAATACGCGCATTTTCATTTTTTCATGATCATGCACCGTTTCCGTAAGCGTTGCCCCTACCAGATCCCAGTCCGGGCGACCTGCACAAAAGTCATCTTCCATGACCCATTGACGATAATTTTCATGGGTTACCGGTGCCATATCCTCGATGCCCAGCGCCTGCGCCCGCGCAATTTCTGTCGGCCCGGTCGCAGGCACAATGCAATCCACCATCGAATTTGGAAATGACACGGTTTCATCAATCCAAACTGCGAGCTTTGGATCAGTCTGTTTGGCTAAACCAACGACAGCTTGTCGGGTGATATTGCCATTGCCTTGCAAATTGTCACAGCTTTGCACCGTGAACGGGCCAGATCCCGCAGCTCGTCGTATTTTAAGGGCAGCCACAATCGCCCCGAACACCGTGCTCGGTTTTGCAGGGTTCGCCACGTCGAACTGCAAATCTGGATGGCCCAAATCTAGTGCGCCCGTGGCACTGTCGACAAAATACCCGCTTTCAGTGACCGTCAACGACGCAATTCTAATGGCCGGATTTGTCAGCGCATTGATAAGCGGCCCATTGCCATCTTCAATCGGCACATAGTCGATCATCGACCCAATGACTTCGGCCGAGGTGCCTGCAGGGTCCAACTCTATGAGAGTGGTCAAGCAATCCTGGGTCTTCAGTTTATCATGCATGGCAATGTCATTGGCGCGCACGCTTGCACCGATTATGGCCCAATCCAGCGCACGGCCCATTTGCATCAGGCGATGAAGATACCAAGCCTGATGTGCGCGGTGGAAATTTCCCAATCCGATGTGCACGATGCCCGGTCGTAAAGTCGCGCGGTCATACTGCGGACGCTGAACCGTATCTGGCAGGCTTGCAACTGTGTCATTCGTTAACTTCATAGTCATTTCTCCGCGCGAACGCGCCTCAGCTCATCCATTGGCCGCCATCCACATTGTACGTCTGTGCAACGATGTAGTCGGCCTCTCTGCTGGCCAGAAACACCGCCATGCCAGTCAGGTCCTCGGCGCGCGCCATCCGTCCATAGGGAACGGCATTGCCCACTTCGCGTTTCTTTTGCCCAAAGGCTTTGACCGTTTGAACCACCGCCGCATCAATGCTGGCCTGCGCCGACACATCCATTTTTGCGGCAAGCGCATTTGTACCGAGGTCTGCGGCTGTTTGCTGGGCCTGCCCAAAATCAATTTCGGCAATGGCAAACCGCGCGCCTTCTTGAATGTACGCCTGGGCAAAGGCGCGCCCGATACCTCGGGCGCCGCCAGTCACAAGGGCTGATTTGCCAGCCAAACGCATCATTCGACCCGCAAACCCTGGGCGTCAAATTTATGCAGTTTGTCCATCTGTGGGTTCAGATAGATCGTGTCACCGTGCCGGGCTTCGATATCGCCGGTGATACGCACCGTTAACATGTCAGCCAGCCCTGTGTCGTGCACATGGATAAAGGTATCAGATCCAAGATGTTCAGCGACCCCGACGCGGCCTTTCCAAAGGCCTTCGGTTTTGCTGACATCAACATGTTCCGGACGAATACCAATCGAAGTCACGCCATGCTTTTTGGCCTCTTCCCCAGAAATGATGTTCATTTTCGGAGATCCGATAAAGCCTGCCACAAAGACATTGCGTGGCCGGTGGTACAGCTCGAGGGGCGAGCCAACTTGTTCGATAAACCCAGCGCGCAACACCACAATCTTATCGGCCATTGTCATGGCTTCGACCTGATCATGCGTCACATAAATCATTGTCGTTTTCAGACGTTCGTGCAGTTCGCTGATCTCAAGCCGCATACCCACACGCAAAGCCGCGTCCAGATTGGAAAGAGGTTCATCAAACAAAAACGCTGCGGGCTCGCGGACAATGGCACGGCCGATGGCCACCCTTTGCCGTTGACCACCTGAAAGCTGGCCAGGTCGACGTTCCAGATAATCGGTCAGGTTCAGGGCCTTGGCCGCAGCTTCGATGCGACGATCTTGTTCACCCTGCTCGATTTTTGCCATCCGCATTGGAAAGGCAATGTTCTTACGCACCGACATATGCGGGTAAAGCGCATAGGATTGGAACACCATGGCTAGGCCGCGTTTGGCTGGGGGCACATCCGTAGCATCGCCGCCATCAATCGCAATATTGCCCGAGGTGATATCTTCAAGGCCTGCAATCAGGCGCAAGAGTGTTGATTTACCGCAGCCCGAAGGTCCGACAAAGACTGTAAACTCTCCGTCTTCGATGGTGAGGTCCAGAGGTGGAATGACCTGGACGTCGCCGAAGCTTTTGGTCACTTGGTTCAGTTGAATTTGTCCCATTGGTCTATTTCCCTATTTGACGGCGCCGAAGGTCAGGCCGCTGACAAGTTGTTTCTGGCTAAACCAGCCAAGAATGAGGATTGGCGCGATGGCCATGGTGGATGCCGCACTAAGCTTTGCGTAAAACAGGCCTTCTGGGCTGGAATAGCTGGCGATAAAGGCCGTCAGCGGGGCCGCTTTTGCAGCGGTTAGGTTCAGCGTCCAGAAGGCTTCATTCCAAGCAAGGATGACGTTCAATAGAAGGGTCGACGCAATTCCGGGAATGGCCATCGGTGTAAGAACATAGATGATCTCTTCCTTCAGCGACGCCCCGTCCATACGCGCGGCTTCCAGAATTTCACCTGGGATTTCGCGGAAGTAAGTGTAAAGCATCCAAACGATGATCGGCAGGTTGATAAGCATCAAAACCACCATCAAGCCAATCTTTGTATCCAGCAGTCCCATGCGAATGAAGATCAGATAGATCGGATACAGCACACCAACAGCTGGCAGCATTTTGGTGGACAACATCCAAAGCAGGATATCCTTTGTCCGTTTGCTAGGAACAAATGCCATCGACCAGGCGGCAGGCACCGCGATGATGATGCCAAGTATAGTTGAGCCCCCGGCGATAAAGATCGAGTTCCACAGGAACCGCATATAGTTTGACCGTTCCATGACCGCGGAATAGTTTTCCAGCGTCCAATTGAACCCCAAGAAAATGGGAGGGTCAGCGATGGCCTGAGCTTCGGTTTTGAAGCTGGTTAAGATGGTCCACAGGATCGGAAAGAAGATCAGCAGACCAAAACTCCAGGCAAAGACCGTGTTGATGGTTTTGCGTTGTGTTGTGACAGAGCGAGCCATAATGAAATTCCTTACTTGTCCAAGTTCTTGCCGACGATGCGCATCAGGAAGATCGCAACGATATTGGCAAGGATGATGGCGTAGACGCCGCCCGCAGATCCAAGTCCCACGTTTTGGCTTTCCAGCACCCGCTGAAAGATCAAATAGGTGAGTGTTTTGGTTCCAAACGCGCCCTGGGTGGTCACGAAGATTTCGGCAAAGATCGACAGTAGAAAGATTGTCTGGATCAAAACCACAACGGTGATCGCACGGCTCAGGTGAGGCAAGGTGATAAAGGCAAAGCGTTTGATGGGCGGGGCACCGTCCATTTCTGCGGCTTCCAGCTGTTCACTGTCCAAAGACTGGATCGCGGTCAGCAGAATAAGCGTTGCAAAGGGCAACCACTGCCAAGACACAATCATAATGATGGATTCCAGTGACGCCTGACTAAGCCATGACACCGGCTCTGCACCAAAGAATTTCCAAAGATGCGCAAACAGACCGTTCACTGGATCCATGAACATATTTTTCCAGACAAGTGCGGAAACTGTCGGCATTACAAAAAATGGGGCAATAACTAATATTCTGACAACGCCCTGCCCCCACATGGGTTGGTTCAGCAGAAGTGCCAGAAGCACGCCAAAAATGATGGTGATAACTAAAACGCCGCCAACAACAATCAAAGTTGTCAGAACACTTGGCCAAAAGGCGCTTGATGAGACAAACCTGACATAGTTGTCAAAACCGACCCATCCCAGATCACCACCACGCAGCGGCAGGTATTTCTTGAACGAGAAGTAGAGTGTCATCGTGAGGGGGACCAGCATCCATCCCAAGAGCAGTATGACAGCAGGTGCCATCATGATCCTGGCAGCAGATCTGGAGTGTTGAGTAGCCATAAGTACATCTCCTCCGTTGACGGTCGCAATGCCGCCTTGGACGATTATTCGCTTTTCTAGGTGAGTTAGGCTAGAGGGCGGCGGCCTGCGCCACCCTCGTTGTCAGTCTGAAGGCTTAGTAACCCGCAGCTTCCATTTCTTCTGCTGTCAGCGCCTGGGCTTTGGCCAGAGCCTGTTCAGCAGTCTGTTGTCCTGCAACGGCAGCCGAGAATTCCTGGCCAACTTGGCCCGCGATACCCGCGAATTCCGGAATTGCCGCAAATTGCACGCCAACATAGGGCACCGGCTTAACGGTGGGTTGGTTTGGATCTGCAGACAAGATGCTGTCGAGCGTCACTTTGGCAAATGGGATCTTCTGGTACTCAGGGTTCTCATACAGCGATGTCCGCGCACCCGGAGGCACATTTGCCCAACCTTCGTTTGCAGCTACCAACTCGATGTAATCCTTAGACGTGGACCACTCGATAAACTGTTTGGCCGCATCGACATTTTGCGTTCCCGCAGGGATCGCCAGCGCCCAAGCCCACAACCAGTTGCCGTTTTTGGACACACCTTCTTTATGGGGTGCAAGCGCAAAGCCCACTTTATCCGCAACAACGGAATCATCTGGGTTTGTCAGCTTCGAGGCCGCCACGGTGGCGTCAATCCACATGCCGCATTTGCCTTGGTTAAACAGCGTCAGGTTTTCGTTAAAGCTGTTTCCAGACGAGCCTGGAGGGCCAGCTTGCTCCATAAGATCCAGATAGAAAGTTAGTGTTTCTTTCCACTCTGGGGAATCAAACTGCGGTTTCCAGTTTTCGTCAAACCAACGTGCACCAAACGAGTTGGCCATGGATGTGACAAACGCCATGTTGTCGCCCCATCCCGCTTTTCCACGCAGGCAAGCACCATAGATTTCGTTTTCTTTGTCCGTCATCGCCAAGGCCGCTTCACGAATAAAGCCCCAAGTCGGCGAAGCTGGCATTTCAAGGCCGGCTGCTTCCATCAGATCGGTACGATAAAACACCATGGATGATTCACCATAAAACGGTGCTGCATACATGATGCCATCATGGGACAAGCCATTGCGCATCGCTGGCAGCAAATCGTCGATATCATATTCGGCAGACAGATCATTCAGCGGGACAAGCCAATCCTGGGCACCCCAAATCGGTGTCTCGTACATGCCGATCGTCATGATGTCGAACTGACCACCCTTGGTGGCAATGTCCTGTGTCACACGCTGGCGAAGAATATTCTCTTCCAGGGTAACCCATTCTACTTCATGGCCGGTTTTGGCGGTGAAATCGCTTGTCAGACCCTGCATTCGGATCATGTCACCGTTGTTCACGGTGGCGATTGTAATCGTGTCAGCAAAAGCCGCTGTCGTTGCAAGCACCGACATAGCCGTGGCTGCACGAAGTGTGTTCTTCAAAGACATCCGTTTCCTCCCTTAATTGGATGTTGTCCTAGAAAACTAGCGCCAACGGTCCCTCGCGTCAATTTATTTTTTACGCGCGTAAAGTTTTAGATTTTTAATAAACATTCCTAGATACTTAAGCAGACCCCCTCATGATCAAACTGCCTTCAAACAAAGTGACGCTCTTGGCTTCGGCGGCATTTCCCGACTCGATCAAGCCAATAAGCGTGGCCGCGCTTTGAGCTGCAATCGAGACATAATCTTGGGAAACCGTCGTCAAAGTTGGGCAGCTATAGCGCGAAAACGGGTGATCATCGTGCCCGGCAACGCGCAATGCGCAATTGTCGGCGATCCCAATACGCAACCCCAACTGATAGGCCGCGGACAAAAATCCAATCGCCAAACGGTCATTGCTGCACAAAATTGTATCTGAGGGCAGGCTGCGTTCTGAAATAACGCGTGTGCCTTCGCGAAAACCAATTTCTTCAAAATCCCAGCCCTCGCCCGCCGCCTGCACCAAATGCGGCTTGTGCCCCAAGCGCTGCATCGCTGTCACATAAGCAGTGCGCCGTTTCAGAGCATTCGGGTTTGCGGGTGTTTTCATTTCAAAAAATGCCGGCGGTTCGCCTGTCCGGCACAGGTACTCCACAATCAAATTCACGCTTTGATCATTGTCTGATCCAATAAAAGCCTCTCCCAGATCCTCTATATTGGCATCAAACAACACGGTTGGGACGTCTTTGCAAAACGCTTCAATACGCGCCGGATCCGAGCCGCGCCCCAAAGGCGCGAGCAACACGCCCGCTGGTTTCATCAAGCGCAGGTTCTCGAGGTTCTCAATTTCACTTTCCGGATCCCCATGCGACCCCAGTAAAACCGGACGGAACCCCGCTTCGAGCACGTGATTTTCAATATTGCGTGCCATTTCAGCAAAAAATGGGTCAGCCAGATAGGGCACAACAATACCAATGTTCTTGGTCAGCCGCCGGTTCTGGTTCATCGCATACATATTTGGGCGATACTCAAATTGCTCCAGCGCCCGCTCTATACGCTCGCGCGTTGTTTTGCGCACGCTTGATGGGTCATTGAAGTATTTTGAAATCGTTGGGCGCGAAATCCCACTTACGGATGCAAAATCATCCATGTTCTTGATTTTTGGGTCGCTCATCTTTGGACTGTTCCTTCTCGCCGCGCTGAAATCTGACACCGAAATCCCAGCAACGGTGGTGCTTTTGAAGGCATACTAATTGACGCGCGTAAAATTTTCCAGCTTTACGGTAGCGGATACCCCACACGCCCAGCGCGGCAATAGGTCAGCTGCAATAACGGCCTGTTGAAAAGCCAATTATGTCCTGGTCAGTGGCAGATGCCAGCGCTTAGCTATCAGACACCCCGGCCTCGGCAAAAGTCGCCATGCCCGAATGACAGGCAACTGCGCTTTTTAAAACATTGATCGCCAACGCGCCGCCAGAGGCTTCGCCTAGGCGCATGTTCATGGCCAAAAGCGGTTCTTTTCCCAGCTTCTTTAACACGTTGAAATGCGCAGCCTCGGCGGACACATGCCCGGCAACCGCGTGGTCAAGTGCCCCGTCTTGGGCCTCTAACAGCGTGACGGCGGCAGCTGTGCAAATAAACCCGTCCAAAATGACCGGTATTTGATCGACCCGAGCCCGCGCAATAGCGCCCGCCATCGCGGCAAGCTCGCGGCCACCTAAACAACGCAGGGCCTCAAGACCCGTCACACCAGCGTTGGTTTTCAGCCCTGCGCGCACAACATCGGCCTTAAGGCGCAAACCAGCATCATCAACCCCGGTGCCACGACCAACCCAATCTTCGGCCTCGCCGCCATAAATCGCATTCAAGACCGCTGCGCCGCTGGTGGTATTGCCGATACCCATTTCGCCAACCACCAAGAGATCGGTGTTGTCGTCCACAGCGTCCCAGCCAGTGCGCAGGGCCTCAACAACCTCTGCCTCGGTCATGCCTGGCCCCTGCGTGAAATCCGCAGTTGGAGTGTCAAGATCAAGCGCATGCACAGAAAGCTTGGCCCCTGCTGCACGCGACAATTGATTGATTGCTGCGCCGCCGTGTTGAAAATTCAGCACCATTTGTTCGGTGACCTCAGCTGGAAACGCTGAAACCCCCTGTGCTGTGACGCCGTGGTTCCCGGCAAAGACGATCACCTGAGGATTGGCGATTTCAGGGCGCGCCGTGCCACGCCATCCGGCATACCATATCGCCAAATCCTCGAGCCGCCCCAAAGCCCCCGGTGGCTTGGTCAACTGCCCATTGCGCTCTTCCGCCTCGGATTTTGCCACTGCATTTGGGCCTTTTGCCCCTGCAAGTTGGGTGCGAAATTCATTAAGCGTAGAAAATGTGGCTGTCATGGCGGGCTCCTGTTGTCTCGCGCGTCCGCTCGGTGTTTACCTGACCCACCGCTTTCGGCAAGTCTGGAAAGGACATTCAGATGCAAAAGGACGACACGTCGCTGGCCAGACCGGGCGATATTCTAACAGCGATTGCGCTATTAACCCGTCTGCCCGTGAAAGCTGAGTTTGCGCGCAGTGCCAATGCGGTCTGGGCTTACCCACTTGCTGGCCTAGCTGTCGCGCTGATCGCTGGGATCCTTACAGGTGGCGCGCTTTGGCTGAACATCGCAACGCCGCTGGTCGCAGGTATCTGGCTTGTCACCACAATCCTGTTGACCGGCGCAATGCACGAAGACGGGCTTGCAGATTGCTGCGATGGGTTCTGGGGCGGCTGGACCACTGAACGCCGCCTAGAAATCATGAAAGACAGCCAGATCGGCACATACGGCGTTTTAGCCCTGTGTCTTTCGATTGGCTTTCGCTGGCTTGCAATCTGGCTGATCCTAGAAACCAGCCACTGGTTTTGGCCACTGCTTGTGGTCGAAGTATTGTCGCGCAGCTTTATGCCCGCGCTGATGCATGCCTTGCCGCACGCCCGCGACACCGGCCTTAGCCATGCACAGGGCCGTCCTCCGTTGGGCGCGGTTGGGCTTGGACTGGGTCTTGCGCTTGGATTTGCCTTACTGTGCCTGGGCTGGGCCGGCCTAAAGCTTGGGCTGATCGCAACACTGATAAGTTTTGGCACCGCATGGCTTGCGCAACGCAAAATTGGCGGGCAAACCGGGGACGTACTTGGCGCGACCCAACAGGTGATCCTGATCACACTTTTATTGTCGCTGGCATAGATAGAGGATGATTTGATGCGGATTTTTGCATTTGTCGCGTGTTTGGCTTTGGCGGGATTTAGCGCATGGTATTTCCTCTATCGTGATACCGCCCCCACCGATCAAGACTTAACCCAAATCATGCGCTCCGCCGTACCAGGTTTGCTCGAGGCGGACCTGACCGTTCAGGATTGCCAGCTGTCGATATCGGTTGCACAGCTCAACGCAGATCAAACACATTTTACCCAAGCTCTTTTGCGGGCCGACCTCAGCCTATTTGATTTTTCCGAAATTCGCATTCTGCCGACCAAAAAGGATCAGGCCATCCTGATCATCCAGCGCAGTCCGATGACCTTGCCAATGGTGCATCAAGCAGAACGCTTATTATCCGAGGTCCCAAGCCAATTTACCCAAAAAGCCGGCACATTGGTTCTGCGTGATGGCAAGGGAAACCAAGTGACCACCCAGCTTGATACCCAGGAAAACATTCGCAATTTGCTGCGCGATCCAACCCGGTCCCTCACCATCTCATTGGCCAGTACGCGCATAGGCAGCACCCAGGAAGAGACTCCGGCACTCTCGCCCCATGCTGACGCACCAGCTTTTTTTGATTATTCCGAACGCCTTGTTGATTTATCCCAACCAATGACATTTCACATGACCCGGTTCTTTGAAGGTAAAACCGCACGCCGCGACACCCTGCTATCCGCCGCTGTCAGTATGCCCGAAAAACTGCAATTTCAGGTCCTTTCGCAGGATGTGGCAGAGGCGCTGGCAGAGACCCTTTATCGCTATACCAATGGCCATTGTCGCGGCTAGTTCTGATCACGACACTGCGCGGAGAACCGCCAGGGTGACCACGCCCAGGGTGACACTGGGCAGCATTGGCAAACGCAGCGACAAAAGACAGACCAAGACCAAAGCAAGCGCATCATACAGTGCCCCCTGAACCACAAACGGGGCCACCAGTGCCGATAAAACAGCAATTGGCACCGCCTCCAGCCCTGCTGCAACCCGCGCATGAACCGTGCCAAAATAAGACATGATGACAAAACCAGCGCAGCGCGTTGCATAGGTCACCAGCGCACAGAGCAAAATTAGAACAAAACTATCAGGCATCCAGACCTCCGCCCTTGCTTTTTGGCGCATTGCGCAGCGCGGCCGTTGCAATTCCTGCAAACCCGCCAAGGGTGATATGCCACGGGCTGCCAATCAGATAAAACGCGGCCAAAGAAACCATAACGCTGACCGTCAAAACCCAGGAAAACCCAGGTCTGTGCCGAAAGCCAATCACGAGGCTGGCAAAAAACATCGGCAACAGAAAATCCAGTCCAAACCGGCTCAGATCTCCGAGCCAGCGCCCGAAATAGCTGCCCAGGATATTGGCGCAGATCCAAACAAAATAGACCACCAGCGCATAAGAGAAATAATAGCTTGGGCGTAGCTTTTGCCGGGTGGCCCGCGCCGCGCTGCTGGCAAACTGCGGATCGGTCAAAAAAAAGAATGCCAGTGCTTTTTGGGTGCCGCTAAAAGCCTGCAGGCTTTGCACCAATGACGCAGAATACAGCACATGCCTGAAATTCACCGCCAGAACAGCCAATAGAATTGACCAGATCGGCACATCCTGCCCCATCAACTCGACCATCACATATTGACTGGCAACCGCAAAGATCGTGGCCGATGCCAAAAGCACTTCTGTCGACGACATCCCCTGATCAATGCCATAAACACCAAAGACCAAAGCATAGGGTGCGATGGCCAACAAGATCGGCAGCGCATCGCGCAACCCTGCTTTCACCTCTAACCCCCTGCTCTGCGGCAAGCGTGCTGCGTGATTTACACTTTCGGCAGACATAGGCCCTCTCAGATTTTTCAGAACACATATTTTTTCAATTCGACACCCGTGCATGCAGATAGGCAGGCAGGCCTGAAAGTCGAAATATCGAACGTTGTTCATGATAATGGACAGCGTTGCGCACAAAGTCAAATCAAACTATGTTCGCTATAACGAACGACGCCCCATTGACACCATAGGCCCTTAATGACCCCAGCTGCCCTAATTGCCCGCGCCATCCAGCGCGAACGACACCGTGTCGGACTAAGCCTGTCTGCCTTGGCGCAGCAGGCCGGTTTGGCAAAATCCACCCTGTCCCAACTTGAATCAGGTCAAGGCAACCCCAGTATTGAAACGCTTTGGGCCATCGCTAATGTGCTTGGGGTTCCATTCAGCCATCTATTTGAAATGCCCGCAAACGAAATAAAACTAATCCGTGCTCAGGATGGCCAAGGCGTGGCCTCGGAAATGGCGGATTATCAAACCCAGTTGCTGGACAAATCCCCCCCTGGCCGCATCCGTGATCTTTATCGCGTTCAGCTGCGCCAGGGCTCCACCCGAAAAGCCGAGGCCCACCCCAACGGCACGGTTGAACATGTTTTTGTGATATCCGGCGAGGTCAAAACCGGGCCAACAGACCAAACAGAGATCCTCAAACCCGGCGACTACTACCGCTTTCCCGCGGATGTGCCGCACGCCTATGAACCCTTAACCGCAACGGCGGTGCTGGCCGTGGTGATGGAAAGCCCGGCCTAAGCGATCACCAACATTCGGCGACACGCCAGCAGCCCCCACCAACCCCCGGCTTTGTTCTTGATCAAAATACCCTGGGGGAAGGGGTGAAACCCTGTTTCGCCACTGGGGGCAAAGCCCCAAAACAAAAGCCGCCCAGAGTATCTCTGCGCGGCTTTTCATTTAGATTTGATTAGGCTTATGCCGCGCGAGCGGTCAATACCTCGTCGACTTGTTTGGCAGCCAACACTTCATCGCCACCGGCAACCGCCGCCACTTCGCGTGTCAAGCGCTCCAGCGCCGCTTCATACAGCTGACGTTCCGAATAGCTTTGCTCGCGCTGATCATCAGTGCGGTGCAAGTCGCGCACCACTTCTGCTATTGCAATCAGATCCCCAGAGTTGATCTTTTGCTCATATTCCTGCGCGCGGCGCGACCACATCGCCCGTTTGACCTTGGCTTTGCCCTTCAGAGTCTTCATCGCTTGATTGATCACATCCGGAGAACTCAGCCCACGCATGCCAATCTCTGTGGCTTTGTGGGTTGGTACCCGCAAAGTCATCTTGTCTTTTTCAAAAGAAATCACAAAAAGTTCTAGCTCGATGCCGGCGATTTCTTGTTCTTCAATAGAGATGATCTGCCCCACGCCATGCGCTGGGTAGACAACAAAATCGTCCGGGCGAAACTCATTTTTCTTCGACTTGCTCATGTCGTCCTTCCTAACAGAGCGCACCCAAGTGCAAAAAACCCAGCGCGCGGAAAATCAAGTTTCCCGTGGTGGAGGTCACTTTGGCGCAAAAAACCATCCTTGGCCGGGCAAATCGCCGTAGCTCTCGGGATGGCATCAGATGTTCATATTCATTTGTAAGGCAAACATAGCATAAAAATCGCCACAATAGAAGCACCTCAGGGGAAACGCCGTGTTTCCCCCTAAAGATCAGCATTCTATGCCGCTTTTACACCGCAAAAGCCGTGCTGCACAGTCGAATCGCTGGACTTACCCGCCTTCGCCAGGCGCTTCAGAGAAATACTTCTCCATTTTACCCGCTTCACCATCGCGCTCTTCGGCCTCTGGCATTGGATCTTTTTTGGAAATGATAACCGGCCACAGATCCGCGTATTTACGGTTAAATTCCACCCATTTTTCCATATCCGGCTCGGTGTCCGGGCGGATCGCATCAGCGGGGCATTCAGGTTCACATACACCGCAATCGATGCATTCATCCGGGTGGATCACCAGCGTGTTTTCGCCTTCGTAAAAACAATCCACCGGGCAGACTTCAACGCAGTCAGTGTATTTGCAAGCAATGCAGTTGTCGGTAACAACATAGGTCATGGGGCGTCTCAATATACAGAATTCTTAAAGCCTAGCTAATTCAAGGCGGACTAATCTTCAAGCTGCCTGTTTTTCATAAGAGTGAGATTGCGACGATCCCGCTTGCTGGGGCGCCCTTTTCCTTCAAATCGCGGCGCAGCTGGAACTTTTTCTTTTGGTTCGCTCATATCAAAGTACAAAAGCTGTGCTTCTGGGGCCGGACCACGTCGGGTTCCCAGCGCCTTAACCCGCACGACTCGGATCTCTTTGGCCTGAGAAAACGTCAGCACGTCACCTGGACTTATCGAAAAGCTGGATTTGGCTATCTTTTGGGCGTTCACCCGCACGTTTCCCGCCGTGACCACTTTGGCAGCCAGGCTGCGTGTCTTAAAGAATCGGGCCTGCCACAGCCATTTGTCGATCCGCAGTTTTTCTGCTGCCTCACTCACGCGTGGGTGTCCCCTTACCCAGAATAGAAAAAGGGCGTGTATCCTCTGATACACGCCCAATTTTGATCACTTGGTCTTCAAACCCATCAAAGCCGCAGCAAACGGATTGTCCGGGTCGATTGGCTTTTCTTTTTTCGGTGGACGTGCCGTAAATTGCTTGGCACCCTCATTGCGAGGCTTGCCCTTGCCACGGGGTTTACCGCGTGGTTTTCCCTGAGCTTGGCCACCTTCACGACGCCCACCCTGCTGACCGCGATTGCGGTTGTTTTGGCGGTTGTTGTTGGCGCGACCACCCCAGGTAAAGGTGTAAAAGACTTCGGCTTCGGGCTCTGCGGACTCTACAGATGCATCTGTTGTATCCGCTGTGGCCTCTTCGGCCAGAGCGTCTGTCGCAACCGTTTCGACCGCAACTTCTTCAGCTGCAACCACATCGGCAACGGCCACTGGCGCGTCTTCGCCTGCGGGTTCATCAGCTGCCTCTGCTTCTGCCTCTACAGCGGCTTCTGCAACAGGTGTTGGCTCCACAACCGGTTTCACTTTGGCACGTTCGCCTTTCTCGGCCTTATAGCCAAGTCCGCCCATCAGGGCCGCGAATTGCTCTAGCGTCATGCCGGTGATCGACAACATGTCCGGATTGGCCTCAAAGCCGCCTCGGCTGTCCTCTGACCGCAGCATATCTGCCAGACGTTCCAGCATATCAATGCGAATAGCGCGTTCGCCCGCCGCACGATATCCCGCCATCGCGTGATAGCCTGCTGGGGTTTGCTCGCCTGCGGGCACGGTCACCAAACCTGGGGGAGGAGATTCTGGGAAGATGTCCAGATTCTTGTGCAAAGACCACAGCACCAAGCGCAAACGCGTTGGTGCCGGCTTTAGCAGCAAAGGCATAAAGATGGTGAACTGACCAAAACGAATGCCATGTTTGCGCAGTGCACCACGGGCATCCTGATCCAGCTCTTTGACTTCGACCGCCACGTCACCGCGTGGGATCACACCCAACGCCTCGACCATGCGGAATGCAAAGCCACGGGCCAGTCCCGACAATTCTTCGTCACGCGACAGGTTCAAAAGCGGCTCAAACAACGCCGCTATTTTGCGGTCGATGAAATGCTGCAAACGACGTTCTACTTTCTGTGCAACGTCAGGCCCAGCTTCATCATCAACAAAAACTTGCACAGATGGTTTCAACGGGTCCGCGCCGGCCACTAATTTGCCAACCGCATGTTCGCCCCACATCAGGCCACCTTGTTCGGTATAATCAATTTCGGTGTCGGGTGCGTTGTAAAAGCGATCCGCCCGCAAATGAAACTGCGGTGCCAAAGCCGCTAGGCTTGCTTGGCGTAACGTTTTAGCTTCGGTGCCTTCAGCGCTTTTGTCAGCCTGAAACCGGAACCCATCCAAGCGACCCACGAATTCACCTTCGACGGTCACTTCACCTTTATCATTCACATCGGCCAAAAGGGCCTCCTTCTGTTTGAGCCGCCGGAGCAATACAGAGGTTCGGCGGTCCACAAATTTTTCCGTCAGCTTCGCGTGTAAAGCGTCTGACAGGCGATCTTCTACAGCGCGCGTCTCGCCGCGCCAATGGTTTTCGTCATCGACCCAACCATTTCGCTGCGCCACATAGGTCCAAGTTCGGATAAATGCCAATCTTTTGGACAAGGCATCTATGTTTCCGTCAACCCGATCGATTCGCTTAACTTGGCGCGCAAACCAATCAAATGGCACAGTTCCTCGTTGATGTAGGTATCCAAACAGGCTCTGCAAGAGGCTGGCGTGTTCATTATGGCTGATCCCACGAAAATCCGGGACACGACAGACATCCCATAGCAATCGCACGGATTTGGACTCATGGGTGCGGGCCCGAATTTCAGCGTCACGCGCCAATGTATTAAGCACCATCAGGTCGTCAGCTTCGCGTGACTTCATCAGCATGATGTCTTGCGGAGCCACTTGTAAGGAATGGATCAACCCATCAACGGATGCAAATTTCAACGCGGCATTTCGCCAATTCAACTTGTTCAGCGGTGTAAAGCGATGGTCCATGATCGCCTGCGCCACCTCGTCCTCCAACGGGCGCGCTTCACCGGTGACCCCAAAGGTTCCGTGGCTCATGCCGCGCCCAGCGCGGCCTGCAATCTGGGCCAATTCGTTCGGCATTATTTCGCGCATGCGACGGCCGTCAAATTTCCGGGTGCTGGAAAACGCCACGTGATCGATATCCAGATTAAGGCCCATGCCGATGGCATCCGTGGCCACCAAATAGTCAACATCACCGTTTTGATACAGTTCGACCTGCTTATTGCGCGTGCGCGGACTAAGCGCCCCCATCACCACAGCCGCACCGCCCTTTTGGCGTTTCAGCAATTCGGCGATGGCATAGACGTTGTCCACTGAAAACCCAACAATCGCCGAACGCGGCTGCATACGGCTGATCTTGCGGCTGCCGGAATAGCTGAGGGTCGACATGCGCTCGCGCCGATCAAATTGCACGCCCGGCACCAGCGCAGCGATCGCGCCGCGCATCGTATCAGACCCCATAAACATGGTTTCATGCTGCCCCCGCGCCCGCAACAGCCTGTCGGTAAAGACATGCCCGCGTTCCGGATCAGCGCACAATTGGATTTCGTCAACCGCCAGAAAATCACAGCCCATGCCCTCTGGCATCGACTCCACAGTACAAACCCAATATTGCGCGCGCGGCGGAACAATACGTTCTTCGCCTGTCATCAGCGCCACAACGTTAGGCCCCCGCGCCGCAACAATCTTGTCATAGACTTCGCGCGCCAACAGCCGCAGCGGCAGGCCAATAACCCCCGTGCGATGCCCCAGCATACGTTCAATCGCCAGATGGGTTTTACCTGTATTGGTCGGCCCCAAAACCGCTGTGATCCGCCCGTTCAGGGACATGTTCATGCGCCTTTTAATTTCTCAGAGTTTTTGGCCTTTGGCCCTGATCTCTAGACGTTGCAGAGCCTCTGTTACGACCGGATGGGTCGGATGTATAGCCATCACCAACAGATAGGCCTCATAGGCCTCTACGGGACGATCAATCATCTCAAGGATCACGCCCAAACCATTGATCGCTTCAAAATGCTGCGGGTTTAGCTCCAGCGCCTGCTCCAAATCCGCAACCGCGGGCCCAAACAGGCCAACCTCGACATAGGCTCTTGCCCGCGCGACGCGACCTTCTGCAAAGTCAGGCGCATGATCCACCAAAGCCGTAAAATGCTCTATGGCGTCCTCAAAATCGCCGGTTTCTGCGGCATCCCGCCCACGTTTCAGCAACAGATCCGCCGCAGCAGAGCCCGATTTTTCCCACTCCAGCCGGATTTCTTTGGCAATGGCAACTGCTGCGCTGGGTTCCGCCGTCTGCAGCTCTGTCAAAAGATCCGCCAAACGATCACTTGCAATCGCGCTGCCTGCCCCGCACATAAATGTGACGACGGCTGCCGCAACGATAGGTTTGAGATTAATCGATAACATGCCCATAACACTCTTGAATGTAACCTGCACGTCAGGATTTACTAGTCTGGTGCCGGGTAAATGAACGGCAAATCAAAGGAAGTTTATAAATGAGCGATATTGTAGCAGCAGCGGTAGAAGCATTGGGCGCGAAACTCGGGGACGCCGGAATTGATGGCTCTGCGAAATTCGTGATCGAAGGCGAAGGCGCGTTGATCATCGACAGCGATGGCGTGCGCGCCAGCGACGATGATGCAGATGTCACCCTGACAGCGGACGCCGACGTGTTTCAATCGATCCTCGAGGGCGATATCAACCCTACTTCGGCCTTCATGAGCGGCAAGCTGAGCGTTGATGGTGATATGGGCATGGCGATGAAACTTGCCTCGGCCCTCGCCTGATGACCCTAGAGCGCGCACCGTTTTACCCGATCATTCCTGATGAACCCGAGGCCCAAGCCTATTGGGTTCTAACCACAGATGGGGTGCGGCTGCGCGTTGCAGCCTGGGACCACGCAAGTGCCAAAGGCACTGTGTTGCTGTTTCCCGGGCGCACGGAATACATCGAAAAATACGCGGAAACCGCGGGCCGTCTGGCAGAGCAAGGCTTTGCGACCATTTCGATTGACTGGCGCGGCCAAGGGCTGGCGGATCGCTTGACTGAAAACGTTCAGTCAGGCCACGTCATTCACTTTCAAGATTATCAATTGGATGTGGCCGCCATGCTA
This sequence comes from Cognatishimia sp. WU-CL00825, assembly GCF_040364665.1. Classification (NCBI taxonomy): domain Bacteria; kingdom Pseudomonadati; phylum Pseudomonadota; class Alphaproteobacteria; order Rhodobacterales; family Paracoccaceae; genus Cognatishimia; species Cognatishimia sp. WU-CL00825. The sequence continues at coordinate 1,695,069 of NZ_BAABWX010000001.1, forward strand.
CGCAGCGCTAAGGCCCTGAACATACCAGAGCCGTATTTTTTGCTGGGCCACTCCATGGGCGGTTGCATCGGGCTGCGGGCGCTGCATGACGGGCTGCCAGTGCGGGCTGCTGCCTTTACCGGCCCGATGTGGGACATCGGCCTCAATCCGATTTTGCGCCCCATCGCCGTGCTGCTCAGCGGTATTGCCAGCCTCATCGGCATCGGGCACTGGCTTACCCCCGGCACCAAACATGAAACCTATGTTCTGGACACAGCCTTTGAAGACAACCAGTTGACCAAAGATCGGGACATGTATGCGCGCCTGCAAAGCCAAGCCCGCGCAAAGCCCGAACTGATGATCGGCGGTCCAACCCTGCGCTGGCTGTCCGAAGCGCTCAAAGAATGCCGCAAATTGCGCCGTCTGCCTGCCCCAGATCTGCCCGGCTTGACGTTTTTGGGCACTGACGAAAAAATCGTATCCACCGCGGCCATAAAAACTTGCATGGCTGGCTGGAACAACGGCACGCTCGATATGGTCGCGGCTGGCGAACACGAAGTGCTGATGGACAATCCAAAGATACGCGGTGATGTGGTTGAAAAGACCGCACAGCTTTTTAACGCACAAACGCTGTCCACTGACTAATTCAAACCAACCCCCCTTGCACCACCCCCCTTGCTCTGCCTATCTGGCATGCAACAGAATTCATTGATAACGAGGCCCCCATGCTCAACCTGCCCTTCCCCGTCCGCGACGCCAATGCCACTGCCGGAGGCGAAGGATTGGGAGGCCTGCCAGAATGGGATCTCAGCGATCTATACACCTCCCCCGAAGCCCCAGAACTGGACAAAGACCTTGAGTGGCTCGAGGCGGAATGCGCGTCATTTGCCGCAGATTACGAAGGCAAACTGGCAGATCTGGATGCCCCGGCCCTGCTGACTTGCGTGCAGCGCAACGAAAAGATCAGCCAGATCTCTGGCCGCATCATGTCATATGCAGGCCTGCGTTATTATCAGGTGACGGTGGATGCAGAGCGCGCGCAATTCATGTCAAACATGCAAGAAGCGCTGACCGATTTCTCAACCCCGCTGGTGTTTTTTACCCTGGAACTGAACCGCATCGAGGATGACAAATTGGACGCGATGTTTGCGCAAAACGCAGACCTGGCGCGCTACAAGCCAGTCTTTGATCGCATTCGCGCCATGAAACCACATCAATTGTCAGACGAGCTGGAAAAGTTCCTGCATGATCTTGGCGTTGTGGGTGACGCCTGGGAGCGTCTGTTTGACGAAACCATCGCTGGGCTGGAATTTGAGATGGAAGGCGAAAAGCTGAACATCGAGGCAACGCTGAACTTTCTCACCGAACAAGACCGCAGCAAGCGCGAAGCCGCCTCGCGTGAAATCGCCCGCGTTTTAGGTGCCAACATCAAAACCTTTGCCCGCGTGCACAACACCCAGGCCAAAGAAAAAGAAGTACTGGACCGCTGGCGCAAGATGCCGTCGCCTCAGGCGGGTCGTCATTTGTCAAATGACGTTGAACCAGAGGTGGTCGAGGCACTGCGCAACGCCGTAGTCGCAGCCTACCCCAAGCTCAGCCACCGCTATTACGAACTGAAACGCAAATGGCTGGGTCTGGACGTGATGCAGGTCTGGGACCGCAACGCGCCGCTTCCCATGGAAGACACGCGCACCGTGCCTTGGGATGAGGCGCAGAAAACCGTAATGGAAGCTTACGCCGCCTTTGATCCGCGCATGGCCGACATCGCTGAACCGTTTTTCACCAAAGGTTGGATTGATGCCGAGGTCAAACCCGGCAAAGCCCCCGGTGCCTTTGCACACCCAACCGTGACCAACGTACACCCCTATGTGATGCTGAACTATCTGGGCAAACCACGTGACGTCATGACCCTTGCGCATGAACTTGGCCATGGCGTGCATCAGGTTCTCGCCGCAGAACAGGGCGAAATGCTGTCCTCCACACCGCTGACCTTGGCTGAAACCGCTTCGGTCTTTGGTGAAATGCTGACCTTCCGCAAAATGCTCGACAAGGCTGAAACGCAGGAACAACGCAAAGTGCTGCTGGCGGGCAAGGTCGAAGACATGATCAACACGGTTGTGCGGCAGATCGCGTTTTATGACTTTGAATGCAAATTGCACGACGCCCGTGCTGATGGCGAATTGACCCCCGAAGGCATCAACGCGCTCTGGATGTCGGTGCAGGCCGAAAGCCTTGGGCCGGCGTTTGAATTCATGGATGGCTATGACACCTTCTGGGCCTATATTCCGCATTTCGTGCATTCGCCGTTTTACGTCTATGCCTATGCCTTTGGCGACGGCCTGGTGAACGCGCTTTATGCAGTTTATGCCGAGGGCGGCGAAAACTTCGAAGAGAAATACTTTGATATGCTCAAGGCTGGCGGCTCCAAACACCACAAAGAACTGCTGGCCCCCTTTGGGCTGGACGCCAGTGACCCCAAGTTCTGGGACAAGGGCCTCAGCATGATTTCAAGCATGATCGACGAGTTGGAAGCCATGGAGGACTAGGGGCCTTAGCCCCAAGCCTTGCAGATTGTGCTTGATCCAAATACCCAAATCGAACCTGCCAAAGCCAAACAGCGTTTCGGCTTTGGCAGAATTCTGGCCTTTATAAATCCACAGCACTCTCAAAAACCCGGTCCATCATCGCCTGGGTGCCGCGCGAAAACTCCAGAGGACAGGGATAGGCAACGCGCTCTCTGACGGATCGGCCAAAGGCTTCGACCTGCAACTTATATTGGTTCACCCCTGTAAAGCGCCGCAGCACGTCATCTTGTCCGTCCCGCAACAACGCCACCTGCCCTTCGGCAAATACCCCGGGATTGAACGGGGCGCTGAGCCGGATCAACCCGGTGCTGCCGTGAAACACCATCTCCTGATGCAGCTTCATCCGTGTGCTGACATAGGCCGCATAGGTAAAACCCGCAAACTGCGCCTGCACGTCAGAAAACACATCAACGCCATTTTCCCAGCGCACCCTTGCGGCCACATCCAATGGCTCTTGCCCTGTCGCCAGCCGCACCGAGCCCAGCGTGTAAACCCCAATATCGCGCAATGCACCGCCCCCCGTGGCGCTTTGGTTACGAATATTTTCCGGCTTGTCGCGATTGTTATACGAAAACGCCCCGGTCACATGACGCAGGTCGCCGATGGCCTGATCGGCCAACAATTGCTGCACATACTGCCACTGTGGATGATGCGCGATCATATAGGCTTCGGCCGCCAAAAGCCCCGAAGCCTCACGCGCGGCGATCAATTTATCAAATTCATCCGCGCGCAGGGCCATCGGTTTTTCACACAGCACATGTTTGCCCGCTGCCATCGCTTTTAGGGCAAACTCCACATGCAAGTGATTTGGCAACGGAATGTAAACCGCGTCAATCTGCGGGTCCGCCAACAAAGCGTCATAGCTGTCAAACACCGCCAGCCCCGGACACATCGCCTGAAACGGCGACGCTTTTTCAGCCGAGGACGTGGCCAGCCCAGCAAGCTGAGCACCCGAGGCCGCGTGAATGGCTGGCCCCATATGTTCGCGGGCAAATTTTGACGCCCCTAGAATTCCCCATTTTACCGGCTGCATAGCGCGCTCCCCATCCTGAATTGTTTGCGCTAACGTATCAGAGCACCAAAACGGAACAACCCAAAAGAAAAGCCCCAACCAAAAGGTCAGGGCCGTTCTCGGAGGTAACTTGGGGCCGTGTTAGGCGCGTGACAGCATGCCTTTGTCGCTTGCTAGGGCGCGCATACGCACCTGCAGTTTTTCAAACGCCCGCACTTCGATCTGGCGGATACGTTCACGGCTGACGTCATATTGACCGCTCAACTCTTCCAGCGTCACAACTTTGTCTTGCAAACGGCGTTGCACCAGAATGTCTTTTTCACGGTCGTTCAACACATCCATCGCTTCTGCCAACAGCTCGCGCCGCGCTTCCAGCTCGTTCTTGGCTTCATAATCGCCCGCCTGATCAGCATCTTCATCTTCCAGCCAATCCTGCCATTGCATCGTGCCTTCGCCTTCGGACCCAACGGTCGCGTTCAGCGACGCATCCCCGCCAGAAAGCCGGCGGTTCATGCTGATGACCTCTGTTTCGGTCACCCCTAGATCATGTGCGATACGCGCCACGTTTTCTGGCCGCAGATCGCCCTCTTCCAGGGCACCGATTCGGGCTTTGGCTTTGCGTAGGTTAAAGAACAGCTTTTTCTGGGCTGACGTTGTGCCAAGTTTGACCATCGACCAGCTGCGCAGGACATATTCCTGAATGCTGGCGCGGATCCACCACATGGCATAGGTCGCCAGACGAAAGCCCTTTTCAGGGTCAAAGCGTTTCACCGCCTGCATCAGGCCAACGTTGGCTTCGGAAATCACTTCGGCTTGTGGCAAACCATAGCCACGATAGCCCATGGCGATTTTGGCCGCCAAACGCAGGTGAGATGTCACCATCTTATGCGCCGCATCCGTGTCTTCTTTTTCAGCCCAGGCTTTGCCCAGCATGTATTCTTCTTCGGGTTCCAACAAAGGAAACTTGCGAATTTCTTGCATATAGCGGTTCAAGCCGCCTTCCGGTGTTGGAGCCGGTAGATTTTTATAGTTACTCATAACGTGTCCCCTTAATGTTTAAAGGCTTAACATCCAGATAGGTTGGCGCTAACGGGCTTTCAAGCGGGCTAGCAAGATTTTCTTAATTTATTGTGAACGCGGGGCTGGCTATTGGCCAGTCACAGGGCTGTGCGCTCACGTCGCTGTGCAGTTTGTGACATTTTTAAACATCGTGCGAAAGTGCAGAGTCTATGCGTAAACGCATATTGCTTACGCATTTTTCAACACTTAGGGGATTGGGCTGCTTAAAACTTCAGGCCCGCCATTTCGGCTTTGAGATCAAAAAACTGTAACAAATCAGACAATTTGACCGAAAACTCCCCAGCTCGGCGGGATACTCACCGCAGACTGTAACATATGCGGGGCATTTTGTCAGGCTGGTTTGCGCAGGGCCTCGATCAACTTGGTCATGTCTTCAGGCAGCGGCGCTTCAAATCGCAGATCTTCTTTGCTGACCGGATGAACAAAGCCCAAAATCGCCGCATGCAGGGCTTGACGCGGAAAATTCCGCGCCGCCTGCACACCCTGCGTGTTCAGCGCTTTTTCAGATAATTTCCGTCGACCGCCATAGGTTGGATCGCCAATCAGACTGTGGCCCGCATGGGTCATATGCACCCGAATTTGATGCGTGCGCCCAGTTTCCAGCCAGCATTCAATCAAGCTCGCAACTTCGGGCGTGCCAAATGGCTCGACGATGCGAGACCTGGTAACCGCATGGCGCCCCCCCTCAAACAACACCGCCTGACGCTGCCTGTCGGTTTTGTGGCGCGCCAAATGGGTGGTGATTTTCATGATATTGCTGGTCTCGAAATTCACGCCCCGTACCCCGCGCAGTCGCGGATCATGCGCATCCGGCACCCCATAAACCACCGCGTTATAATAGCGTTCCACCGTGTGCTTCTCAAATTGCGCCGCCAATCCGTGGTGCGCAAGATCAGTTTTTGCCACCACCAAAAGCCCAGAGGTTTCTTTGTCGATCCGGTGCACAATACCCGGACGTTTTGAGCCCCCAACCCCAGACAGCGTGTCGCCGCAGTGATGCAGCAACGCATTGACCAACGTCCCGTTCGGCGTGCCGGGGGCCGGATGCACCACCATGCCAGCGGGCTTATTGATCACAATCAGATCGTCGTCCTCAAAGATCACTTCCAAGGGAATGTCCTCTGGCCCGATATGGCTTTCATCGGCAACCGGCACCACAATCACAACTTCTGCGCCCGCTACTGTCTTTGCTTTGGGGTCCGTCGCTGTGACGCCGTTCACGGTCACATGACCCTCGGCCATCAAACGCCCCAATCTTGTGCGGGACAAGGCGGCTTCTGCTGGCACATCGCGCGCCAAAGCTTTATCAAGGCGCGCAGGCGGGTTATCCGCAATTTGAAACGTAACGCGAGCGGTGCTCATGGATGACACTCCTGAACCGGTAGAACCGGCTAATCTGCGGTTTTTACGCCAGTTGATCACAGTGCTGACGGTGGTGATGATTGGCGGGCTTGTAGTGGTGGTTGGCCTGCTTGTCACCCGTTTCTATGGCGCAGGCCCAGAAATGCCCACAGCCATCGATTTGCCAGACGGCTCCAAAGCCACAGCCTTTACGCGGGGCGATGATTGGTATGCTGTGGTGACCGAAGACAATCAAATCCTGATATTTGACGCGCTGACCGGCAGCCTCAAGCAAACCATCACGATAAACTAATCTTCAGCAGAGGAATTCAGGGGCTTTGCCCCGGCTGAAACCCAGTTTCAGCCTCCCCAGGGTATTTGTTTCAAGAACAAATAGCGGTGTGTCTTCAATGGATTATGCTGGGAGAAAAAGTGGTACCACCACCCCGGCTCGAACGGGGGACCTCCTGATCCACAATCAGGCGCTCTAACCTACTGAGCTATGGCGGCACGCTGGGGCGATGTACATTTCCCCTGTGGCAAATGCAAGCATGAAAATCGCAAAAAATCGGGATTTGCTTTGCAAATGTCGTTCAGGCCTGCACCTTGCAAAAGCCAGCATATACCGCTAGGCCCAAATCAGGCAAGGAGAGATGAAATGGGCATTAATACCGAACGCGACGTCGAAGCAAATCTGCAGATTGGGCCAACCGACCAAGGATTTGTGCGTATTTTCATCGAAGCGGGCACGCTCGAAATCCCGATGGACTTTTCGCCAGAAGAAGCCGAGGAAATCGCCGAAGAAATTCGCGCTGCGGCTCAGACTGCGGCTCAGATGGGTAAATAATCAGCTTTCGTCCGGCAAAGGCAGCAATTTGGGATCGCGAAACCGCTGCAATCTCCGGGCGGCATCCATGGCAAACTTTTGAATGACCTTTTTACGCCGGGCGGCGGCTAACTTGGCCTCCGGCCCCATGCGAATAAGCTCTGCATCATAAGAATCGGCAATGATCAGCCCTGTGCCATCCGGCAATATCTCTGTCGGAAACGCAGTATCAACCGCCCAAAAATAACGATCACACCACTCCAGATAACCCTGCCATTTGTGGTCTGATTGAAAATCCGCCAGGCTGGATTTGCATTCGATCACCCATAATTCGCCTTTCGGCCCCAGCGCCATTACATCGACGCGCTTGCCACGTTCTGGCACGAATTCTTCTATGGAAACAAAACCATGGCTGCGCAAATGGCGGCTGACACCACGGGCCAACAGCTGACCTGCCTGTAGCGGATTGGATGTGTTCTCTATCATGGACAGCAACGTGAACAATTCATGAACAAATATCAACCCCCCAGCGCTGCGAGACGCATTAACTTGACATGATACCAAATGGTGACATTAAATACACCACCAATTGGTATCACTTCAGGAGCCCCCCAATGCAGATGCAGCCCATATTTCGCGCCCTGGCCGACCCGACCCGGCGGGACATACTGCTGATGTTGTCCAAAGACAGCCTGACCATCGCGCAGATATCAGACCAGTTTGAAATGACCCGAGGGGCCGTCAAAAAGCACCTGACCGTATTGGAACAGGGCAACTTGATCCAGGTTCAAACCCGCGGGCGCGAAAAACTGAACCGGTTGAACCCAAAGGCCCTACAGCCGGCATTTGACTGGCTAGGCTACTTTGAGAGCTTCTGGGATGAAAAGCTCTCAAATTTGAAGACCCTTATTGAGATCGACACAACCGAAAGACCCCGCCATGACTGATGTACACATCAAAAAACACCTCTTTCTGGCCGCACCACGCGCAAAAGTATGGGATTATTTGACCAAAGCAGACCTCGTGGCACAATGGTTTAACCTGCCCAACGCGGATTTTGTCCTGCATCAGGAATTTGAACTCACAGAACGCGACACCGGCGAGATCCTGTGCTGGGGCAGCGTGTGCGCAATGCGCCCGTTGGAATATATGGCGTGGGATTTCACGGTTGGCCCGGCAAATGGCCATATGTCTCGGGTGGAATGGCATTTGTCTGACCATCAATCCGGCACGAAACTCACGTTGATCCACAGTGGGCTGCCCGAGACCCCGGCGGGCTTTGATCTGCTCTTAGCACTCGACAAAGGTTGGCATGGATTCCTTGACACTCTTTATGTGGCAAGCGCCCCAAGCGATTATCACGCCAGTATTTCCGTGCCGGCAGATGCACAGGCCGCACGCGCGGCTCTCTTTGACCAAATGCCGCTCTGGTGGAGCGACCGCGTGGAGCCAGCAGGCAATGGCTTTACCATCCGCTTTAACAACAGCCATGTGACATTTGCATTTGATGCAAAGGACCCTCTGGTCTGGCATTGCACCCAGGCCCATATGATCATCGAGGACGTTGCAGATGCGGGCGAATGGCAAAACACCCGGCTTATCTGGCAGATCCAAGAAACCCCCAAAGGCTGCGACATCACCCTGATCCACAAAGGGCTAAATGAAACCCTGGCCTGTCTGGATGTCTGCACCCGCGGCTGGCAACATTTCTTTGAAACCAGCCTCAAAGCCCATCTTTCTGGCCAGGAACCCGCGCCCCAAACCCATGAAACCCCTTAACCCCCTTGTCGTCTGCCCATCAGAGGCCTAAGTAAGTGAGTGGCGGGTTCTGCCCTTCTCGTGATCCGGTAGCAATCCAGTGGCCTTAAGCAATTCCAAGGGAGCTGGCTCTGTTTGGATCCTGGTCCATTTACCTGGCGCCCACCTGTACATACAGGTCCCCGGGATTGAGATTACCCCACGGCTGCGTTTGCGGGCCCGCCACAATTACCTTGCAAAGACGCGCTTATGACCGACAAATGGGCAAAACCTGTTTGAAAGCACGCCCCGATGACCAAAGCCCTTTGCGCCCTCTTCTTTTTAACAATTCTGACCGCATGCGGCGTGCCGTTTATTCCGATCATTTAGGGTTGTTCTTGATCCAAATACCCTCGCCGAAGGCCATGGCCCGCCAAATCGTTCGGTCCTTTGGCCAAGCGCGACCAAGCCGCCACGCGCGCAACGAAGCCAACAAAGCCTGCGCCAGAGGCGCAGACCGCATAACAACACCTTTCCCTTAGGCGCGCCATTCGCTAAACCTCGCTGCAACTTGATATGACCGCACGCAGGAAACACGCACATGGCGATGGAAAAGACCTTTAATGCTGCCGAAGCCGAAACCCGGCTATTTGACGCTTGGGAAAAGGCGGGCTGTTTTACCGCTGGGGCCAATGCAAAACCCGGCGCAAGCACCTATAGCATTATGATCCCCCCCCCCAATGTCACCGGCGTTCTGCATGTGGGGCATGCGTTTAACAACACGCTGCAAGACATGCTGATCCGCTGGAAACGCATGCAAGGCTTTGACACGCTTTGGCAAGCAGGCACCGACCATGCGGGCATCGCAACCCAGATGGTGGTGGAACGCGAGCTCGCCAAAACCCAACAGCCAAGCCGCGCCGAACTTGGCCGCGAGGAATTCCTGAAAAAGGTCTGGGAATGGAAGGGCAAATCCGGCGGCACCATCATCAATCAGCTCAAGCGTCTTGGGGCCTCCTGTGATTTTGACCGCACGGCGTTCACCATGTCGGGCGCGCCCGGTGCCCCTGCGGACGAAGCGGACGGCAATTTTCATGACGCGGTCATCAAAGTCTTTGTGGAAATGTACAACAAAGGCCTGATTTATCGCGGCAAGCGTCTGGTCAACTGGGACCCGCATTTTGAAACAGCCATTTCGGACCTTGAAGTCGAGAATGTGGAAACTCCCGGTCACATGTGGCACTTTAAGTACCCCTTGGCTGGCGGCGCGACATATGAGTATTTAGAGAAAGATGAAGACGGTAATGTCACTCTGCGGGAGGTCCGCGATTACATTTCCATCGCCACAACGCGGCCCGAAACCATGCTCGGTGATGGCGCGGTGGCGGTACATCCGTCTGATGAGCGTTATGCGCCGATTGTGGGCAAAATGGTTGAAATTCCGGTCGGTCCAAAGGAACATCGCCGGTTGATCCCGATCATCACTGACGAATACCCCGACAAAGACTTTGGCTCTGGTGCGGTGAAAATCACCGGTGCGCATGACTTCAACGACTATCAGGTGGCCAAACGCGGTGGCATCCCGATGTATCGCCTGATGGACACCAAAGGCGCGATGCGCGCCGATGGCGAAGCTTATGCGGATGAGGCCGCCAAAGCCCAAGCGCACGCCAATGGCGCAGCGTTTACCGAAAACGAAGTCGACGCCATCAACCTGATCCCAGATGATCTGCGTGGTTTGGACCGCTTTGAGGCGCGCAAACGGGTGGTGCAGCAAATCACCGACGAAGGCCTCGCGGTGATGGTAACGGACATCAGCAAAGTCACCGATGAGGACGGCAATGAGACCGAGGTTTCGGTGCGTGTGCCTTATGTTGAAAACAAACCCATCATGCAGCCGTTTGGCGACCGTTCTAAGGTTGTGATCGAGCCGATGCTGACCGACCAATGGTTTGTGGAAACCGACAAGATCGTCGGCCCAGCGCTGGAGGCTGTACGCAATGGCGATGTGAAAATCCTGCCTGAATCGGGTGAGAAAACCTATTACCACTGGCTAGAGAACATCGAGCCGTGGTGTATCTCGCGTCAGCTTTGGTGGGGGCACCAGATCCCGGTTTGGTATGGTTTTGATCTCAGCAGCCAAGGCACCTATGACGATGAAAACGACGGCGCGCTTGATCTGGTTGAAATGAACCGCTTTCTAGCGGATCAATCCTTCCCACTTGGTGGTGAACGTCACTATTGTGCTGACAGTTTCAGCGCTGTCACCTCACTGGTGAAAGACGCAGAGGCCTCTTTGCCAACGCCCATCAACCACGCGACTGTGGTCGAAGTGGCAGATCGCGCCGAAGCCATTCGCGTGTTTGCGGCGGGGCTCGCTGCTTACGAAGCATCGCAGGATCTTACCAAATTGGTCTATCCTGTCTGGCGTGACCCAGACGTTCTGGACACATGGTTCTCTTCCGGCCTTTGGCCCATCGGCACTTTGGGCTGGCCAAATGACACGCCAGAAATGCAAAAGTACTTCCCAACCTCGACCCTGGTCACGGGCCAAGATATCCTGTTCTTCTGGGTGGCCCGCATGATGATGATGCAGCTTGCAGTGGTTGACGACATCCCGTTTGACACCGTCTATCTGCATGGCCTTGTGCGTGATGCCAAGGGCAAGAAGATGAGCAAATCCACCGGCAACGTGATTGATCCGCTGGATATCATCGACGAATACGGCGCGGATGCGATGCGCTTTACCAATGCGGCCATGGCCAGCCTTGGGGGCGTGCTGAAACTGGATATGAAACGCATCGAAGGGTACCGGAACTTTGTCACCAAAATCTGGCAAGCCTCGTCTTATGGCGACAGTCAAATCGATGCCTTTAGCGCGAAACGTGGCGCAATGCCGCCCAAGGCCACCCTGCCCCTGAACCGTTGGATCATTGGCGAGGTTGCCAAGTTGCGCGAGGACGTCGATGCGGGCTTTGACAGCTTCCGCTTCAACGAGTCTGCCAATGCGATCTACAGCTTCTTCTGGAACACATTCTGTGCGCGTTTCCTGGAATTCACCAAGCCGATCTTTCATGGCGACGACCAAGCCGCCAAAGACGAAACCCAGGCAACCTATGCCTGGGCGCTGGATCAAAGTTTGATCATGATGCACCCCATCATGCCCTTTGTGACCGAAGAAATTTGGGACGTCACCCAGGGGCGCGGTGTGTCCACGGGCGAGGCCTCTAAGATGTTGGCCCATGCGCCTTGGCCAACCTATACGGCCGCTGATCTGGTGGATGCCGAGGCCGAGGCTGAAATCTCGTGGGTCATCGCGGTCATCGACAACGTGCGCTCTGCCCGTGCGCAGGTAAATGTGCCAGCAGGTGCCAAAGTGCCGATGCTGGTCACAGACATCGATGCGGCCGGTCAGTCCTATTGGGATCGCAACGAGGCACTGATCAAACGCTTTGCGCGCATCGACAGCCTGACAACAGCTGATAGCCAACCAAAAGGCTGTGTCTCGGTCCCTGCCCCCGGCGCCTCCTTTGCCATTCCGCTAGAAGGCATCATTGACGTGGCCGCTGAAAAGGCCCGCCTTGAAAAGAACCTGGGCAAATTGGCCAAGGAACTGGGCGGTCTGCGTGGCCGATTGAACAACCCGAAATTTGTGGCCTCTGCACCAGATGCGGTTGTGGTCGAAGCCAAGGCCAATCTGGCCGCGCGCGAAGAGGAAGAAGCCAAGTTGAAAGGCGCGCTCGCGCGTATTGCAGAAATCGGCTAGTTCTTTCAAAAGACAACAAAAACGCCCGCTCAAATTGAGCGGGCGTTTTTGTTTTAACGTCGCTCCAAATCAGGACCCATGCACAACCGGACACAGCGCAGCCTCGGCGATTTCAGTGATAACGCAAGCCCCGGGCCACTGGCTGGCATCAGGTCCCGCCGCCACCAAAATAAGATCCTCTGCCGCCGGAAAGGCATTTTGCAGACGCAAAGCCACCGCCTCGGTGCTCGCGTCGACAAAAAGCGCATCCAAGCTTAACGCACCAGCCGGATCGCGCCCATCCAGCATATGTTCGGTCATGGCCCGGGCTGCGATGTCAAAATACGCAATATTTTTGCCGACATCCTCGCCAAATTTCACTTGAAAGGCTTCAAACCCAGTAAAGTCTGGCTGCGCGCGAAACTGCGCATAGGTCTGCGCGGCCAAATCAAAAGCTTGCCCCAGTTTTTCCGCACCAACTTCGCTATAGATGTAAAACACCCGCGTCGCCCGGTCATAGTTGACCAATCCAGATTGCGCGACATAGCTTGCACGCAACTCGTCGCGCATCGCCTTGGTCAAAACCCCATCTTGCCGCCCAAAGAAATGCAGCGCCAGCAGGTCCTTTTCCTCGCCTGGCTGCGTGGTATCAGGCATGCGTCCCAACAGACCCATGGTGGTTTTGGCCGCCTCCGGCAGATGCAAAAAGATCCGGCGCGGCGCGAAATTCACCTTGGCTGTGGCCATTTCACCAGCAACCGCAGATCCATTTGGCCTGCCCTCGGGCAATCCTGCCAACAGTTGATCAACCGCCGCTCCGGCCTCTGCCTCTGAAAGGCCACCAACCACCGACACAACCGCTTGTGCCTTGGTGAACACGCCGCGATGCCACTCCAACGCCTCTTGCCGCGTGACCTGGTTAGGTGCGGCCTCTACCCGCAATGACAAATACCGATCCAGAGGGTCCTCAGCCAAAATCGCCTTGCGCGCGGCGGTCCACATCTGGGAATTTGTCTCGGTGTTCTGGTTGGCCACCTGATCTAAAACGCCTTGTTGCGCCCGCTCCAGCCAAATCGGATCATAGGTAGGATCTGCCAAAGCGGCGCTGGCCACATCCAACACAAATGCCATATGTTCCTTGGGAAAATTCAGTTCCCCGCGCGCATGATCCGGGGTCACATAAACCAAACCACGGGCGTTCTTCTCGTCAAAGCCGTTCATGATCTCGCTGGCTGAATACTGCTTTGTGCCGCCGTTCAACAAGGCCTCACTGGCCACCAAAGGCACCATCGGGTTCAACGCAGCATTGCGCGCCCAATCTGTAGGCCAAGCCACATTGATCGCAACATCTGTTTTCCCCTCCTCGTCAACCTGCACAAATGCAAATTGGTGCCCATCCGGGCTCTCTGCCATAACAACTGCCCGTTTGGCCTCGTCCTGACAGGCAGCAAGCCCCAAAACGCACATCAAAAGTACTACAAATTTCATCAATTTAATCTCTCATTCAACGGATTTATCTTTAAAACAACAACACGCCCCGGCACGGACATATCCTGAGCAATCGCCTTTAATGGCCCAGCCCTCACCAGCTCTAATGCCGCCCCATAGTCTGTGCGCCCAATTGGGGTCAGCCCACGCGCATATCGATCCACAGCCCATCCGGCCTCATAGGCGGCAATGTTATCCACGTATTTTACATCGGACATGGCATCGCGGCGGGCGTTCAAATACCTGTCGGAGCTTCCTGCCAAGGCCAAAGCACCCTCTAGCGATGTTTCAAAGGTGCTCAACAGTTTTTCCAGCGACACGCCCCTGTCTGGGCGGGCCTCAAACCAGATCTCTGCAACCTGTGGGCCCATCATCGTAACATCCACAGCAAATTCGCGCGCCACAAAGGCGTCATAGCGCAAAGGACCCGCAAGCCCCCCCTTTTGGGCAGAATCCAGCAACCTGCGCAAAACATCCACTGCCGCGCCACAAACATGTTGATCCGCACAAGAGGGTAGCCGAACCAATTTACCATAAAGCAGCACCGGCCCCGGCACTTCATCCGCGTGGACTGTTGTCTCAAAGCGTCCCTCTGTGAATTCAGTCACCAAAGGTGCAACGGGGCGCGCCACATTCACAGGGACCCCATCACTATCTACCCGCCCCAGCAGCGCCGCTACCGCTTTTGGCGAAATATCACCATGCACAACCAAACTCGCCTCTGACAAATGATGGCTTTCTGCATGCAAGGCCTGGGCCGCTACAAGCGTATAGGTCGCAATGTCAGCAGGCGTGCCGCCAACGCGCTGGCTAATCGGCCCGTTTTCATAAAGGTCTGAAAGCAGGCGATATTTTTGGTCTTCCAGCGCCTTATCTGCAAAGCGATACTCGTATTCTCGCAACACAATATCGCGCTCACCAACGGCAAAATCCTCGGTCACATCCAGCGGTTTGGCGGTGTCCACCAAAGCTTGCAGAGCCTCCTCCAGGCCGGTTTTCTTTGTGTTCAGCCAATAGCCCGTCGACGTGCTGTTGGTCCAAGCGTTTGCGTGCTGCGCCTCTTGCCGAGAAACCCTAACAACCTTCTCTGCGGCCAAATGCTCCACATAATGCGCCAGGCCCTCTTGCCACCTGTTCTGCCCTTCTCCGCGCGGATAAATCAAATATGCTGTGATGTCGGGCTTTTGGTCATCTGGAAAAACCAGCACCTGTGCCAACCGCTCCGAGGGCAGCTGGAAAACACCCTCGATATCCGTGTCAAACCGGGTTTGGTGCCACCCAAAAATCGACAGACCTATCACGCCTACCACGGCAAATACTGAATAACGGAATAGCACAATCAGGCTCCAATGCGTCATTGAATACCGACTGCATACGCAAAATTGAGCACCTTGAAAACGAGATTCTCACAACCCTAAGGCGAAAACACAAACGCCCACCAAATGGCGGGCGCTTGCAGACTCTGAACTTGGACGATGGTCGTCTCGATTATTTGGCGCGGCGCGGCGTGGCGTTGCCACCTTCTGCGCGCCGTGCACGGTTCTTTTTGCTATTGGCTTTGCCTGCCGGAGGCTTTGGCCCTTTGTTTGGCTTACCACCCTCTGCTGATTTGCCCAGCGCTTTCACCGGATGATCTTTACGAGGGGCGCGCTCAGGACGTTCAAACCGCTCCTTGCGATCGCCACGAGGCTTGTCGCCCCATGATTTTTCGCGACGGGGGCGATCACCACCTTCAGAGTCGTCTCCGCGTGGGGATTTGCCCTTATAGCCACCGCCCGGCTTGCCACCAAACTTGCCACCAGGTTTGCCGCCAAATTTACCACCTGGCTTGCCACCAAACGACTGACGCGGCGCGCTGGCAATCGCCGGAGGCGTATCCAGCTGCGTCAGCACAGTGCCGTCGTCCAGCTGCATCGACGCGCCCAGTTTCGCCAAGAACCCGTCCACACTGTCAACGCGAACCTCAGCAAAGCTCTCGCCCTGTTGAATGCGGATCGCACCAATGTCATCGCGGCTGATGTCGCCCGCACGGCACAGCATCGGCAGCAAGCGGCGCGGATCTGCGCCATCATCGCGACCACAATCCAGCGAGAACCAGACACTTGGTCCAAACGGTGCGCGCTCTTTTGGCTTGGCATCGACCACGCTCAATTCTTCTGGCGCGGACCGGTTGCCTTTATAGCTGCGCAAAAAGGCCACAGCCAATTGTTCAGCGCCGAACTTCTCCAGCAGATCCGCCACAGCAGCCTGCTCTTTAGGGCCTACTTCGTTCAGCAAAACTGAATCCGACAACATACGCTCTGTGTCGCGACCGCGCACTTCATCCGCAGAAGGCGCACCGCGCCAGTTGGCTTCCAGTTTGGCCATCTTCAGCAAACGCTGTGCCTTGTTGCGCGACTTTGGAGGAATGATCAAAGCGCTGTCGCCTTTGCGGCCCGCGCGCCCAGTCCGACCGGAACGGTGCAACAATGTCTCGTGGCTGTTTGGCAAATCCGCATGGATCACCAAATCAAGGTTCGGCAAATCAATGCCGCGCGCCGCCACATCGGTGGCCACACAAACCCGCGCACGCCCATCGCGCATCGCTTGCAAAGCATGCGAACGCTCGTTTTGGGAAAGCTCGCCTGACAAAGCCACAACCGAAAATCCCCGGTTGGACAAACGCGTCACAATGCGGCCAACCATGGCGCGGGTGTTACAAAACACAATCGCATTTGGCGCTTCATAAAACCGCAACACGTTGACAATTGCATTGTCGACATCGCGCGGTGCCACGGCCATTGCATGATATTCGATATCGGCGTGCTGCGATTTCTCAGCCACCGTGGAAATGCGCTGCGCATCTGTTTGATAGCGTTTGGCCAACTCGCCAATGGAACGCGGCACAGTGGCCGAGAACATCAAAGTGCGGCGATCGTCCGGCGCTTCATCCAGAATGAATTCCAGATCTTCGCGGAACCCAAGGTCCAGCATCTCGTCAGCTTCATCCAGCACCACGGCCCGCAGGTCGCTCAGATCAATTGATCCGCGTGTGATATGGTCGCGCAAACGACCCGGCGTGGCCACAACGATATGCGCGCCACGGTCCAGGCTGCGACGTTCGTCGCGCATATCCATGCCACCCACACAAGAGGCCACGACCGCCCCCGCTTCACCATACAGCCAAGCCAATTCGCGTTTGACCTGCAAAGCCAATTCACGGGTTGGGGCAATCACCAAAGCCAGAGGCTGCGCCGCTGATTTGAACTTCGCATCCTCTCCCAGCAGTGTTGGGGCAATGGCCAGGCCAAATCCAACGGTTTTCCCAGAGCCCGTCTGGGCAGATACCAAAAGGTCGGCGTCATTGAGGGCTTCGTCTGAGCACGCGATCTGAACCGGTGTTAAAGACGTATATCCACGGCGCTCCAGCGCCTTTGCGAGTGAGTTATGCAAGTAATTTCTGCTTTTTTCTGAGGCGCGCGTCCGAGCGGGCCAGGGCCAATCTGCTCTGTAGCCTTCATGACCAACGCGCAGAAAGGGCGCACTTAGACCATTTTTTGCGACTTGTATAGCACCTGCGCGACAATGGACTAGCACGGTTGCATGAATTGCATAGCTCATCCGCCAGATTTCGCCCTTTTCAACGCCCCTCCCAACGCAGGCCCAACGCAGGGTCACACCCTTTGCCCCTTGAACCTGCCTCTGGCCTCAGGCAGGCTTTTATCATGACAGAACCGCCCTATACCCCGCTGATCCAGGCCCTGCCGCACTCTTCTCCATTCACCAGCCCAGAAACGCTGGAACGCGCCCGAGGCGCGCCTTTCACAGCACGGCTTGGCGCAAACGAAAGCCTGTTTGGCCCCAGCCCCAAAGCCCAGGCGTGCTTTGCGGACACCGCTGCCGAGATCTTCAAATATGCGGATTCAGAAAACCATGACCTGCGGCACGCGCTTGCCGAATTCTACGCAGTGCAAGCCGACAATGTTGTCATTGGTGAAGGCATCGACGGTCTATTAGGCTATACCGTGCGGCTTTTCATTGCGCCCGGCGATCGGGTGGTCACCTCTGCGGGGGCTTACCCAACTTTCAATTTTCACGTCGCGGGCTATGGCGGTCATATCGAAACCGTGCCCTATAAAAACGACCAGCAAGATCTGGCCGCACTGATTGCCAAAGCCAAACAGGTCGACGCCAAGCTGATCTATTTCTGCAATCCCGACAATCCCATGGGCAGCTGGCATGACGGAGAAAAAATAGCAGCACAGCTGGATGACATTCCAGAAGGCTGCTTGCTGATCCTGGACGAAGCCTATGTCGAACTGGCCCCGCCGGGAACCTCGCCAAGCTACGACATAAGCCACCCCAAAGTGATCCGCATGCGCACCTTTTCCAAAGCCTACGGCATGGCCGGGGCACGGATCGGTTATGCGCTTGGTAATGCCGCCCTGATCAGGAACTTTGAAAAAGTGCGCAATCACTTTGGCATCAACCGCGCCAGCCAAGCCGCCGCCCTCGCCGCCCTTAACGACCAAGGTTGGCTGGCCAATGTGCAGGACAAAACCCAGATCGCGCGTGCGGAAATTGCCCGTATCGGCAAGGCCAACGGCCTAACGGCCCTGCCCTCTGCCACCAGCTTTGTCACCCTGGATTGCCACCGCGACGCCGCCTTCGCCCAAGCCATTGTCGCAGGCCTGGCCGATGCGGGCGTTTTCATTCGCATGCCCTTTGTCGCGCCGCAAAACCGCTGCATCCGGGTCAGCTGCGGCCGCCCCCAGGATCTGGCCCATTTTGAGAACGCATTGCCAAAGGTGCTCGCAGGGTTGCGCTGAACCCTGCCTGCGATCATCAGGCCTGACCACCGCTAACGAAAATCTTACCATTGCGGCGCAAAATTTGGGTTATACTTGCCGCAAAGGAGTTCTCATGTCGCGCAACGTGCAACCCGCCCCCAATTTCACCAATGCCTTTCTGGTTATGGCGCTGGTGAATTTGCTTTGGATTTTCCTCGCCCTTTGGGCAGTTTGGGGCCTTGCCGCTGTTCTGGCCGTTTCCGCCGCCATCAACGCCGCCATCAACCGCCTAAGGCGCAAGCCGCAATAGCCCCCCGTCAGCAGCCGCTTGCCAGCGCTGTCTGCGCAGACTAAATGAAAGCGTCCAGGCATCCAGCGTGGCATCAAGGCAAGGGACCCAGGATGAGCCTCGGCAAACGGTTAAAACACTGGGAACGTAACTGGCGCCACAGTTTCAATGTGGACCCGCGCATCGCGGGCAACGAACGCCGTGCACAAATCTACAACGATTGGTTTGACCATGCGATCCTGCGGCGCGTCTGGACCAATTTTTTTCAGATCGCGCCTGGGGTCTATCGCTCTAATCAACCCACCCACCGACGCTTTGAAAAGATCAAATCCATGGGCATCACCCATGTGCTTAATCTGCGCGGCCAAGGCACTGGGGCCGCACATCTGACTGAAAAGAAAAGCTGCCAAGACCTGGGCCTGACGCTGATCAATTGTCAGCTCAGCGCCCGCCAAGCAGCCCCCGCCGAAAATATTCTGCAGGTGATCGAAACGTTCAAAACCATCCCGCACCCCTTTGTCATGCATTGCAAATCCGGGGCCGACCGCGCGGGCTTTGCCTCCGCGATCTACCTGATCACCATGCAAGGCCAATCGGTACAACAAGCGCGCAAAATGCTGGCGGTGAAATACGCCCATCTCAGATTTACCAAGACCGGCGTGCTGGATTATATCTTGCGCAGCTATGACGCAAGCAACAGCCAGCAAGAAATCTCATTTGAAGATTGGATCCGCACGGCATACGATCCCCAAAAGCTGCAGACTGATTTCAACAACAGGGTGCCCATTTTATCGTGACCACTAGCACTGACAAGGCGGTCACCGACCCCGCCGCAAACCCGGCCCCAAAAGAGTCAAAACCTCTGATGAAATGGCTGTGGCGCAACTTCATGCGACGCTATTCCTTTGCGCTATTTGTGGCGTTTGTTCTGATGTCGCTCGAAGGTTCGATGCTTGGCGCGCTCAGCTATATGATGCAGCCGATGTTTGACATGGTGTTTGTACAGGGCAATCAGGACGGCCTGTGGATTGTGGCCATCTCTATTGCTGGCATCTTTGCAATCCGCGCCCTGGCCTCAGTCGGGCAACGGGTTCTGTTATCTTATATTTCGCAAAATGTTGCCGCAGATCTGCGGCGTCGCTTGCTGGATCGCATGATGTTTCAGGACAACGCGTTTCACCAATCCCACCCACCGGGCTATCTGATCCAACGGGTGCAAACTGATGTGCTGCAAATCAACACCATGTGGAACACCCTGATCACCGGGGCTGGCCGCGATGCCATATCGCTCACGGTTTTGCTGGGTGTTGCGGTCAGCGTCGACTGGCGCTGGACGCTTGTGACCTGTATCGGCACGCCGCTTTTGGTGCTGCCATCGGTGCTGGCGCAGAAATATGTGCGCCGCCAGGCCCGCATGGCACGTGATCTTGGGGCGCGTTTGGCCACCCGTCTGGATGAAATCTTCCACGGCATCGTCGCCATCAAACTCAACCGGCTTGAAAAATACCAATCCAAGCAATTTGGCGAACTCACCGATCATCTGGTGCGCACCGAGATCCGTTCGGCCGCGGGCACAGCCGCCCTTCCCGGTATGATCGACATTATGGCAGGCCTCGGGTTTCTGGGCGTGCTGGTCTACGGCGGCGGCGAAATCATCGCCGGAGAAAAGACCGTAGGTCAGTTCATGACCTTCTTTACCGCCATTGGTCTTGCCTTTGATCCGCTGCGCCGACTGGGCTCTGTCAGTGGTCAATGGCAAGTGGCCGCCGCCAGCCTTGAGCGCCTCAAAGAGCTGCTGGAAATGGTGCCAAAATTGCAGTCCCCCAATAACCCCAAACCTGCGCCAATTGGCAAAACGGATATCGTTTTATCCGATGTCCACCTGTCCTATGGCGAAACCAAAGTGCTAAACGGCACCAGTTTCACCGCCAAAGCAGGCGAAACCACCGCCATTGTTGGGGCCTCTGGTGCCGGGAAATCCACCATTTTCAATGTGCTCACCCGTTTGGTTGACCCGCAATCCGGTCAGGTTTCACTCGGGGGTACGATCACCCGCGAAATGTCGTTGGAAAATCTGCGCGATCTGTTTTCCGTGGTGTCCCAAGACGCCATGCTGTTTGACGAAACCCTGCGCGAAAACGTGTTGCTCGGGCGCAGCGATGTCACAGAAAAACAGCTAATGCAGGTGCTGGATGCAGCCCATGTCAGCGATTTCGTCAAGAAAATGCCCGAAGGTCTGGACACCCATGTTGGCCCACGCGGCAGTGGCCTGTCAGGCGGTCAACGGCAACGGGTGGTCATCGCCCGCGCGCTCTTACGTGATACGCCTGTTCTGCTGCTGGACGAAGCCACCAGCGCGCTGGACGCCCATTCCGAAGTGCTGGTACAAAAGGCCCTGGACAAACTGTCCAAGAACCATACCACCCTGGTCATTGCTCACCGTCTGTCCACCGTGCGCGAAGCTGACAAGATTGTGGTCATGGACAAAGGCCGGGTGGTCGAAGAAGGCACCCACGACGCGCTGCTGGAAAAAGGCGGCGTCTATGCTGAATTGTACCATTTGCAATTTGCCAGCGAAGGGCCCAGCGCCGAAGAAAGCGCTCGCCGCAAAACCCTGCCTGCAGTCAAACAAGCCAAGCCAAAGCGCGGGTTCTGGGGCTCCTTATTTGCGCGCCTGCCTCGGGTTTAATGCTCAATCAAGACCCGCATCGGCTTATTTTCGATAAGACTGCGCCAGCCGCTCTGGCGACACGCCCATAAAATACCGCGCCAAGGTCCACAGGTTGCGGCTACCACGGCGCAGCCAGCCGCCGTGCTGATAGCGCGCGGCGCTGGTGGTGGCGACAATTGGCAAAGCCACCAACCGCCCCTTGAGGGCGCGCGCCATCGCCACATCTTCCATCAATGGCATATCCCGATAACCGCCGGTGCTTTGATACAGCTCCTTTGACAAAACCAAGGCCTGATCCCCATAGGGCAAGCCAAACAACGCCGACCTCAGGTTGGCCCAACGCGCCACCCATCGGCCCTGCCAACCGCCATCGGCGAACTGCAACCGACAATAGCCTGCCTTGTCAGACGGCAAATGTGCCTCGACCGCCGCACTCCATCCCGGAGCCAAATTGGTATCCGCGTGTAAAAACATCACCCAATCCGCCTTGGCCGCCTCGGCACCGCGCCGCAGCTGCCCCCCCCGAGACGCCGCCCCTGACACAACCACAGCCCCGGCTTCATCCGCAATCTTCAGCGTGCGATCCTGTGACCCGCCGTCAGAAACAATCACCTCGCGGATCAACCCAGCCGACAATCCTTCCATCAAAGCCATCAGCGTCGCAGCCAAATCCTCTTCAGCGTCGAGCGTTGGAATTACGATAGAAAGCGGTGCGCGCATAATTGCCCCCTGTTGCTTGGCCCGCGCCTCTCTATATGAGATGGTAGGAAAAATACAGGACTTAGCCATGACCAGCGCGCGCAATCTTTTTACCATCACCGGATCAGACGCAGAAAGCTTTCTGCAAGGACTGGTGACCAACGACATCAACAAGCTCGACGACGGGCTGGTTTATGCGGCGCTTTTGACGCCACAGGGCAAATATCTGGCCGACTTCTTTTTAGCGCGTCGCGACGGAGATATCCTTCTGGACGTCGACGCCGCTTTGGCCGAAATGCTGAAAATGCGCCTCACCATGTATAAATTGCGCGCCGATGTGACCCTTCAGGACTGCCCACTGCATGTACACCGTGGCCTTGGCGACAAGCCAGATGACGCCATGGCAGACCCACGTCACACGTCACTCGGCTGGCGCGCATACCGTGACACGCCACAAGACAGCGACACCACCGATTGGACCGCCCTGCACATCGCCGCTGGAGTGCCGCAAACCGGTGCCGAACTGACCGCAGACAGCTACATCCTTGAAATGGGGTTCGAGCGCATAAATGGCGTCGATTTCCGCAAAGGCTGTTATGTGGGCCAAGAGGTCACCGCACGCATGAAACACAAAACCGAACTGCGCAAAGGTCTGGCCACGGTCACAATTCAAGGCGACGCCGCCCCCGGCACCGCCATCACCGCAAATGGCAAAGCCGTCGGCACCCTGCACAGCCGCGCCGGAGATCAAGCCCTTGCCTACCTGCGCTTTGACCGCGCCCAACCTGAAATGCAAGCCGGCGACAGCACAGTGTTTTGGCAGCAGGTGTAAGTCAAAAGTCGGCTTTGAGCCCGTTTTGGCTGATGCTGCAGCTACAACGGATGCCCGATCTTAGCGTCCAGAAGAAACCTTTGGACCGACACGTTCGATCCGATTTGTCCAAATAAATCCGTCGAAATTCTCTGGAACTTTGGCAAGGGTATCCAAATCGTCAATGCCGCTTATGAAACCAGACCCATCATACGGCCCGGCCAAAATAACATCTGTGCCTGCATCACCAAGGCGGCGGGTGAAACGGTGCGGCCAACCCCACAATAGCCCAGCGTAATTCTGCGGAACCACAATCATCGTGTCTCGGCAAACCTCTGGCACATAGCCACTCCAACCGATTGCAAGATACTTGAGAAGACAGCTTTTTATCATGGCTTTGTCAAAACCTCGCAGACCAAGGGGTGCATCGATCACGGCTTGTGTCGGGGGGCTTCCTCCATAGACTCCGTAGACCCTTTCACGCAACTCTGGGTTTTCAAGCATTGCCAACAAAGCAACACCGTCACTGCGCCGCGTGCTTTTGAAATTCACCAAGAATGCGCCACCCATATCTTCGGACAAGACGGTGTGCAGATCAGACATTTGCCCGATTGCCTTGCCCCGGAGTGGAAACGTGCCGCTGCCATCATCGATACGATGGCCAAGGTCTAATGCTTGGAGATCCGCAAAACTTAATTTGTGCGTGATGCCAGTCCCGTCGGTCCGGCAATCTACCGTCCAATCATGAAAAACTGCAAAAACCTTGTCGTTCGTCAGGTGAACATCAATTTCAACAACGTCTGCACCAAGACGAAAGGCTTCGCGCATCGATGGAAGTGTGTTCTCGATAAAGCCATGTTCGATTGGTTCCACCGGAGAGGCATGGCAAGAGTCGACCGACCTATCTGATCCTGTGTAAATGTGATGAATACCGCGATGAGAGATGACACGCGTTTTGTGGTTCTCAAGGTGCCCAATGAATAATGATGTGTTTGCGCCCCAAAGGCCGAGTCCAAGCACAAATAATACAAAAACGAAACGTAAAAAAAACTTTGACATGTTGGTTGGTTACCGCGTGTTTCAGCGTTTCAAAAGCAAGATTTTTGGGACGCGGCGAAGACTCGCTAGGTCCGCAAAAAAGTCCCCCCAACCACGGCGACGCGGTGGGGGCGACCTTATCCCTTAAGCGCGTGCCATCACCCGCAGACGGCTGTCCCATTCGCCACGGTCAACATAAAACCCGTGTAAATGGCGATAGCCGGTTGAAGGGTCAAACGAGGCGCGCCCATGCAACACCGCGCGGTTGTTAAACACCACCATTTCGCCGGCATTCAGTTTCAGCGAAATTGTGTATTCATCGCCGCGCATCATTTGCATAAACACCCGGTAAGCTCGGTAGAACTCAATCATCTGATCAGCAGGCAGATCCAGAATATCGGCAAGATGGGCGTTAAAGCAAATCTCAGACACAGCGCCTTTTTCATCCAGCACAATCACCGGCTTGCGCGATCTCAGATCTGTCTGCGCGTCATGAAACCGAAACGGCACTGTGACCGTTGTCAAAACCGCAAAGGCTTCTGGATCAGTGCGACGCAGATCCTCGGCGACAGCGCGGCCATCACAAAACGTCGAGCCGCCGCCTTTTGCCTCATTGGCCAGGCAATGCAAAAATTGAAAGCCCGGAGGCACTTCTTGGTTTGGCAAATCCGTGTGCAGCGGCAGCGCGTCAGCCGTATAGGCCAGATTGTTCGGGTCCGGCTTGGTCTCAACTTCAAAGCCCAGCCCAAAGTTGGTTTCCCTCAGATGCCCAATACGGCGGCCAATCTCTTTGCCAGCCCCAGTGTCATCCGCCAGCCCCTCGATGATCGAAAGCCCATATTGCTTGGTCACCCGCAACCACGAGGCAAAAACATCCTCTGAATCTGCCATAGCTTTTGCCGAGACCCGCGGCACCCCAGCCGCCCCCGCCTCTGCACGCCATAGGGTCGGCACAAGGTCCGCAGGATCCGCACGCCCCACTCCAGGCCGATGGGTCCACAGCCAGTCCAACGCAAACCGGCTGGCCTGGGTCTGCTCGGGCCATTGCAGCAGCAAATCCGCGCCATCAACCTCTGCCGAGGTCGGCGCAATATCCAGCGGAACGCTGGTCAGGTCAAATGCACGCTCGCCGGTCAAAGGGTGAAATCCGGCCGGATCCGTGTCGCGCAGCCAAATGTAGGGAAACTGGCCTTCGGTTCCGTCCGGCCAGCGAATATCAAGGCGCTCAGCGCCCATTTCAAGTGTCAGTTGCATCAACTGCTCCGTTGTACTGGAAATTAGAAAAGTGGAAAGCACGCCTATTGCGGCGGCGGCCACCAAACATAGGCCTTCGCAAAGGGGTGGCCCGGGTTTCTTCCAATCACGGCAAGCATCTGTGCTGTCGGCTCCGAAAAGTTGCGGCACATAAGCACGCGTCTAGACGACAAACAAGCGTTAACGCACCAACACCCCGCGCGCGGTGCCTTCTGGCACCAATGCGGCCCGTCGCCACTCTTCCATGGCCATCTGCAACTTCAGCTCTTTTTGCGCCAGCGAACTGCAATGCATCTCGGCAATACGCTTAAAATCCACTGCGGTGACCAACCCAGCAACAGCCACGCCGCGCCGGGTAATCAGCAAGCGCGCCGGCCCCCGCTCGATCCGCGCCAATGCCTCTGCCAAGCCTCCGCGCAACGCGCTTACACTTATCTGGTCCTGCTCAAACATCGCGCCTCAAACATCCTGCGTTTGTCACCTTCACTGCGCTTACAGAATGCCCGCTCGATGTTAATGCCGCCTTACAGCCCCGCACGCTGCCCTGCTCTGGCCAGGTGCTCAGCGGTATTTTGCAGCCGTGATGAACTCACCAAAACTCTCACACCAAATAACCACGCTGGTATAATCCGCCACCGCAATCCCCGCAGGAACCTCTAGCAATAGACCATCAAAGGTCTTCACATCCCCCACCAAAACCGCCTGATCCTTAAGCGCAAAAAACTCTTCCTCGTTTTCCACAAAAGAGGCCGTCAAATACAGCTTGTAATCCGGCCCCGGTGCCAGCTTGCCCTCATGCACAATATTGGTGGCGGTCACAGACACCGTGCCCTCGCCCCAATGCAAAAAGTCGCTGCCCCTTAGGTCGCGCGTAAATTCCCCGGAAAACATCGCGCCTTGCGCCTTTTGCTGCAACATCGCCGCATCCGGCGAGGCAGGTGCCACCAGGATCGGCAGAAAATACACCCCCAAACCAAAGCCCACCACCAAAGTCACAACATGCGACACCGTCAAAGCCATCAATCGAAACATTATGGTCTCCTTTGGAAATTACAGCAAAACAATACGCCCCCTTAGCACTATCCCGAAGAACTTTCGCTGAAACCCTTAAGGTTCCGCGCAATCCGAGATGCTGCAAAGTCAGTAAAGCGGCGCACTTCAGGTCGCTTATGCGCCGCTGGGGACACAACCAACCAAACCGCCAGGTCCGAGCCAGGCGGCGGATCAAAACAGCGCACAAGATTGGGGTTTGGATCGCCCACCGTCACGGGAAACGGGCCAATACCCTGCCCGGTCTGGATGGCCATCAACAGATCGTTGGGCGTTGCACATCGCACAAGATTGCGTCGATTGCTCGGGAAATGGTTCAAAAGATGAACACGATGCTCTTCCATATCCGGGCTGAATTCTGCCGGAAGTGTATGGGTGGCGGCATAGGCCTGCGAGGCGTAATAGGTCCATTGCAAATGTCCGACCTTGCGCGCGATTAACCTGTCGTCAGAAACAGCCGATGTCATGCGCAAAGCGATATCAGCCTCGCCCTTCATCAGATCTAACTCTCTCTCGGTGAACACAAATTCGAAACTGACACCCGGGTGTTTCTTAACAAACTCCGCAACCACAGCCCCAATATTGCCATTCATCTCGTCTTCAAAGGCGGTGACACGGATTGGCGCGCTGGCCCGTCCACTTTCATTTTCGGCTTCCAGTTCAAACGCCGATGCCGCCGTTTCCAGAGCCTCTGCAAAAGGCAAAAGCGTCCTTGCCTGTGCGGTGGGCTCTGCGCCGCGCGTGGTTCTTTCAAACAGCGTCAGGCACAATGTATGCTCAAGCACGTCGATCCGCAGTGCAACCGTTGTCTGATTAATGCCCAACTGCCGCGCAGCCCCAAGGGTAGACCCCTCGCGCATCACAGCGAGGAAGACCCGAACGTCTCCCCAATCCCTAAAACGGTTCTGCATTTTTGCATAACAGCACGGCGTCGAGCCAGATACCAGAAGAACTTTGTACGGCTTAGTCTGTTTCCAGCAGCACAACGGAGACCCGCCATGACCACCCTGTCCATTTCCCCATTTTCATTTTTTACCCGCCCTTTTTGGAAACCCGAAGCCACTGCCGTCAACGGCGCACAGAAGACCGAGATCCAACGTCGCCAAATTCTAAGCGAGATGATTGCAGCGGGAGCTTGCGACAGCGAATACGGTGTCCAAATGCTGATGTCTGTCTATCCAGATCAGTTTTGACACCTGGACCACCAGAGAACGCCACACCAAACAGGTGTCGAATCGTACGTTTCAGCGCTTGAAACGTACAAATTGTACAAATAATGAAAAATTGCCCATGCGTGCGCTGCAAGCGCAAAAACCGTTGCATTCTGGGGCTATGGCCGAACGGACGCGACACCCCCATATCTGGTGGGGATGTCTGTAAGAAAAGGGCGCGGGCTTAGGCGCGCTCGGAATATTCCATCGAAATTGTGTCGACGATGATCATTTCATCCTGGCCCACAAATGGGGGCACCATAACTTTCACGCCGTTGTCCAAAACCGCTGGTTTGAAAGAGTTGGCGGCCGTCTGGCCTTTGACCACTGGTTCGGTTTCGACGATCTTGCAGGTCACTTTTTGCGGCACAGCGGCATTCAGCGCTTCATCGTCATAAAACTCGACCTGAATGGTCATGCCGTCTTGCAGAAACGGGCGGCGATCGCCCAGCAATTCGGATGGCAATTCAATCTGTTCGTAGGTTTCTGTGTCCATGAACACCAGCATACCGTCAGATTCATACAGGAACTGCTGGTCTTTCTGCTCCAGGCGCACACGTTCGACTTTATCCGCCGAGCGAAAGCGTTCATTCAGCTTGGACCCATTGCGCAGGTTGCGCATTTCGACCTGGGCAAAGGCGCCGCCCTTGCCGGGCTTTACGTGATCGACTTTGACCGCAGCCCAAAGACCGCCGTTATGTTCCAGCGTGTTACCGGGACGAATTTCATTTCCGTTGATTTTAGGCATGTGACAAAACCACGACAAAAGGTTGATAGGAATTTGAAAGCACCTATATATCGCTGGTTGACAGGTGACAAGGTGGCCTATCTCGTTCGCGCTCTGCCCAAGTTATGCACAGACTGCAAGTTAGCTATGCAAAAATAGGGTACCCGAATCGATTAAAGTAGTCCATAAGCCCCCTCACGCCCAAAAGACAAGACCAATAATACAAGGACGACGAGATGAGAGATTTCGTTGACGGCACGGCTTTTAATAACGAACAGGGAAACCGCGCACGCAAGCTTTTTGCTGCTGTTGTTCTCGCCGCGCTAGATGATGCGATTGCTGACGATAAAAAGTACGGCAATGGCCCTGAACAAATAGCCCGCTGGGCACGCTCGCGTGACGGGCGCGAAGTCCTGTCCTGCGCTGGGATTGACCCTAACGAACGGGTTGTTTCCGGCCTTATGGACTTTGTTGGCAAAGGTGTACGGACCTCTGTCGCGCTGTCACGCGAAGAGAGCGAACGCCGTCATGCGGCTCAGGAAAGCCAAGCAGCTTAAGCCTGCCTTGCTTTGCCGTATTGTAAAAACGCGTGTCCCTGCGGGGCGCGTGTTTTTTTATGGGAACATGAAAAGAAAGCCCGGCAGCACGGCGATCAACTCAAGCACCAACAAAAGTGTGACCACTATATGTTGCGGTCGAAAGGTAAACCCTTGGTAAAGCGCCAGCCCGCAAGCCAAAGCCGCGAGCGCTTCAAGTGGGGCCACCCACTGGGCGTAATGTTGGTGATCCCAATAGCTGACAGGGCTTTCAAACACCCAGTTGGTCAGTGGCCAAAAATGCGCTCGGCCGTCGTCATGATGTAGTGGAAAATCAAATGCCAAATGTAACAACGCGGCCGCTGTAAATATCATGCCCACCTGACTTGATCTAAAATAAGCCAGCAAAAACAATGCCGTCCAGACAACAAACGAGTTGTCGACCGCAAAGATGCCCTGCCAAAGCGGGGAGAAATACAGTTCCCCAAAGACAACATTCGGCTCTATTTGCAGCACAAACAGCGACACGCTGGCCAAAAGATAAAGCGATAGGTCGGGAAAGACTGCGCCCAAAATGGCAACCCTAGAGAGCCTGGCGTGGGCTCCACGGGCCAAAACTGCCCAACCAAATAAGATGTGAGCCGGCGTGTTCACTTAACCCCCTCTTAAGACGGGTTAATAATCCCCATTTAGATTGCGCGCTGCCATTGCACGATTGATTTCGCGGCGCACAAGCTTGCGCACATTCCGCGTAATCCGCTCCCCCAATGGCCCTTGCAATTCTTGCCGCACGATCTCTCCAACCAACTCTCGCAACATCTGCTCGTCCAGCACAGTTTCTTGGGTCAGGTCTTCGATTTCGGGTTCGGTTTCAATAGGTTGCGCAGAGATGTCGACAACCTCAACCTCTGGTAAATCCGCGCGCTCCACCGGGTCAAGCTCTGCTTCCGAGGGGTCCTCTCCCTCCGAAACAACTTCGGCAATCGGCTCGTGATCTGCGTCGACTTGCGTTGCGTTTGCCTCGTCCCATTGCAAAGCAGCAACCTCGGTCCCCGCATAGTCACTGTCACCCGCCGTATCAGGCTCGTAAGTGTCAGCGATCTGAGAGGTCTCAGAGCGCCAATCAGACAGCGTTTCACCCTCGATTTCCCAAGGGCGCACAACATTTTGGCTGGTGTCGGTCGTTTCGTTAACATCGGTCGCTGAACGATCAGCAAGGTCAAATTGCAATTCGTCAGAAATAGCTTCAAACGATAATCGGCGCGATTCAAAACTCAGGTCGATGGCACGCTCTTCACGTTGTGGCTTGTCCGCTTCCTGAGCGGGGGCTTTTGGGAATTCAATAGGCGACGCTTCGCGATGATGAAAGCCCAAAAAAGACGCATCAGAAGCTATTGAGCTCGGCTCGTTTTCGCGCAAGTCCGCACTGCCGTGTGCGGCACTGGATGCGTCACCCTGATCTGAAACACTGTTATCACTAGGATTTTCAGCTACTCTTAGCGCCTCGGTCAAAACCAGTTTATTTGCACGCAATTCAGCTTGCGGTTCCGGTTCGGTCACCTCTAGCTCAGCACCCACTGCAAATTCGTTAAGCGCCGGAGCTGCTGCGGTAGGCGCTCGGCCATTTTCAGAAACCAACCGTCGAATCGAAGACAGAACATCTTCAATTTCGACATTTGTTACAGGATCAGACATATTTATTTAACCACTCACACCTTAATGCTCAGCTTAGCCGCAGAGGCCTTTTCGCACAACAGAAAGCGAGAATGTTATTCTTTTCCAATGCTCCGCAGTACTTTGTCCAACTGACGTCCCCGCTTGCTCAGAATTGCCGGCGCTGTTTTGACCTTTTTATAATAGGCCTCAGGGTCATATTTTTCGACAGCGAGGTTAAGATGGTCAACGTTCAAAAGGCCCATTGCCGCAAGCAGACGATACGCAGCGACAAATTCTCTGCTGACAGCAGAAATCTGGTTGGCTTGCGCATCTAAAAGCTCTTGTTCAGCATTCAATACATCCAGCGTTGTGCGTGCCCCAAGCTTGGCCTCTTCACGAACGCCGTCAAATGCGATCCGCGCTGCGCGAATTTGACGGGTGCTTGCTTCACGCTGAGCGCGCGAGGACAAAGCCAAAGCCCAAGCAGAACCAACCCCCAATCGAACAGTATGACGTTGCGCATGCAAAGCACCACGGGCAGCATCTCTTTGTGCCATGGTTTGTCGAAGGGCTGAACTTAGCCTGCCCCCCTGATAGATCGGTCCACTGGTGCCAAAAGTGATCGATCCAGTTTGGCGATTACTGTTGCTAGACAGATTTTCTGTCGCTGTCACATTTGCAGAAAGATTAATTGTTGGCAGCATGCCAGCTTCGGCACGTCTCACCAGATGCTCTGCAGCAGCGACCGAATATTGCGCGCCAAGCATGTCAGGGTGAGTGCGAACCGCCACGGCTTTGGCTTGGTCCAGTGTTTTGGATGTGTATGGCAAACGCGATGGTGGCGTCAGCACACCATGCGCCCGTCCAACCACAGCTTTGTAAGATTCCTGCGCTTGCATCAGGTTCCCCTGGGCCACACCAAGCTCTGCGCGAGCTCCGGCCAGTCGTGCTTCGGCCAATGCCACGTCTGTACGTGTGACCTCGCCCACATCAAACCGGTCTTTGGCCGCACGCAGTTCTCGGGTAATCAAGCGCAAGTTGTTTTGGCGTAGCGATACGATTTCAGAATGCTGCCGCACATCCATGAAAGCCTGGACCGCGCTCAAAAGCACAGCCTGCTCAACCGATAGCAAGGACTGACGCGTCGCCATTACGGTTTGCTCTTGTGCGGCCATCAATGCTTTGGAAGCGCCACTGTCCCCCAGCAACCAGCTGAGCGTGAGGCCGACATTTGCCGTGTTGCTGGCGCTGGTGACTGACCCACTGGAAAAGGTGCGCTGGTAATTTGTAAGCCAACCCAAAACCGGGCGCATCGCGGCCGCAGCCTGGGCCACATTTTCATCCGCAGCTCGCAGCAAAGCCCGATTTTGTTCGAGCAAACCGCTGTGGGTATACGCACTTGCCATCGCATCAGACAGGCTTTCAGCCTTGGCTTGCTGCCCAGCGAATGGCGATAGAGTGGCCGTTACAATTGCCGCAAGAAAAATCTGTTTAACACCCATCTGCACACGTCCTTAATACCTAAGAAGAAAGCGAATTTGCGCTTTCTTTAAGATTTACAGTTCAAATTCTGCAACACGCTCGAATCCCGCGAGCAGCGGTGCGCCGGCATTGAAAACAGGGCGCCACGAAATGTTTTCAGCCTCTTTTAGTCCAATTTTGACAACACCAAGCTTACCTTGCATGAACAAACATGCGATGCGACCGCCGTTTTTCAACTGGGCTGCAAGTGCATCAGGAATAATTTCGATTCCCCCCTGAACGATGATCACGTCATAGGGCCCATGATCTGCGGCACCTGCTGGGAGCGCGCCTTGATGCACCACCACGTTGTCAACATTCTGGTCTGCCAAAAGCACTTGTGCTTCTGATGCTTGGTCTTCGTCTGACTCTACTGCAACAACCGCTTCGGCCATGCGGGCAATCACCGCTGCAGAATAACCGAGCCCAGACCCGATATCCAAAACAAGCTCATCTTTGCGAATATCCAAGCCATCAAGCATTTTTGCCAATGTACGAGGCTCTAAGATAACACGGTCGGGGCCCAAAGATAGGTTTTCACCGATATATGCAGCGTCGCGTTTCTCTAACGGCACGTAAATTTCGCGCGGCACAGACAACATGGCTTCAATAATTGGAAATTTGGTTACATCAGACGGGCGCACTTGAGTGTCAACCATGGCGATACGGCGGATTTTATTATCAGACATACTAAACTCGTTCGTTCAGATTTCGGTCTTTGACGTCTTGCCATAATATTTTGGGAACAGCAACGCTCTACAGGACGAAAATCCCTGCTTCGCCCTTGCAGCGGTGAAAGAGTTCAGTTATTGCGCCTCTACCACCACGGCGGCGAGTTGGTAGAGTGGTTATGCAGCGGATTGCAAATCCGTGTACACCGGTTCGATTCCGGTACTCGCCTCCATCTTTCCCCAATTGACGGTTTCCACTCCAAACCATATGGTTTTAAGGCGTTAGCTTCAAAATCAGGGAACTAAATGGGAACTACCTCCGACACTAAATACCACCCGACAACACTGGTCCAGCTACCATCAAAAGGTAACCGCTGGTTTGTTCAGGCAACGCTCCCCAAGCCCCTACAGGGCAAGAATAAGCAAAAGCGAGTAAGCACTGGGACGAGTGACCGGAAGTTAGCCGAACGCTTACAGCATGAAATCACTAAACAGATTTACGATGGGTTTGATGAGCAGCTTGCAAAGCTAACCGTCGATGATAGAGGCGGAACGCTTCCATTCGCCAGTTTCACCATGACCGAAGAACAGTCGCAAATTTACCGCCTGATGCACCCTGAAAAAGTTCTGGCAGCCATGACCCTGCACGAAAAAGAAAAGCTGGGGCCACAGCTTGGTGAACTTCTGGAGCAATTTTTGGCCTCTCGCGAATGGGCGCGATTGAAGACACGAAAAGAGCACGAGACCTACATCAAACAATTTGTTGAGTTGATAGGGAATTACTCAGTCAGCCACATAAGAAAAGTTCATGCATACGACTACGCCCAGATTCTCTCGGATCAGGGATATGCCAACAAAACGATTGGGAGTCGTATCTCCAAGGTTACCGCGATTTTGAAATATTGCGAAAGAAAGGGATTGGTAGAAGCCAACCCCTTTGTAAACCTTGATTTAACAAGTTACGGCCGCCCCAAGGTCTCATATATCCCCTACGACTTGGACGACCTCAAGACGATTTTCGCTCAAAAGATACCACCCCGTGAAAAGCTCCTTTTCACCCTGCTGTGCACCACCGGTGCTAGGCTCGACGAAATTGCGTTACTCCGATGGGATCAAATCAAAAAGCACGGCAGGGTCACCTACCTGGACCTAAGAGACGCTGAGTTGATCAAGAACGATAGTTCGAGGCGGTTAGCCCCTCTTCACCCCAAGCTTGGCCTGCCGAAGCAAAACTCCGAACGGGTTTTCAACTATTCCCTTGATCAAGATGGCAAAGCCGCCACGAACGCTGGGTACAATGGAAGACCGTACCTGGAAGTGATCAACCACCCCTTGAAGGTTATCCACTCTTTCAGGGGGACCTTCAAAGACATGATGAGAGATATCGAGTGCCCAGAGGACGTTCATGATTGGATCACTGGCCACGGGGCCGGAGATGTGAACAAAGGCTATGGTCGTGGCCCATCCCTAAAGGTGCGACACGATTGGGTATCGAAGTTGGACTTAGGATTTATCGGTGAAAGCTGAAGTGCAACAAAGGTTGTGGCAAGATTTCTTGTCGGGCTGACCTCAAGCTCAAGTCGTCCTAAACAACCTTAATATCTTTCAAGCTTGACCACCGTGCGAATATTAAGTATTCGTATATTTAATATTCGAACGGTGATTCTTATGGATTCGACAAATATCAAATGGGCAACAGAGCAAAGGTTCCAGTATTTGGAGCAACGAGCTTTCTGGCATGGGAGTCTGAACCGCAGCGATTTGATTGAGAAATTTGGAATATCTGTGCCGCAGGCATCGAAAGATTTGGCCTCGTACCAAAAGATGCATCCTTCTAATTTGTCCTACGACGCAAGCAAGAGGCAGTACTCACCAACCAAGGGTTTCACCCCGCACTTTGCTTCCAACAATGTCGATGATTACTTGTTTTCTCATGCGGATGCTGCTGAGAAGTCGGGCGAAACTAACATGTCCGAGATGTTGCCGCGACCAGTCCGCATCATTTCCACCCGCGCAATCCAGCCCGTTGTCGAAAGCATTTATCGAGTTGCATCAGTGGAAATTCAATATCAGTCAATGAATCCTCAAAAACCCGTACCTGTGTGGCGGAGAATTACACCCCATGCGTTCGGGAACGACGGGCTAAGATGGCACGTTCGGGCCTTTTGCCATGAAGATATGAAATTTAAGGATTTTATCGCATCCCGAGTTCTGGAAGCGCGTAACCTCGGCGATGCTGGAGAAACAGCAGGCAGTGATGCGAATTGGTCCAGCACTATAGATGTCCAACTGATCCCAAACCCAGAACTCTCCAACTCACAACAGGCGATTATCGCATCTGAATACGGCATGGAAGACGGATCACTTGCAATCACGGTGCGGAAGGCAATGCTATACTATTTCAACAAGCGGCTCAGGCTTGATGTAGCGTCAAAACTCGACAAGCCGCACGAAACACCTTTGGTTGTATCCAACCGCAGTGAGTTCACCTCAGCGATGATGGAGGCAGCGAAATGACCTCCACAAACTTTGAGTTCTTGAAAGAAGATTGGCCCGAACTGGCCGGATTGGGGGCATTGGCCGAGTCCTATGCACACACTGACCCAACAAGTTCGGTGTTTAATCTACGTCTTCTGGCCGAGAACTTGGTGAAAGACATTTACCGAGATTTGAAGCTACCCAAACCAGTTCGGGCAAAGCAAATCGACCTGCTCGAAGGCGGCTCATTCTGCACCATTACACCCAAGGTGGTCCGCGATAAACTTCATGCAATTCGTGTCCAAGGCAATAAAGCTGTCCATGGTGAAGGAGCTTCGACTGCCACCGCGATCTGGCTTCTCAGGGAAGCCTTCGACTTGTCGCGTTGGTTGACTGTTTACTTCAAGAAGTCAGACATCCAATCGTTACCGAAGTTTTCCAAACCCCTTCCCCCAGCCGACGCATCAGAGGCGAAAGCAGAAACAAAGAAAGTACTTGACCGACTGGCGGCTCAGGAAGCTGAGATGGCATCATTACTGGAAGAGCTTGATGTCGCTCGACAACAGGTTGAGACCTCAGAGAAGAAGGCCGCTGAACTCGAAATTTTGGCTAAATCAGCATCTGAGACCGCTGACGTACTAGAATTTGATGAATCAACCACGCGGACTAGAATCATTGACTCTATGATCGCAGCAGCAGGTTGGGACATCGCCGGTGGGGATGCTTCCACCTCGGAGGTGGCTAAGGAATTCGGGGTTCTCGGACAACCGACCTCTACTGGAAAAGGTTTTGTAGATTATGTCCTTTTTGACTCTGACGGTTCGCCACTTGCGGTGATCGAAGCCAAAAAAACGTCAGTTGACCCCGAACGCGGTAGAAAACAAGCTCAGCTTTACGCCGACGCGTTGGAAGAACAAAGTGGGCAACGCCCGGCCATCTTTTACACCAATGGCTACGACCTTTGGCTGTGGGATGATGCCGGTGGGTATCCGCCCCGAAAAGTCTACGGCTACTACTCCAAAGACAGCTTACAGTACCTCGTGAAGTTCCAGCGAAAGAACAAAAAAGACCTCTCAACACTGGTGCCGCAAGAACGCATCGTAAACAGACTTTACCAGATCGAAGCCATAAAAGCCGTAGCAGAGCGTTTTTCTGATCACTACCGAAAGGCTTTGGTCGTACAGGCGACAGGGACAGGTAAAACAAGGGTTGCTATCGCTCTCGCTGAACTCCTTATCCGGGCGGGTTGGGCAAAACGCGTTTTGTTTCTTTGTGATCGCAAAGAGCTTCGTAAGCAGGCCAAGAATTCTTTCACCGAGTTTTTGGAAACCGAGCCTGTGAGAATTGTGAACTCTAGAGCAAGTGGGGAATCCACTGAACGAATATTCATCGCCACCTACCCCGCGATGTTGAAAGTATTCCAGTCGTTCGACGTAGGCTTTTTTGATCTGATTATTGCTGATGAATCCCATCGGTCTATCTACAATATTTATGGTGATCTCTTTCACTACTTCGATAGCTTGCAAATTGGTTTAACCGCAACGCCAGTAAACTTTGTCACACGCAGCACTTTTGGCCTTTTCAACTGCGAGGGCCAACTCCCAACGTTCAATTATGACCTCGAACAGGCGGTCACATCGGAGCCCCCGTATCTGACACCATTTGAAGTATTTGAACACACTACACAATTTCTAAGAGATGGAATTCGTCTTGAAGGTCTGACCGCCGAACAAATCGCGGAACTCGAAGACCAAGGTGAAGACCCAAACAACTACGACTTTTCCTCCGAGCAGATCGATCAAGGCATATTCAACCGTGACACCAACCGGGTCATAATCAGGAACTTGATGGAAAACGGTGTACGTGAAGGCTCCGAACAGTCTATCGGTAAGACCATAATATTTGCACGCAACCACGTGCATGCCATATTGATGAGCAGCTTGTTCGATGAAATGTATCCGCAATATGGCGGGAAGTTTTGCCGTGTCATCGATAATTACGACCCAAGGGCCGAACAATTAATCGACGACTTCAAAAGCTCCACTAACGAACTGACCATCGCGATCTCCGTCGATATGCTCGATACTGGCATAGACGTTCCTGAAATCGTCAATCTTGTATTCGCAAAACCAGTCAAGTCTCCAGTGAAGTTTTGGCAAATGGTTGGACGTGGCACTCGCCTGTGTCCTGACCTGTTTGGTCCAGGTCTCGACAAAAAGGTTTTCCGGATATTTGATCATTGGGGCAACTTCCAACGGTTCGAAGATGGGTACCAGCCAGCAGAACCACAGCCATCCAAGTCTCTGCTTCAAGTGTTGTTCGAGCAACGTCTAACCTTGGCTGAAACAGCGTTGCGCAAGAGCGAAATCGCTACCTTTGATGATATAGTCGCTCTGATATCAGCCGACATCGAAGCACTGCCGGAAGAATCGATTGCAGTACGTGAACGATGGAAGGAAAAACGATCAGTGGGCGCACTGGATAACCTTAATAAGTTTGAACCAAACACGGTTGCAGTACTTCGAAACACCATCGCACCACTCATGCAATGGCGGAATATCAGGGGCGCGACCGACGCTCATGCATTCGACTTGCTTGTGTGCAGGATTCAAATCGCCACGCTTATGGCATCGGCGGATGTTGCCGATCTACGCATAGATTTTATGGAGCGGTTGGATCGGCTCCAGATGAATCTGAACCCAGTGCGAGAGAAAGCCGAAGTCATAAAACGTGCTAAGTCGGACACTTTTTGGGAGAATCTGACGGTTGCAGCATTAGAGGATGTTCGTACGCCATTGCGCGAGATCATTCATTACCGTGAACCTGGGGTTAGCCCGGGTATCGGTCCTAAGATCATAGATGTGACGGAAGACGAGTCACTGGTCCAAACCGGGCGTCGCAGTGCAAGCCTACATACCGTTGACATGGCAGCCTACAAGAGCATCGTTGAAGGTGAGTTGCGGAAGCACTTCGATACGAACCCGACGCTAGTCAAAATCCGCAACGGTGAACCGGTTACAGCGGAGGACCTCAACGCAATAATTTCTCTGGTCCTGACACAGAACCCCGATGTTGGCCGTGAGGCACTGGAGGAGTTCTTCGAGACGACAGCCCTGCCGCTGGACCTGGCGATCCGCTCCATGGTGGGCCTTGATGCAGAAATGGTACGGGATCGTTTCTCGACTTTTGTGCTCAGCCACCCAGAGCTTACAGCCAAACAAACTCGGTTCTTGGGCATGCTCCAAAACCACATTGTCAAATTCGGTTTCATCACTATCGACAAACTCTATGACCAACCATTCACCGTGGTGGATGCAGACGGGCCTGAGGGTGTGTTCGACAAACCCGAAGACATCGATCAACTCATGAAAATCGTTAATCTCTTTGCGCCCCCTTCTCGGTCCGGCGATAGCGACGGAACGGATAAAGGAACAATTCACTAATGATAACCGGCGATTTAAAACGTAGCGTTGACGCGCTTTGGACGGAATTTTGGCAGGGTGGTATCACCAACCCGCTGACTGTGATCGAACAGATCACATTCCTGATCTACGTCCGGCTCCTCGATGTGGCTGAAACCCGTGATGAAAACCGTCTGCGTCGCAGCGGCACAGAATTCAAGCGTCGCTTCTCTGATGCCGACCAAGACCTACGGTGGTCGCACTTCCGCCATCTTGGGGGGGACGCGATGCTGCCGTTGGTTCGTGATCGGGTGTTCCCACATTTCCGCAAATCATCGGTTGGTGGCACGACTTTCTCGGAATTCATGAAAGACGCTCAGTTGATGATCCAGAAGGAGAGCCTTCTGACCAAGGCTGTCACTATGATCAACAACCTGCCACTGACCGAAGGCGACACCAAGGGTGACCTGTATGAGCATCTGCTCAGCAAACTCACCACGGCGGGCATCAATGGTCAGTTCCGCACACCTCGTCATATCATCCGGCTCATGGTGGACATCCTGGAACCCAAGCCGACCGAGGTGATCGCTGATCCCTCCTGTGGCACCGGCGGCTTCCTAGTTCAGGTGATGGAATACCTGATGGAGACTTACACCTCACCCGAGGCGGTCATCACCGAAACGGATGAGGACGGGAAACCGTACAACATCTACACCGGTGACCTGCTGGAGGATCATCGCGAACACATTCGTTCAAACATGTTCCACGGCTTCGACTTTGACGCCACCATGCTGCGGATCGCGGCGATGAACATGATGTTGCACGGCGTGGACGACCCCGACATCCATTACCAAGACACGCTGTCCAATAACTTCCCTGAGCGGTTCCCGAAGGCGGCAACCGAAGGGTTCGATGTGATCCTGGCCAACCCACCCTTTAAGGGCAGCTTGGACTATGAAGACGTGCATGCAGGGTTGCTGCGGCAGGTGAAGACCAAGAAGACGGAACTGCTGTTCCTGGTGTTGATCTTGCGGATGCTCAAGATTGGTGGTCGTTCAGCAACTGTTGTGCCAGATGGGGTGCTGTTCGGCTCCTCTACAGCCCATGTAGCCCTTCGCAGGCAGTTGCTGGACGAGAACCAACTAGAGGCCGTCATCTCGCTACCCTCGGGCGTGTTCAAGCCCTATGCGGGTGTCAGTACAGGAATTCTGGTGTTCACCAAGGGTGGACGCACTGATGACGTGTTCTTCTACGATGTCCAGAACGATGGTTTTTCATTAGACGACAAACGCGACCCAATTGAAGCGAACGACCTGCCGGGATGTCTCTCCGCCTGGAAAAAGCGTGACATCAGCAAAGATACGGACCGAAAGAGCAGTGCATTCTTTGTTTCAGCAAAAGAGATAAGGGACTCAAACTACGATCTCTCGCTGGGCCGTTACAAAGAACGGACATATGTGTCCCAAACGTACGATGCTCCAAAGAAAATCTTGGACCGTATGAAGAAGCACAACAATGAGTTGGCGGATGACCTAACAGAACTTGGGGACCTGTTGGGATGATAATGACTAAGGACACAGCGAGTGCCCACTACCCAACTAAGGACCTCGGAAGTTTAGTCGATTTTTTTGATAATCGCAGGAAACCAATCACAGCATCGAAGCGGGAAAGTGGCGATATACCATACTATGGTGCTAATGGCGTTCAAGGTCATGTTAAGGATTACCTGTTCGATGAACCTCTCATACTTTTAGCGGAGGACGGGGGACATTTCGACGACCCTGCGAGAGGGATTGCCTACGAGATCACTGGAAAGTCATGGGTGAATAACCATGCTCACGTGCTTCGAGCCAAGGAAGGTGTCAGTCAAAGGTATTTGCTTTGGGTACTGCGGCATTACGACGTAACACCCTTCATTTCTGGTTCAACGCGGGCAAAACTCACCAAGGGGCAGGCTGAAAGAATTCCAATTCCAGTCCCTGAATCCCTCGCGGAACAACGCCGGATCGCTGCGATATTGGACAAGTCGGATGCCATCCGCCGCAAACGCGAACAGGCGCTCACCCTCGCCGATGATTTCCTGAAATCGGTGTTTTTGGAGATGTTTGGCGATCCTCACACCAATTCCGGCGGCTGGGATGTCGGAGTAATCTCCGATTGCCTGACCAGCACCGTCGGTGGTTGGAGTGCTAAGGGTGAAGCTCGGCCTGCTCGGTCGGATGAACTAGGCGTTTTAAAGATCAGCGCAGTGACTTCCGGCGAGTACATTCCTGAAGAAAACAAAACCGTTTCCGTAGTGCCTGAGGGCAAAAAACTTGTGGTCCCCCAGGTTGGTGACCTGTTGTTCAGTCGTGCCAACACTCGTGAACTGGTCGCTGCGACCTGTATCGTCTTAGACGCCCCGCAGAACGTGTTCTTGCCAGATAAACTTTGGAGCCTCGAAGTTGATCCTGACGAGGCCACGGCACCATACCTTAAATTCGTGCTGACTGACCCCGGTTATCGCTACGCTCTGTGCTTACGTGCATCCGGCACCAGCGGATCGATGCTGAATATCTCCAAGGCGAAACTACTCGATCACCCAATCCCCATTCCACCGATACAAAAGCAGAAGGATTTTGAGAAGATATGGTGGAGAACTCAGGAAACCGTCAAACGGCTGAAGTCAGAGCTTGAGATGTCAAACGAACTATTTGGATCGCTCTCCCAACGTGCATTCAGCGGTGGTCTGTAGGATGCTGAGATGAACCTTACCGGCAACCGAAACCAACTTATAAACGTTAGCCCAGCCGTTAGGCCGGAACTTCACCAAATGACGTTGCCCGGTCCGATGCTTCAGCGGGGGTTCTGGCTCTATGTCTGGCGTGTCGAGACACCCAACCGTGAACGTCTTTATGTAGGCCGCACCGGTGATAGCAGCAGCCCCCATGCCACTGCACCGTATACTCGCATGGGTCAGCACCTTGGCTTCGCAAAGACGCAAAACAGCCTTAGGCGATTGCTTGGTGAAGCTGGTATCGAACCTGAATCTTGTGCTCGATACGATTTGGTTTCGTTCGGTCCCATGTTCCCAGAGGTCGGTCTGAAACCAGATCAAGACCGTGACGAGCAGATGGCCCTGCACAAACCGCTGCGCGATCAGATGGCCGGATTGGAAAAGAAGCTGCGCGATGCACTGGTCGCATCCGGATACGACGTGTTGAATGTGGTCCACAGCAAAAAGCAATTTGATGACGCCCATTGGGCAATGGTGCGTAACGCATTTTCAATACATTTCCCGGAGTTGATTGATGAGTGATTTAAAGCTGTTCCACCTAAACGGCTCCGATGCCGCCGAAATTCCCGGCAGCGGCCTGGCCCTTGAAAAATCCTTGCAGACGCTGATCGAGCAAAACCTGGAAACATTCCTTGGTGTTCGTTTTCTGGCGTCAGAATTCTCAACCGGTGCGGAACACGGTGGGCGGATGGACACGCTGGGTTTGGATGAGAACGGTTACCCCGTGATCATTGAATACAAACGGTCCACAAACATGAACGTCATTAACCAAGGGCTGTTCTATCTTGATTGGTTGGTCACCCATCGCGGTGATTTCGAGATGTTAGTGCTCAAGACCTTTGGTGCCGAAGCCGCGCAATCGGTTGAATGGTCATCCCCCCGTCTGATCTGCATCGCCGGTGATTTCAGCAAATATGACGAACACGCCATCAAGCAGATGAACCACAACATCGATCTGATCCGGTACGTGAAATTCGGCGACGATTTGGTGCTGCTCGAACAGATCAACGCGGCGGTTGCTCCGACGAATGGAGTCCTTGCACCGAGCGGACCGAAACCGGCTGCTGGCAAGGCCAAGTATACCACGGTGTCAGAGCATCTGGAGAAAGCGGATGATGACCTGACCGACCTTTACGAAGCCGTGAAGGAACATCTGCTGAGCCTTGGAGATGATGTCCAACACAAAGCACT
This sequence comes from Cognatishimia sp. WU-CL00825, assembly GCF_040364665.1. Lineage (NCBI taxonomy): Bacteria > Pseudomonadati > Pseudomonadota > Alphaproteobacteria > Rhodobacterales > Paracoccaceae > Cognatishimia > Cognatishimia sp. WU-CL00825. Next base: position 1,737,611 of record NZ_BAABWX010000001.1, read on the forward strand.
GAGGTTCTATTTCGCCTTTAAGCGGATCAAGAATTTTGCCTGTGTCGAGATCAAGAACCAGGACAAAAAGGTCATGGTTTACCTGAAAGTTGATCCGGATAGCGTCGATCTGGACGATGGTTTCACACGTGATGTTCGAAAGATCGGTCATTTCGGGACTGGAGATTTAGAGGTCACAATTCGATCTATGGATGATTTCGAACGAGCCAAGCCGCTCATCGAACGCAGCTATGAGGTTGCCTGAGCATGATGGACGAGGCTGAGTTCAAGGATCGACAAATTTGGGTGCGTGCATTCTATGGCTTTGACCCGGAACATGACGGGCTGATCGGCTTCACGCTCGAACAAAACCGCACCACCATGATGGAAAAAATGCGTGATGGCGATTTGGTTCTCATCTACGGTGCGGTTGATAGTCTGACAGATCAAGACCTCCGGCGGCAGGCCCTTGGGTTCCTAGAGGTAAAGCTAGAGGAATGTCGTGATCACGAGAGAATGAGTCCATTATCCATTCAATGGCGCAAAGACCGAGGTTTCCAAGATCGCTGGAACTACGGCATCAGAGTAACTCGTGCATGGCGGGTCACTAACCGCGTCCATATCAAAACTATTGCGCCCGAGTCTTACAAAGGTGTCTACAGGTTTGACCGCACTACGAGAGCCAAACTGTTGGAGCCTGATGAGCAACGCAGAGCACTCAGCCACCATGTGCGTCAGGTTAACGTTTTTGGTGAAGAACCCATAGAACTGGATGACTTGGAAACCGGAACGTTGGAACACGTTCTGATACCTTCGAAGGGCATTCCACCTTCATTTGGTGAACGAACATCAACCATAGTCGATGGTGAAAACCACGTATATTTGATGAGGTTCTCCGGAGGAGCCAGTTTTTTGTTTGGGCGCACTGGATACAACGATGGTCAAGCACTGGTGAAGGTAGGAAGGTCGAACGATCCTACGCGTCGGCTGGCCGAAATCAACAACGGATTTCCACAACGATCAGTGGAAAGATGGGCGCTTGAGAACTTCCAAAAGTTCCCAAATGGCGAAACTGCCCACCGTGTTGAAACCAACATCAAGTCGGCGTTCGATGCCGAATTCACTTCTGAAGGTGGCGAATTCTTTAGCGGTGAATGGGCTTCCATGCAGAACAAATTTCAGAACATTTGTATTTCTTCGATGCCGCACATTCTCGGTGCCCCTGCAAAGGCCAAGGGTGTAAAGTGAACGTCCAATGGTAGCCAATACCACAACAAAAATAAATAGGATCAAGAATGCGACTAAGCCGAATTGAGATCGAGAATTTTAAGGGCATCGCCGCAAAACAGGTCATTGATCTGGCTCCAATAACATTGCTCTTTGGGGCAAACTCGGCTGGCAAGAGTACGATTTTACAAGCTCTGCACTATCTCCGTGAAGTCTTGAGTCGAGCCAATCCTGATCCAGACCAAACCCTAGCGGGTGGTTTGATCGATCTCGGCGGCTTCGCGAATTTGATCCATGCGCACGATCTGAACCGAACCATGACCGTAAAAATCGTAATCGATGGTGTGGATGGGTTTGGAACAGACCATTTACCCTTGAACGGTGGTGGCTCGGTGAGCGCACCGGAGTTTGAGCAACTCCCTATTCGCTACTTGCTTGGTGAAAACACAGACGTGAAGGACTACGCGGTGGTTCAAACCATCGGAGTTAGCGTGTCTGTCGCTTGGAGCGAACTGAACGCTCAACCATACGTCTCCTCAATCTCGGTTGAACTTGACGACGAAGATGTGGCGACAATTTCGTCACCGCCTCAATCCGGGCGGGCAACCCTTTCAGACATCAACTTCGAACACAAACTATTCCACCGGATCGTCGAACACGACGAACCTGATGAACAAGACGAAGGGCTATCTAAGTTCCCGCTTGCCGATGAAGTGGCGGAACTGTCACGGCAGATGGCCGACTCCGATGCCGTCCCAGAATCCAGCTATCGCGTTGCAGTAAAGACAATCAGCGGGGCGTTGCCCGATCTAAATTCTACATTGACCAGCGATATACGCGACCCAGACGTGTCGAAGGTTGAGTTTGAGAGGACTTCGCCGAGGGTCCGTGGCCTTGAGAACCTTCTCGACGAACTTGTTGTCGGTCCAATGAGAGTAGCCCGCGACTACTTGAATGAAACAACCTATATCGGTCCACTTCGAGAGATTCCACCGCGCGGCTTTCAGCCGAAGCTTTCACCGGACGAAGCGCGTTGGGCGCAAGGTCTGGCGGCTTGGGACTTGCTGTTCACCGACCGGAAGGGGGAATTGCTGAAGCGAGTAAATCTCTGGCTGAGCGGAAAGGACAAGCTGGGAACCAACTACGAAATCTTGCGCACAGAACGTCGGGAAATTCCAGCCACCAGCCGTATGCACCATTTATTTGCAAGGGGTATCACCGAAGATGATTTGCCAGAACTCCAAGATGCATATTCAGATTTAAACGCGACTAACGAGATCGTTCTGCGGGACTTCGCCCAGAATATCACTGTCTCGCCAATAGATGTTGGGGTTGGTATTTCGCAGATGATACCTGTTGTCGTAGCTTGCTTGAAAAATGGCTCCGGGGTTGTAATGGTTGAGCAACCTGAGTTGCATATTCATCCCGCCATCCAGGTTGGACTTGGCGATCTATTCTTGGCTGCAATCAGTTTGGACCAGACCTCGATCTCTGGCACAAAGACTTTGCTCATAGAAACACACAGTGAGCACATAATGCTGCGGCTACTTCGACGGGTTCGTGAAACTTCAAATGACGAACTCCCACCTGGCGCACTCGGTACATCTGTGAACGACATAGCGGTAATTTACGTCGAAAACCGTGATCAGACTGTCGAATTTTTCAGGATGAGTGTGGATCAGGATGGCGATTTCAGTGACCGCTGGCCGCGAGGGTTTTTCACGGAACGCGCTGAGGAACTGTTCTAATGCTCAATGAATACGCGATTGAGCCTCGCATTATGGGTTCAGATTTCCACTTGTTCAGTTTGCTTCACGGATATTTTGGAATCGAACGCGGCCGGGTTATTGCCCAGTTTCCGAAGCAGTGGAGTAGGCTGGTATTTGAGGCAGCAAAAACTGCGGAAATGAGAGAGGTTGATTATCTTCGACTAGTTGAACGCCTAAAATCAATCAAGTCCGAGACCTTGTGCCGGAGTGGAAGAAGCTATGACCCCGAACTTGGAGGATGGCTGGCAAATGCCATAAATGCGCACGCCACCAAGCCGTTTCATGCCATAATTGCTCCTGATAATGCTGTCTCGCACCCCTCAATAATCGACATGTCTGAATTTGATCCTGCGTCTGATTTGATGGTGGCCGAGGCGTCGCAAGAGGTTAAGCGAACCGCAACCGATCTGACAGAATGCTTGGCTACCTTGCTGAGAATGGCCAACGACGTGACTTTAGTTGATCCTTACTTCGAGATTTTTAGCCCGAGGTATATTGAACCGCTAAGACATTTTCTTGGCACACTTTCAAACGTGGCAAGTCCAGCCAAAAAAATAAAGATACATCGGCGGTACGACGGACAAGCGAATGATCTCAATGTAATCAGAGCAAATGCAGTGAATGAGCTTCAAGGGGTTATTCCACAAGGCTACAGCGTCGAGGTATTCGAGTGGGAACAACTTCCAGGAGGCCATGATATTCACGACCGCTATCTTCTGTGTGATTGTGGCGGAGTATCTATAGGCGCGGGCTTCTCCGAAGAGGGTGACCATGAATTGGCTTTAGTTTCGCTGCTTTCAAATACCGTCGTTCAAAACCTAAGGAACAGATACCGAGAAGGTAGCGGGGCCTACCGCTTGGCTAAACCAGTGCTGCTGATTGACGAAAACTGCAACGTAGTTGAACGCACGAACTAGGAGCCCACCCGTTCAACAGAGTTCACATCCCCCATCGTAGAAGTGCCGCTTCAACGCCCAGGCGATTATCCCTGATCCGCAATACCGCTTGCCGAGACAACCCTGTCAACTTGGCTACTGCGGTAGTTCCATTGCCCTGTTCAATCAGTTTGCAAACAACTTCAAATTTATCCCTGTCAAACGATGGTTTTCGACCCGGATACTTTCGTTCATCACGCCTTGCAGCATCGATCCCAGCCCGTTGCGCGATCTTTGTTGCTTCTGACTGAGCCTGAGCAGTTGCGGCGAGAAATGAGATCAAGGCGTCTCTGACTGCTTGTTGTACAGGGTCCTTGGTTGCTCCGTCGAAGACCATGCCATTGATAACTGTCTTTACGACCACGCCAGAATTCATGAATTCCCGAACCGTTGAGGTTACGTCTTCGTAAGACCTTCCCAATCGATCCAACCATCTAACAACCAGAACGTCTCCGGCCCTCAAGATATCGAAAAGTCGCCGTCCTTGGGGGCGGTCAATCAAACGGTGTTTAACGCCCGAGACTCCAACATCAGAAATTACTTCATCTATCACGAATCCTGCTTTTCGTGCTTGAGTCACCTGATGTTCCAACGTTTGGTCAAGCGTCGAAACTCTAGCATAAAATACTGTGGCCACTACCCCTCCTATATGTCCGTATGGGTAATGTCCGTTGATACAGGTGTACATTGATTGATTGAAGCCCTAACGGACACAAAAACTCAGTAGAGCGGCCCGTCCGCAACAGTATACCCTAGCGGACAATGCCTATAGGTCCTCAATAAAAGACCAATGTTGGACTGAGGTGACGGCTAGTATTTTCAATCTCCGATTGGCCGGACTCGAGGGGCACAGCCAGAACGGCGATCTTGAACTTCAATTAGACCTGCACCCTCCAGCACAACCACGGCACGGGCCTTGGCACTGGAAGACACCCCGAAGCGTCTTACAGCCGCGTTGCTCAGAACCACCCAGTCCCGTCCGCGCATCACATGAAGATGCCGCACCGCCAATGCAACAGGCAGCGCCGCACCGGGCAAATTGGCCGCAGCTTCAATCCAACCTATACGGATCGGCCCAGCCAGGAACTCCCCATCATTGACCTGCTGACCCACAGATGTCGTGGTCGAAGGCAATGTCGCAGGCTGTTCGGCAGCTAAAGATGAAGAAGCATCCCCCAGGGTCTCAGGCAAGGTGAACAGGCTCAGATCAAACGCCTTGCCCATTACGCAGCCCACTCCGACACATAAGACCACAACCCCACACCGCGTTTGTCCATGAACCTATCTGGATACTGGCAAACCTGTTCCACACCTGCCGTAATCACAAACCCGTCCAGCACCACACGGGCGGCGTCCGTCATGATCTCTTTCATCAGATCAATGTCAGCCTCCAGGCGATCCACAGCACCATGTATCAGCACCGCATCATGCACGGGTGCACAGACCTCAATCCCAGCTTCCGTCGCATTGATACAAGCTAGACGCAGCATTTCAGCGCCATTGGCCTGCATCGGGAAATTACGGATCGACCTCTCGTTCGGTTGCACGGGAAGATGACAGCGCCACCCAAATACCGTCTCGATCCATCCCCGCATCAGCGCCGTCTCCAACATCTGATCCGACCATGACCAGAACTGGTGATACGTTCGCCGATGCAGCGTCAACAAGTCCTGTGCCGCAATGGCAGGCTGACCAATCCGCCCACCAAGAGATTCAGCACCCATGCCATATTGCACGGCCAGCACACAGGCTTTGAACATATCCCGCTCTGCGGGGTGGCTGTCCTTGGTTCCAAATTCAGGTACTGCCCCAGCCTGTTTGGCAAATGCCAGATAAGGATCGCCTGACTGATACGCCGCCATCATCGCTGCATCCCCGGACAAGGCCGCCGCGATCCCGAACTCCTGTTGATCCCAATCCAGATAGGCCAGACCGCAGCCAACATCAGAGCGGATAAAGCTACGCCACCAAGCCGACTGACCAAAAATGAACCGACTGTTCGATGGCTGATTGCGCCCAGTTCTGGACGCAAAGGGCATCAGGGCAGCACGGTTACGACCATCGTCACCGATCTGAAGGCGGTTCGTTCGCAGCCCTGATAAGCTCCGGCGCAACTCATGCAAGGGTCGTAACTGCGGAAAGGCCAATGCACGGTCTTTGAACGTATCATTATCAAGCTTCAGTTTGCCAGATGGCAGACGCGGCCATGCAATCCCTTCCCGCATCAAATACCATTGGAAGGCAGCGGCATTGAACGTGCCATCCACATAGACCCCGTAATCCGCATCCACCTTCGCGATCAGAGCATCCCGCACATCATCATGATGGTCTAGAACATTCCTCAGACCAGAATGGTCCATCGGGATGCCTGTCCACTCCATCCGTGCCGCTGCCGCCATATACCGACCACGCACCAGTGCACGATCCAGATCGATGTGGTCCAACGCAACCATCGCCGAAAATAGATCACCAGTACCGACAACATCTTCCGCGCAATAGTCCAAAATACGCATCTGATCGTCCGCATCCCACGGTCCACCCGCCATGATCAAATCACGGCAGGCATCTTTCACGCCCGCCGACATCGATCCCAATCCATAAGAGGTCAACGCACCCAAGAGACCCGTACCATACGCCCGATCCCGGCCATTCGTGATCCGCAGATGCTCCACGTAAAGGTCCAGCACATTGCACGGCATCTCCCAGCCCTGCGCCAGATGCACACCCAGTTCTGCTGACGCCATGAACGACACAAACAGCGCATCCTCCCCCAGATCATACGGACATGGGATTGGATGGATCGGATGGGCTGGAGCATTCCCCAACCACGCCCGCTCTTCGCGCCCGCTGCGAAGTTCATGGGCCACCACGCACACAGGTTTAGGACGACACCCATCTGGGGCTACATATTCAGTATCCAAAACCCAGATCGTGGCAAACCGATCATAGACTGATGGCAATGCAACGCCCTCCATCAGGCATAACCCATCAGCTTACGCACCACAGGATGCTCCACCTCCATGATCTGTTTACCCTCAAAGGCAATCCCCAGAAGCTCATCCATCGGTTGGTCAGGCCATTGCGGATCATCGTCAATCCCTTTGGCCTCAGGGGTGATATACATCCCCTGATCCATATCAGACATCACACGCACCCACGCATCCTGCGCTTTACGTGCAGCCATCATCGCGGATTCGTTCCACATATTCGGGCGACCATCCCCACGAGGCAGGTTCAACGGCCATAGGAATGGAACGACACCACCCCGCGCAACAGCCAGGTGTAACCGCACAGCGCGGTATTCTCCCTCCAAAGCCGCCAGCATCGACCCCGCAACCAGATAGGTCTCCCCCTCGTAAGGCAGGACCGCAGCGTCGTATGTATATGCGGGATCAGGATGCGTTCTGATGAACTGCTGACGGTTCGGTTTCTGGACCGGGATATTGGTCAGCAATGTTTCGGTGACCAATGTCGGGTCAACCAATGTGTCCAGCTTAAACTGGGACGGATCAAAAGTGTTTTGCATGATTGGGGTTCCTTCTTGCCATGCGTTTCCAAATCCAACGACAAGACGACCCGAAAGAGGCTACGTACGCAGCCCAGACGATCACCGATGTCATTGGCACGCTGTGCAAGTACGACCCTGCATCACCAAGCAACCTCTCTATCGGTCACCGTGACAGCGCAAAACGCGGGCAAGAATGCGGCCCACTCGCAATCACATGAGAGTGGCATAGTCGGATTGCAAGTGGCACACCTCAAAAAATTGCCACACCGTTACCCACACCGATATTTAGCTATCCATGTCCCCCAGGACCCACAGTTCTGACAGGGCGCACAAAAAGCCCAGTAAAATATGAGCTTCGGAGGAAGAGTAACGTCTGGATCAGAGCCAAATACATCTGCGTAGATAAGCAACATCGGTCAAAGACACGGATCGCCTTCGCGTGGAAGGTAGATTAGGCCAAAAGGATCAATGCCGCAAAATCCGTACTTGATTTAGAGTATTCAAGAAACGCTCATATAGCCCAGTCACCGGACAATCCGCGCCCAGGATAGCGCCCAAAAGTTATTACACAGTCACAGGCGCACAGGATCGATCTTAGCCACATCCCACGATCAGTAGTGGCACTGATGGTGGCGGGATCGGCAAGCTGTGCGATCAGACCAAACGGGCAGAGGATGCAGTCACATACCTGCTCAGTTATCATCCTGGATCGCGATCACGCAGATAATCACATCACGATACCCTGACAGATTGACTGGTGCGTCGAGATCAGAACCAGTTTGTTCTAGCAGTCCAATCTTCTACCCATAAACAATACTGTACAGGTCACCACCAACGGGAAGGTACCGAACCAACAGTGGGATGGTTCATCACAATCGCAAACAACATGAGGCGGACATTGCGACATCAGCCAACATGCCCCCAAAGTCACACAATCCAAACACCAATCGCATAAATACCAACACTGGGGTCAGCCAAGAGAAGGGACATCCACAATGAACAAAACATCGATCCGCAACATCAATCCAGATACGCTATGGGACGCCAAGATTTATGCGGCGCAAACACGGCAGACCATGGGTGAAGTTGTCACCGAAGCGTTGGATAAGCTCATCAATGAAGATTACGAATGTGATACAGAAGAAAACCAGGCTCCGCTGCCCAAATAGGCACTACCTTCGACACTAAATACCCTCAATCTCTGCGCTTTTATGATTTATTTACAGTAACTTAAAAAACAGCTGTCGTGTCCGGTACTCGCCTCCATTTATTTTGAAGCACTTAGGTGAACTCTCGAAGCAGAGCGCGAATTTCAAACACGGATATTTGAAACTATTATTCTGCAAAGTAGGAATCTCTTCCTGCTGGCTCTGGAACGCGGCAAGAAATTGCAATCCAAAGAACTCATTCGAAATAAGGCAAATGCTGCGGGTCCAGACTCAAATCTGGACGTTTAGTCGAGCCTTGCTTTAAGAGCACAGCAACCACTCGCAATACGCCGTCATATTAATAAATGTTGCGAAATTGCTATCGCACGACCATCACTGAGCAAGTAGCACGCCTCGTCAGCCGAGACGAAGTAGAACCAAGAGCGTAGCCGGAACTTCCCGGGCGGCTTGCACAGGCCACGATCAAGTCAGCTCCTGTTTTCTCCGCGTACTCAGCCACAACAACACCCGGTTTTCCTGTGAGGACCTTTCGACCGATGTCTGGGTCATCCGCGAACAAGCGGTCCAGCATTTCGAACGCGCGCTTGGTTATCTCTTTCTGATCCGGGCGTACTACCATGTACTCTGCAACATGTGTTGGGAAGTCTTCGACTACTGAAACCGCAGAAATTTTTCCGCCTTCCGCTTTTAATCGTTGCGCTATTTCGATCTGCTCAGGCAAGAGCGCTTCGTGATCAGGTGTGATCGGGATCAAGATATTTTGGTACATGTGTCCTCTCCAAAGGAAACCGGGGCCTACTGGCCCCGACTGCTTTTGTTTTAAGTGGCGACGTGGCTGACGTCTTTGTCTGGCGAGTAGATATCCAGAATGTTCCAATGACCCGTCGTTGGCGTTGGGTTGTTGATCATCGGGACATTGAGAACCGTTGGCTTACCACTCGCAATTGCCTCTTGCAGCGCCGGAAGCAGCTCTTCAGCAGAAGTGATGTTGCGACCCACCGCGCCATAGGCCTGCGCAATCGCTGCATAGTCCGGTCCATTGGTTGGCTCTGCCGCAGATCCGGGGAATGTGGTGCCATAGGTCAGGCCGTAATGCGCTTTTTGCAGGCCGGCGATCGTGCCGAAAGCGTTGTTGTTCATCACAAGCCAGATGATCCCAAGATCAAGCTCCACAGCCGTTGCCAGCGCCGCAGGGTTTTGACCAAAACCGCCGTCCCCAACCAAGCTGATGACGACGCGCTCCGGTGCAGCAAGCTTTGCGCCCAGCGCACCCGGAGGACCAAAGCCCATCGTGGCAAACCCGCCCGGCGTCAGAACGGAGCCCGGTGTCAGAATATCAAACTGCTGTCCGACCCCGTTTTTGTTCCATCCCACATCCGTTGTGATGATGGCGTCATCCGGCAGCGCATTGCGCGTATCCGCCAGAATGCGTTCTGGCATCAACGGGAAGGCCGCCGAGGTCTGCATTTCGACATTGGAAGCCTTGAAAGCAATCCGGAAGGCAGCAATTTCCTCGCGTTTTTGAGTGCGAGGGAAGCCATCAGGATACATTTCCTTGGCAACCCGCGTCAGCACACGCAGGGCGGCTTTCGCATCTGCCACGACACCAATTTCGGTCGGGTAATTGCGGCCGATTTCCTGTGGTTCGATGTCGATGTGAATGACTTTGGACCCTGGAATGTTGAAGGTATAGCCCGGATACCAAGACGAACAGTCTGCTTCTTTGAAGCGCGTGCCCACGGCAAAAATGTAATCGGCATTCAGGCAGCTCTGGTTCACCAATTCCGTGCCCCAGAACCCGGTCATGCCCATGACCAACGGATGATCGTCCCGCAATGCACCTTTGCCCATCAGGGAGTGCGCAACAGGCAGACCCATGTGATCCACAAACTCACGCAGTTCTTCGCTGGCCTGAGCCAGAAGAATGCCGCCACCAACGTAGGCAACAGGCTTTTCTGCTTTGGCCAGACGCTCGACAATCTGACGCGCGGTTTCGTCGTCAATCGACGGTTTCACCAGTGCGCGGGTGTTGTCCAGAATACGGTCAAAGCTGTCAGATGGGATCACTTCAGAGAAAATGTCCATTGGCACGTTGACCAATACAGGACCCGGCTGACCGCTTTCGGCCAGATGGAAGGCTTTTTCCAGGATCTCAGCCATCAGGTCCGCTCGATCCACGCGCCACGCACGCTTCACGAAGGGACGATAGATTTCATATTGCTGCGCATCCGCGTGCAGGTTCACCTCTTGGTGCGGATGTTTGCCGTAGTAATGTGTTGGAATGTCGCCCGCGATCACAACCATCGGGATACAGTCCAGCGCCGCATTGGCGACCCCGGTGGCGCAGTTGGTCAACCCAGGAGACAGGTGTGACAGCACCACCGAGGCCTTACCGGTCACGCGCGCATAGGCGTCCGCCGCGTGGCTGGCGATTTGTTCGTGACGCACTGTCACAAATTCAATCGGGCTTTCGGCGAGGGCCGCGAGCACAGAGATGTTAGTGTGACCGCAAAGACCAAAGACGTGTTTGACTTCGCGCCGCTCCAGAAAGTCGACGATATGTTCGGCAACTGTTTTGCCGTCTACTTGTGTGCCGTCCATCACGCGACCTCCTGTCCAAAGAACTCACCGAACAGCTCTTCGTCCGAAGGGCGGTCTTCCGGGATTGGGCGGCTGACCCAGGTGTAGTTCATCATGTGTTTCATGGTGACGTTTTCATTGATGATGTTGCCGCCCCAGATGCCGCAGCCCAGAGAGCTGGTCATCGGCATGCCATTGGTCCACGCACCAGCGTTGGCTTTGGACTGAGGCTGACGCACCATCATGCGGCTGACCGGTGCCAGACGCGCGAGACGGTCAATGTTCTCGTCATTGTGGCTGTAGATGCCGCAAGAGTGGCCCTTGCCGCCCACAGCGTAGATTTTGGACACGGTGTCCAGCGCGTCATCAAAGGTCTCAAAGTGGTAAAGCGCCATCAGTGTGGTCAGCTTTTCTTTGGAGAATTTGTGCTCGGTGCCAATCTTGCCTTGGTTTTCAACCATCAGGAACTTGCGATCTTCCGGGATTTCAAAACCTGCCACCTTGGCGGTTTGCTGTGGACGGCAGGCGATGGTTGGGAAGGTGCGGTTGCCCTTCTCGTCCCACATCGCTGCTTCGAGCATTTGCTTTTCTTCCTCAGAGCAGAGGTAACCGCCTTCAGCTTCCAGCGCCTTGACCATGTCCTCATAGATGGATTTCTGGATGATGATGTTGCCATCAGCAGAGCAGCCAGAACCAAAGTCAGAGGTCTTGGAAATGCGCGTGTTTATCGCGGCGATATAGAGATCTGCGGTCTCGTCGATCACAATCGAGGAATTACCCGCGCCCACACCATAGGCAGGTTTACCGGACGAATATGCCGCCTTCACCATCGGCTTGCCGCCGGTGGCCAGTGTGAGGTCGGCAATTTCCATCAGGTGCTGTGTCAGCGGAATAGATGGCTTTCGAATGGACTGGAACAGGTCTTCTGGTGCGCCTGCCGCGCGACAGGCAGCCCGCATCACTTCGACGATTTCATACGTTGTTTGCGCGGTGCGCGGGTGCGGAGAGAAGATCACAGCGTTGCGCGCATTTGCAGAAGACACGCCCGTGACAGGGGGTGTCATCGCAGGGTTGGTCATGGGAACCAAAGAGGCGATCACACCAGCCGGTTTGGCGTATTTGACCAGACCCTTGGCTTCGTCGACTTCGACAACACCAGTGGACGGGGTCCGCAATACATCGCGCAGCACCATGTGGATTTTGAACCGCTTTCCCGGGCGGCCATTGCGGTCACCGATGCCGCTTTCATCCACGCCCTGCTCTGCCAACCGCGTGAATGTCTTTTCGTTGCCCGCGTACCAAGCGATGGCTTGGGCCAGGCGATCAAGCTGTTCCTGCGACCAGTCTTCGATTTCCGCCATAGCTGCGCGTGCGCGTGCCAGCATGTCGGCCGCCAGCTGGCGGTCCTCTTCAGTGAGCTCTTTGCCCATGATGTTCCTCGTGCGTTTTCAAGAGTTGTGGTTCCGGCACTCGGCGCTGAGAGCGCGCCTCACCGAAGGTTCGTTTCGCGTGTTGCAAGCAACGCCGCGCGTGTTCTTCGTAACCAAGCTCTGCCACCCGGCTTTGGTTAGGCAGCTCAATGGAATAATCCACCGTTGGCATGCGTTCGATAATCCCGGCGAAATCAATCCAACCTTCGCCCGGATAAAGACGCGCATCGCGCGCCAGTTGGATCATACCTTCGCGGGTATCGGCGATGCCCGGCAGGCAATCCGAAATGTGGAGAAAATGGAAAAGTTCTGACGGCACGTGCAGCAGCTCACCCAGATCAACGCGCGAGAGGTGCAGATATAGCGTGTCCACAAGAATGCCGCCGTTTGGACGGTCAGCTGCGCGCACAATATCGAGGGTTTCATCGAGCGTGCGTAGTCGGGAAAAGGACGGAAATTCCAGATCAACGGTGATGCCGTAAGGCGCTGCCAGATCGCAGGTTTCGCCAAAGACATCGACCAAAAAATTGCGATCATCGCGCGACTGGGTCCATGCCGACATGATCATTCGCTTGGCGCCAAGTTCACCGCCGAGTTCAAGCGCGCGTTCGAAACTGCGTGGATCCACATCCTCGGTGATACGAGCGAGCTCTACGTCCAGAACTTTGAGCCCCGTGCTGGCCAAAGCCGTCTTAGTCGCATGTACCTGGCCTTTATCGACCGGCTTTTCTTTGAACTCTCCGGGGACCTTCATCGGGATAAAACGCGGGCTGACGGCATCATATCCAGCCCGCGCGGCAATATAGACCAGCTCCGGAGGTGTGGCCCCAATCAACGTCAAATGGGCCAACGAATAAAGTGGCTCAACTGGCGTCTCAGGCGTGCTGTTCGGCATTTTGACGGCTCCGGATTACGTATGTGAGTCGCAAGTCTGTCTTACGTAATAAAAAATATCTGATATTTTTTAAAATGTCAACCGTCGATTTCGCAAGTCGATTTTTACCCAGTCCCCTGACGCATTGGAACGCACTGAGGCGTCGATGAACTGCACACCTGCCGCACCATCAGCAACGCGTGGGAAACCGACCCAGCCAACCGGTGGGATGACACCGTCTTTGCGCGCAGCGACAGCCATTGCGAATTCCATGTAAAGATTGGCCCAGGCTTCGATAATGCCTTCCGGGAAACCCCGCGCGGCGCGCACTAGGCGTTCGGTGGCGGCGCTGACGCCGTGGCCATGCCCGCGGCTGATCACCCGATCCGGTTCGCCGTAACGGTTGAGCTTCAACTGCTCGGCGTTTTCCAAATCCCATTCCACGCCGCCTTCGGAGCCATAGACCCTAAGCCGCAATCCACCCCGATTGCCCGGCGCCAATCGGGTCGCCATTAGCGTCCCAGGCACCTCTCCTTCGTAGCGGGTGAACATAAACGCCGTGTCTTCCAGCGGTTTCGGCGCGCCGCACACGTGGAATTCCGCGCGCAGATCCGTCATGTCTAAACCCGACACAAAGCTCGCTAGATGCGCTGCGTGCGTGCCGATGTCGCCCACGCAACTGGTTGGGCCCGAGATTTTTGGGTCCAGCCGCCACTTCACATGCGGGGCATCGCTGACATCCTCCGGCGTCATCCAATCCTGAAGAAATTCGACGTGGATCTGATTGATCTTGCCAATGCCACCTTCAGCCACGATTTCGCGCGCCTGGCGGATCATTGGAAAACAGGACATGGCATAGCCAACCGCGAAAACCTGCCCGGTCTGTTCGGTGAATGTGATCAGTTCCAGCGCTTCTGAGACTTTATTGGTCAGCGGTTTGTCACAGAGCACATCGATTCCCGCCTCCAGAAACACTTTTGCTGCCGCAAAATGCGCGTGGTTTGGCGTTGTGATCATGACGGCATCGACGCCATCCGGACGTTCGGATTCCGCCTTGGCCATGTCCTCAAATGAGGCGTAACAGCGATCTGCAGGTAGAAACCAATCCGCACCACGCTCAGCTGCGCGCTGGGGATCAGACGACAGAACCCCCGCGACCACTTCCCAACGATCGGTGAGACGGGCAGCCGTCGCTTGCGTTGCAGAGATCCGGCCACCGCCGACAACGCCAAGCCGCAGGCGGCGGGACAAACGCGGGTATGCGCCATCAAAATCAATGTTTTCAGGAAGAAGTCTCTTAGTCATTTTGACCTCCGACATCAGGAATCTCGGCCCCTTCAGGTAGTATTTCGAGCGCCAAAAAGATGCTGGGCGTCGTGGTTTCGAATTGATGCCAAGGGTAATTGCCCTCAGCGTCATACATCGGGCGATGGGTTATTCCGGGGGCCATCGGCTCTTCGAGGTAAAGCGTTGCCGGATCGCGTTCCTTGCACTGCTGCATCTTTCCATACCCGACAAGCTGGGTGTGTACTTCGCGGAAACCCGGCACCGGACAGAAGGGATGCTCATTGTGCAGACCGACATTCAACGGCACAGAAGCTGAGTGATAAATACTCAGACCGATGTTGCCGACAAATGTCTTTGGGGACATGTAATGTTCAACACCGCGCAACCGCTCTTCGCCGCGCTTTTCAAAGGCGGTCGGCCAAGCCTTCCGCACCTCTTCGCAAAGCGCATCATCGCTGTCATGGCTATCAAAACGATCAATCACAATGGCCCGATCAACATCGCGGAGTGTGACATTGGCAAAGATCGCAGATTGCAAAGGTTGCAACAGCTGCGCCTCAACCTGAATGGCGCGATCGGCAACGTTCAACACAATCGCACGCTCGTTGATGTCGACGGTAGCCTCGTCAGAGATATGACGCAGTCCGAAGAATGGTTCACCAATTGTGATAACTTCAGTTGGCATGGGCTGGCTCCTTAGACTGCGCACCTTCACTCGCAGGGAAATCCTCGGGCAGTGGCGCTGGCACCGGGCAAGAACTTGAAATGTTCTGATATACGCCATGCACTGGCGCCCGCGCGATGGCATCCATGACCTCAAACACGTGGTACGAGAGCGCTCCGCTCGCACGAACCGGCCGACCATCGCGGACCGCATAAGCCAGATCCAACAGACCGAGGCCTCGGCTGTCTTCGTTGAAACCGTGATGATTTTCGGAGACCTGCCAATCATCCCGCCCAGTCGGACGGGGCTGATGGGACCACCGAGAAGTTTCGCGAGTTCTGTACCAGACCGGACCTTCGAACCGGTTTGGTCCATTGACCGGATCGGGATCGTTCACAGTGATCACGCCCTTTTCGCCATAGATCTCAAAGCGCGGTGTTTCACTGTCCCAGACATCAAAGCTCATGGTCATGGACCCAATCGCGCCACTCTCAAACTGCAGCAGGCTGAGGGAATGCGTGTCGACTTCAACGTCAATATACTCTCCGTTGCGTGGCCCGTTTTCGATCAACCTCTGATCCGACACCCGGTTGGACATGCCTGCGACCCGTGCAATCGGGCCAAGAAAGAAGATCATGGCCGTCAGGTAGTAGGGCCCGAGGTCAAGCAGCGGGCCGCCACCTTGCTGATAATAGAAATCTGGATTGGGGTGGTGCCGTTCCGTCCCATGGGTCCCAACATGGGCAAAAACCCCCGTTGGGCGTCCAATTGTGCCTTCTTCGATCAAACGCCGCATGGTCTGCCAGCGCCCGCCCAGGAATGTATCTGGCGCATTGCCAAGCTTCAGGCCTTTGGCCTCTGCCAAATCAAGAAGTTCCTGCCCTTCAGACATATCCGTGACAAACGGCTTTTCTGAATAGACGTGCTTGCCAGCGCTCAACGCGCGACGCGTGATGTCGGCGTGGGCGGTGGGAATTGTGAGGTTCAGGATGCAATCTATCGATGGATCGACAAGCGCCTCTTCCACCGAACAGGCGCGCGCGATGCTGTGTTGTTCTGCTTTGGCCCGACTTTCCTTTAGATCGAGACTGGCGCAAGCCACCACCTCGATCTCAGGAAATTTTGCAAGCGTTGTCAAATAGATGTCGCTGATGCGACCACAGCCAATCAGGCCGACCCGGAAGGTTTTCGGGTGATTACTGGTCATCTTCTTTCTTTTCATAAAGTGGAAGGTATTTCGGAGGCATTGGCCCCTTGTTGCGACCACCCTGCTGCATCTGTTCCCAGCCATGGGCCAGAACGCCAACAGAGCGCGAAAGACAAAACAATCCGCGCGACAAAGGCGCGGGAAACCCGAGCTCGCAAAAAATCACAGCCGTCGCTCCGTCGATGTTCATCGCAATCGGACGACCGCCGCGTTGCACACCCAGCTCTCTTTGGACGGCTTCACCAATCTCGGCATAGCGCCCGGAAACTGTTCCGTTGGCAGCGGCATCGCGTACAAGATTCATCAACCGTGGTGCGCGAGGATCAACCGGTTTGTGGAACCGATGGCCAAAACCAGAGACAATCTTCCCATGCTCCCGTCGCCAGGCCGCCAGACCCGCACCAACGGCATTTTCAAGGGTTGCGCCCTCGTCCATGCGCGCAGCAATTGAGAAGTATAGCTCAGCACATTGTTCACCTGCGCCGCCATGTACGTCGCCCAACATGTTGACCCCTGTGGCCATGACGTTGTTCAGCCCTAATCCACAGGTCGCCGCCATACGTGCGGCTGCAATCGATGGCGCTTGTGGCCCGTGATCAACCCCTGCGACCAAAGCAGCTTCAAACAGGGCTGCCTGTTCTGCGGTTGGCAGATCGCCTCGCACCATCAGCCAGATCATTTGTGGGAATGATACACTGCCAATTAACTCTTCAATTGGGTGATCGCGAAACGAGATGCGCCCCGGGGCCATGTCTATGATAGAGGTGCGCCACCATTGGCGGACATTTTGCGCGTCGGTGAGGACCTCTGTCATGTTGAAATCTGTTCTTTAGACACTAGGTTCTGAAAACTCTGTTTCATGCGCTCCGGTGAAGCCATTTTTCCAGTGATAAGGTGAAAGGCTGCCGCAGCCTGGAAAATCGCCATCCCGCTGCCATCCATGGTGCGCAGCTGTTGTGCCTCAGCTGCGCGCAGAAGTTCCGCTTTTCGCGGGAAATAGACAATGTCAGCGACCCAGCAGTCCGGGCCCAAGTCCTGAGGATCAAGCGCCTTTCCCGGATGATCAACCATGCCCATCGGGGTCGCATTCACGACGCCATCGAGTGACCGCAGATCAAAGCGTGCCAGTTCTGAGACGCATTGAATGGAAACACGTGGGCGCGCTGCTTGCAGCTGTTTAGCAAGTTCTTCAGTAGCCGCTTGCGATTGGTCGAACAGACAGAGTGTCTGGCAACCTTGATCGATCAACGCCATTGCTGTCGCACGACCTGCCCCCCCAGCGCCGAGCAAGAGAACCTTGCGTACCTGCCCACCAGAAAGCCCATTCCTCAGAGCAGACCTGAAACCAACATAATCAGTGTTGTGACCAATACGTTGCCCATCTTTGAACAGGATCGTGTTCACGGCCCCCAAAAGCTGGGCAGACTCAGAAAGCTCATCCACCAGAGCGACAGCGTCGCGCTTGAATGGATGCGTGACATTTACTCCGGCAAAACCTTCAGCTTCTGCCATATCCAATAGCGCGCTAAGGGGTTTGTCGCCAAAAGGCGCAACTGCAGTGTCAAACCGCAGGTACTCGTAGGCAAACCCCTGTACTTTTGCCTCGGCCATATGCATGTCCGGGGTCAGTGATTCACTGATAGACAATCCTATCAAAGCAGCTTTCATATTTTCGGCATCCCAACTGGTCGTTGATATTTCATTTGCGCGGCCAAGCGCGCGGAAGCATTGCGTGCACCGTAGCCGGAATAACCGCGGCGGCGTTCGACAATTTCAAAGAAGAAACCGTTAAAGATCGGCTGACTGTAGATCTGGAAATATTCCGTGCCGTTCTGACGGTCGTAGAGGATATTTTCAGCCTGCAGTCGCGCAATCAATTCGTCCTCCAGGCCGAACTGCGCCTGCAGATCATCATAGTAATTTGCGGAGATCGCTAATCTTGGAAACCCGTGACTTTCAAGCAGATCCGAGGTCTCAAAGATGTCATCGCTCAGAAGAGCAATATGCTGAACACCGGCACCGAATTTGTCTTCTAGGAAAGACGCCGCAAAGGTTCTACGACCCTCGGCCCCATTCAAATTTAGACGCACCTCGCCTTCTGGGCTTTCAATCGCCTGACTGTGCACAACACCGGACGGGTCCGCGACATCCACAATTGGGGACTTCGCCATTTCAAAGGTGGAGGCATAGTAGAGCAACCAGCTCTGCATTTCCTCATAGCGCATGGTCTGCGCCACATGATCGATACGTCGCAGCCCAGCTGGCTGTGTTGCTTCTGTGCGACTGGCAGGTTGAAATTCTATGTCCCAGACCCTGTGCAGATCCGACTTTTCGTCAATGAAATGGACAACATTGCCACCTACACCACGAATGGCAGGGATATCGAGCTCCCCGCTGCCTACGGTTTGCGAAAAGCGCGGAGTGCCAAGAATATTTGCCCGCGCAACGGTTTGCTCCGCGTCTTTGACGCGCAATCCCATGTCGCAGACAGAGGGTCCGTGACCGACGAATGCGGTATGGGCGTAGCCTTCTTTCGAGGTGTTGACGACGATGTTGATCGCACCCTGCCGCCACAGCTCAACCTGTTTGGAAACATGCCGCCGTTCCATGCGGAAACACATGCTGGATAGAAGGCCCGTCAGCACCTTCCCGCTGCTTTCATCTGCGGTGAATTCAATAAATTCAAACCCGGATGTGTAAACGCGTGGCGGCATGTCCGGGATGTCAAACGACAGGTCTGGATCACTTTTTGAAACTTCATCGAGAAGGTTCACAAGCGCGCGGTAGCCGTCGCGCGCAAGGGTGCGTCCCCCGGGTCTTGGGCTTTGTTCATTGACACGGGCCACGGACCAAGAGCCCGCGTAACCACTGCGCGCGAGGACCTTCACAAATCCGGCAAGATTAAGCACCCCCTGCCCCGGCAGGAGGCCAAAGTGGCGTTTCAATCCGCGAATATTGCGCTCAACAAATGGGGCGTCCGAGAGCTGGACGTGAAATACCATTTCACCCGGGATATTGCGCAGCTGGGCCGGCATGGTGCCATCCACCAGCGAAAAATAACTGTTCAGAGCCAGCCCGAGGTGTGGGTTATTGATTTCTTCCACCAATGAAAGCGCTTGTTTGTCTGTTTGCGTGCTCCCGGCCCATGGCAAGGCAAGATAAGCAAGTCTGACCTCACGCTTGGCGGCCCGTTCAGCCGCTTCCGACAAATCGGCCAGCGACGTTTCTCGGTCGGTCGGCACACTTGATGCGCCAACCAAAAGTGTTTTCGTTCCAAGCGTTTCCATCAGATCGAACTTGCGTTCCAGCCGATCAAAGGCCCGGTTTCGTTCCTCTCCCTGCCAGCCTTCCAAATCAATGAAAGGCTTCAGCAGGCTGATCTTCAACCCAAGGTCCTTGGCGAGCTTTACCAGCTCATCCGCAGAGCCATGAAAGCCGGTGAAGTCGGGTTCATGCAGTTCGATATGCGAGAACCCTGCTTCAGCAATGGCGTTCAGCTTCTCCCCTAAATCGCCGGGGATGGAAGTGGTTGAAATCGCGAGTGACATGCATCAGCCTTGGTAGCCAAGCAGCCGTGGCAGCCACAGAACCAGATCAGGGACCAGCAGCATGAGAAGCAATGCAGCAACAAGGACAGCAAGAAAGGCCCAGATTTCAGCAATGATCTCGCGCAGCGGGATGTCCGTGACCGCGTTGATGACGAATAGCAGGATACCATAAGGCGGTGTGATCAAGCCGATCATGGAATTCACCACAACCAGAACACCGAAGTGAACAAGGTCGATGCCCAGCGCCGCACAGGTCGGAATAAACAGCGGCACAATCACCAGAATGATGGTCGTCGCATCCAACACACACCCGAGTGCTAGGATCAATAGGTTAACAAGGATCAGGAATAGGATCGGGCTAATGTCTGAACCTTCCAGCATTGCCGAAATCGCCTGAGGAATCTGTTCCTGGATCACGATGAAATTCAAAATAAAGGCCCCGCCGATCACGATCCCAACTGAAGCTGAAGAGCGCGCACTGTCTACGAAGACGCGGTAAAGAGTACCCAATGAAATGGCCCGATAGAACATTGCAGCCAGCATTAGGGCATAGAAGGCAGCTACTGCAGCGGCTTCGGTTGGCGTGGTGACACCGCCATAGATGCCATAAAGCAGGATCACAGGCATGAGCAGTGCCGGGAACGCATTCGCGGTTTTCTTCGGCAGTTCATTCAGAGGAATAGGCTCTTCCAGTGCGAAGTCTCGTTTACCCGCAATATAGGTGTTCACGGCCATTAGCACAGCCCCCATCATCAAACCTGGCAGGATGCCCGCGAGGAACAAAGAGCCGATGGAGGTATCAGACACTAGAGCATAGAGAACCATTGGAATGGATGGTGGAATGATAGGGCCGATGGTCGCCGATGCTGCTGTGATGGCAGCGGCATATCCGCGAGGGTAACGACCATCTTTGGTCATCATGGAGATGATGATTTTCCCGATACCAGCGGCATCCGCCACGGCAGATCCTGACATGCCCGAGAAAATCAGCGACGCCACAACATTCACGTGGCCCAGACCGCCTTTGAAGCGACCTACCGCAGCGACACAGAAATTGAGCAGCCGATCCGTGATCGACCCGGCGTTCATGATATTGGCAGCTACGATAAACAACGGTACCGCGAGAAGAATTGTACTTTTGTAGAAGCCCTGCAGGATCTTTTCACCTGCAAGCGCGATATCCAGACCAGCAACGCCGAGGTACGCCACAGACGCAAGAAGAATTGAGTACCCGATCGGCGTTCCGATTCCAGCTAGTAGGAACAGCGTCACCAGCAGCGAAAGCATTTCCACGCTCATTTGTCGTCTCCTTCGGAGGCTTCTTTGTCCTCTTCGTGCATCGCCTCTAAGACAAGCTCGAGTTCAGTTTTCGGTGGGCCATTTTTGATGATATCAAAGAAACTCCACGCGTAGCGCACGGCCACGGCCACCATGAAAACAGCGTAGATCGAAAAGATCGTGCGCATCGGGATCTTGTCGCCTGTAAACGGATTTCTAACCGTTGTGGTTTTGCGGATTTTCATCCAATCGATGTAATCCCAGGTCGGTAGCAACGTGTAGAGCATGCCAATGACGAGGGCCGCGGCGGTGATAAGCGCAAAGATTGCTCGTGTACGACGACTAACAGCCAGATAGATGATGTCAAAACGGACGTGGTCTGATTCACGGACATTGAAGGCACAGGCAAAGAAAATCACCCAGACCCAGAGAATGCCGATCAGTTCCAGCGTCCAACCTGCTGGGGTAAAGAAATAGCGCAGCAGGATTTGGAAAAGGAAAATCGCGAAGATTGCCGCCAGCATCCCGCCGGCAATCGCTTCTGAAAGACGGGAGAACCCCTTGAATAACTTGATCATATTGGTTCTCCCTTTCCTATTACCTGCAGGCTTAGTTGCTGCCCAGCGCGTTGATTTTCTCCAACACCCCTTCAGGCCAGCTTTCTGCAAACTCGGACCCAATATACTGCGCTTGGACGTGTTCGCGGAATGCTGTCAGATCAGGCTCGTAAACCGACATGCCCTGCTCTTCGAGGAACGCGACCAAGCTGCCCTCCAATTCCAACTGCTTCGTGCGGCCTGCCTCCGCAGCTGCATCAGCGGCTGCTTGAACGGTCGCTTGCTGTTCAGAGGTCAAGCTATCCCAAACGCCTTTGCCGATAGCGATATAATTCAGGTCAACAAGATGCGACGTCAGAACGATCTGATTGGTCACCTCATAGAACTTCTTGTCCACTACGGTTGGCAGCGGGTTGTCTTGGCCATCAACTGCGCCTGTGGCCAGACCTGTATAGACCTCTGAGAAGGCCATTGGTGTCGGTGCTGCCCCCAAAGCCGCTCCCAGGAACTGCCACGCATCGGTGCCCGGCATACGCAAGTTCACACCCGCCAGATCAGCAGGAGTCATTACCGTCAGCTCGTCTTTGGATTGACGCAGGTTTACCTGACGACGACCCAGATACATAACGGACAGCAATTTAACGCCGAGATCGTCTTCAGCAGTCTTTTTGAATGGGTCCATCAGCGGGTCGTTGAATACCGCGACCTGGTGGTCTGCACTTTGATGAACGTAACCTGTTGCGAAGATCGAAAACTCTGGGAAGAACTGTGCAAGTTCCTGCGCAGAAGCAATGGACATTTCAAGGTTGCCACGAGAAATCGCGTCAAGTTCAGTACCCTGAGCAAAAATAGTACCGTTGTAGCTTGGCTGGAAGTCGGCAAATGCCGCAACTGCTGGTCCGAATACTTCCGCCATTGCCACAGAACGCTGGTCCGTTTCGGAGCCAGAGGTCGCAAGACGCAGCTGGATCTTGTCTGCTGCGAAACTACTTCCCGCAGCGCTGGTCAGCATACCAGCAGCGAGAAGTGCGGACATTGCAGTCCGACGTGTGAGTTTATTGATCATTTGTTTCCTCCCATGGATGACATATGTGTCAGCTCGATCATAAGATTGCCTGATTTTTAGGATATTGCAATATTTTTTACAAAATATCTGGTATTTTTTCAAGTAACCCCTTCTTCCTCTTTAATTTCAGTGTTTTGCGTTCCATTTATCTTAACCAATCCGCCTGTCCTGCAGGCTGTCTGGATAGCCTCCAGCACTTTCAGGGTGCGCAAACCTTCTTGCCCGGACACCAGTGGTTCGGCTTTCTCAGCAATGATATCAGCGAAGTGGCGCATTTGATTCACAAGCGGATCAGACCCACCCCGGATCAAGGTTGTTGCCGCGATTGGCGTCCACCAATCCCGCACCTCACCCTGATGTTTCCAAAGCCGCAGATCAGGCACCGAGAGCGAGCCGTGTGACCCCCCTATCAAATAGCAACTTTCCTGCGTGGGCGGGTAAATCGGGTATTCGCTAGACGTCAGCTCCCAGCTCCAGGGTGATACGATGCTGTCTGAAACTGTGATTGTTCCGATGGCGCCGCTGCGGAAGCGCAATACAGCGGCGGCTACATCTTCGTTTTCGAAACCACGCACTGAGGGTGCCGCCTGTGCTTGAACGGTTTCGACCTCTCCACACAGGTGACGAATGAGATCAACGTCATGGGCAAGGTTGACGGAAATAGGCCCCGCGCCTGCTTTTTTTCGCCACGGCGCTTCATCGAAGTAATGGTCCGGTTTGTAGAACCAACACTGAATATGAGCGGATCGAACATCGCCGATCTCACCCGCCGAGATCGCCTCATACGCCTTGCGGATCAGCGGATTGTGTCGTCTATGATGCCCCACCAACACGGGCACACCCGCCGCCTCTGCTGCCACAACGAGCGTTTCAGCTTCCTGAGCGGAGGTGGCCAGAGGTTTTTCAACAAGCACCGGACACCCGTTACGAATGCAGGTCAGGCCCTGTTCAACATGCAGCAACGTGGGCGTCGCTAAGACGACCCCATCCGGCTGCTGTGACCCGAACAGCTCCTCCAACGTTTCAAAACACGGCACCCCGCGTTCTTCGGCAAATTTGCGCCCTGTATCGCTGGGGTCAACCACACCGCAAAGGTTCACATTTTTGATCTGGTTGATGGCGTCTACGTGTCGTCGGCCGACAAGCCCGACACCCGCAATTGCAACCTGAACTTCCTGAGACACCCGGTCCCTCCTCACTTGCGCTTACGCGCCCTAATTCTACGGGGCTCAGAATCAAATCCACCCTCTGCGGCAAGTCTAGGTGAAACAAATGCTATTTGCAATAATGTCTGATATTTTGCCTTTTGACTGATTTATTCTATTATTGTTGCTGTTAGCATAAGGTGATAATTAGATGGCAAATAGAAAATCACCGGACAAAATCATGACCGAGCAATTCACCACAGTAGGATCCAGCACCTATCAGCGCATCAAGCGCGACATCATTTTTGGTGAGTTGAACCCGGGCGCGAAGCTGAAACTCGCGGGTTTGAAGCAGCGCTATGAAACCAGCTCTTCCACCCTTCGCGAAACGCTGAACCGCTTGGCCAGCGAAGGCTTTGTCGAAGCGCCAGAGCAGCGAGGATTCTTCGTAACCCCAGTGTCGCGCGAAGATCTGACCGAGATCACAGAGCTACGTGTATTGCTGGAGTGCCATGCCCTAGAGCAATCCATTGAAAACGGGAACACAGATTGGGAAGGCAATCTTGTCGCAGCACACCACAAGCTCAGCACCATGGAACAGCGCATGCTGGCCGGCGACCATTCAGAAAAAGAGCTATGGAAGCGTTACGATTGGGAATTTCACCTCGCAATGATCGAGGCCTGCAATTCACAGAATCTACTGTCCCTGCACTCGACCCTGTATAACAAGTATCTGCGTTACCAAATGCTGGTTCTGACCTACCGTGGAGAGGAGGCTGTACAAGAACACAAAGCAATGTTTGACGCTGCTCTTGCACGGAACTCTCAAATGGCCAAGAGCTTACTGGAACAGCATATCCGTAAAGGTTTAGACCATACGCTCGCCGCTATGTAGCAGCTACCTTCTGCAACATAGACCCGCCCGTAAGCACAGATTGTCAACCTCCCTATACCATTTTCTTACCGCAAAATGGTGATTTTGGCGCGACAAGCATGAAGTCCAAAAAATTGAGAAGCGGCATTCTATCGTACGACCAAGTTTCTAGGGGCGGTCTCCTCTAAACCAAACTCTAGCCCCTACGCGGACTAATCATCATCACAGGATGAATTTTGAACTTCTCAGCACTTAAGGTGCGTTCTGTTGTATCGAAACACCACTACCGTTACACCTTGCTCCGGCTCGAGTCGGACCTCCCAACTGCCTAGACTAAATGTTAACCAAAACGCCTTGCGGATTCCTATGCCCTTCTAGCTAGGCCAGCTAAGACGTTAGCCCCGCAGCGCCCACCTGTTCGGGGCGTCACTAGCTGTGATGCAATCAAATCCTCGATCTGCCGGTTGGTGATGTGGCGGCATAGAGGATGGCGCTCGTGGATCCATTCGGCAAGGCTGGCACGCCCTTTGGCTTCGGCCTCTCGCGCCTTCTCTCGGTCCGCCCTTACCTGGGCAAGCCCCTTCTCCCATCGGCGCATCTTGAACCAATTGTCCGAGAAACAGACCTTGCTGCGTGTATAGCCCTCGCTTTCCTTGGCATAGGCTTTAACCGCCTGACGCAGGTCATCGGGCTCCACACCGGCTTTCACAGCCGCTGCAATCAGGCGCAGAGTAGTCCGCCGGTCTCGGATTCTGTCTTCGGGATAGGCCGCCAAGATCTTCTCAGATTTAAGATCTTCAACCTCCTCCGCCGCCTCGCGCCTGCGCGTAGGTGGTTTATGGATGGTTTTAGGATGGTTTGGGGTCCACGGTGAACCCCGTACCCCGTTCACCGTGGACCCCGTACCGGGTTCAGGCTGGACGGGGTTCACAGTGACCCCCGTCTCAATGTCGGGCTCTGCAGTGAGTTCGATAGCGGCCACGCGCTCCAGAACGATGCGGTAAATGACGGTGTAGCCATTCTTGCATTGCCGTCGCCCTGTCTCGATCAGAATGCCTTCTCGCAAGAAGTCGATGATGCTGCGCTTGACCGTGCTCTCGCTGAGCTCTGTGTGGCGCTGGATCGTCCCCTTGGAACACCAGATGCCCGAACCGTCATCGCTCGCCTTGTCGGCCAGAAACATGATGATCTGCTTGCGCGCGGCGTTGCCAAAGCGGCGCTCGGCGCATTCGTTTGCAACCGCCCAGCTCATTGAAACGCCCCATGTGGCTGAGCGGCTCCTTCTACAAAAAGGTCGTTCAATGACTTTGAAACCTTCGCTTTTTGTTCACTTTTTGTCAGCGTGTGTTTTGTACCCTTAAGTCGTTGTTTTCGCTGCCCCTCTTTCTGGATTGCAAATCCGTGTACACCGGTTCGATTCCGGTAGTCGCCTCCATTTTAAAACAATTACTTAGATCATTCCTTCCCATGTTTGGGCCCTACCGTTTACAGGGCCGTTTACATTCTAGTGTTTTCAGACCGCGATTTGGCCTAATTGAGTTTGCGCGAAACAGTGTCACTTTCGTCCGGGCTAACCTGCACATAATGCTCGATAACCTGCGCCGCGTAGCGCACCGACTACCCCATTAGCACCGCAATTTGGCGCAACGACCGATCGCCGGTCAGCAATCTTGTCGCCACTGTCCCACGCGTATCGGACAAAGTCTTCTCGCGCCCATCGCCCCATGGGGGTAGCTGCGCTTCGCGCCGCCACTTGGTGATTTGGTTCTATGCCCAACGGGCGGTCAAAGGCCTGCCAAGCTCTGACACCAGAAGCAATTCTTGTTCCTCGGGTGTCTCTTCGATCAGTTTCTCAAGGGCTGATGTGGCGGGGATATAAGCGACCTTCCCACGTTTACTGGTCCGAAAACGAAGGCGTCTACCGTGCAGCGTGTCTTCGAATTAGTCCATTTTAACTTTTACCAAGTCAGCCCCTAGCAAGCCGGTTTCCCATCCTGCGGTCAGAATCCTCTGCACCCATTTCGGCGCAAACTTGTTGAACTGGGCGATATTGCCACTCGTCCAGATGATCTCTGTCCGGTTCGATTGGTCGAGCTTCTTGAGCTTGTGGCAGTGGCGCTCTTCGAGCTTTCTGCAATGAGGGCGAGCTTCATTCCAATGCGCGGTTCTGAATCTCCAAAACCCGTGCGTAATCTTCCGTGATCTCGCGCGCATGTTCTAAGACCTAGCGTCGCTCCTTATCCGTAAGCATCCGGTCTTGGGTCGTGCTGCTCTGATGCATCATAGAGTGTGCTGATAGTGTCCACCCTTGATAGTGGACATCTTGAGGGTTGATATGGCGGGACAAAAGACAGAAGAAACGGTTCTGGTCGGATGAGGAGAAGGTGCCGATCTGCGCGCAAATATGCGCACCGAGGCTTGCAATACGACGGCTGTCGAAAATTACAGAAACACGTATTTTTTTACCGACCTTAACCTCTGCACTCGGAAAGTTACGATCAGGAATGGTCTAGGGAAACTAATTGTAACTAATGCTCCCCGAATCCTAACGCTGTGGTGTTGCACCTTCAGATACTGAACACGAAGCGAAGCTAGGCCAGTATGCTCTTTAGGTTCAAAGGCCGCTAAATCGGCAAAGCGCCGCGACGTCGCTGATTTTCCACCTACACATTTCTATTTAATAGAATATGATTCCATTAAATAGAATTTGGAGGACTCTGTGAAGCATTCCCAACCGCAAAGCGGCCTGTTTATCGATGGCGCATGGTGCCCGGCCGGTTCAACTTTCCAATCAGTTGCGCCACATGATCAACGGACCGTGGCCGATGTCGCAAACGCAACAATCGCCGATACCCAAAACGCGATTGCAGCGGCACATCGTGCGTTTAGCACCTGGTCGCAGACCTCTTACGCAGAACGCGCAGGGTTGCTGCTACGTGCCGCTGATATCTGGGAAGCCCGCAAAGCTGACTATGTGGCGTTGCAACACAAAGAATGTGGCAGCACCCTAGCAAAGGCCTATTATGAAGCCGCCAATGTCTCCGAAATTTTCCGTACCGCCGCCGCAATGTGTTATGCGCCAACGGGCCACATTTTACCTTCAAAACTGGGCAAACACTCGACAGCGGTACGCGTTCCAATTGGCCCGATCACTGTCATCAGCCCATGGAACTTTTCTGGCATCTTGACCGCGCGCGGCTTTGCCTTTGCATTGGCTGCTGGCAATACCATTGTTCTTAAACCTTCCGAAGAAACCCCCATTACAGGCGGCGTATTCTTTGCAGAGGTTATGCAAGCCGCAGGCACTCCCGAGGGTGTTTTCAACCTCATCACGTGTGACCGTAATGGCGTGGCCCAAATTGGGGACCTGCTTGTTAACGATCCACGCATCGCTGGCGTCTCGTTTACCGGGTCGACCAATGTCGGGCGTCAAATTGCATCAAGATGCGGTCACATGCTTAAAAAGTGCTGCTTAGAACTGGGCGGTAAGGACAATCTAATCATTCGCCAAGATGCGGATATGGACCGGGCGCTAAACGCAGCGACCTTCGGCGCGTTTTTCCACCAAGGCCAGATTTGCATGTCAGTTGAACGCATTCTGGTGCACGTTTCCTTGTACCAAGAATTCCTCGCTAAGTTCAAAGAGCGCACAGCAAAGATCACTTATGGCGATCCAACTGTCGCCACAAATGCGATCGGCCCATTGATCAACGCGCAACAAGTGCGGCGCATTCAGGCGCAGCTTGACGATGCGATTGCCAAGGGCGCAACATTAGAAACTGGCGGCACCACCGAAGGCAACTACTTCGCCCCCACTATCCTGACAGGCGTCACACGAGAGATGGAAATCTATGGTGATGAAACCTTTGGCCCAGTCGTTCCCGTCTTGAAATTCAGCGACGATGCCCAAGCGGTTGAGCTGGCAAACGACACCGCCTTTGGCCTATCTGCGGGTATTATCTCCGCCGATGAAGAGGCCGCGCTGGCTGTCGCCGCACAACTAAAAACGGGCATGTGTCACATCAATGATTCATCTGTAAACGATGAACCTCATGTCCCTTTTGGTGGGTCCAAAGATTCAGGCGTCGGACGTCATGGCGGACAATGGTCGATGGAAACCTTCACCGAAACCCGTTGGATTACCTGCGAACGGGGTGGGCGTCAGTATCCTCCGGGGTTCTAATTCGCCTTCGCCATTCAGTCGTCGTTTAATAAGGAATATTTTTATGCTCCGATCCATTTTCTTCGCGGCCACAGTTGTCGTCGGCAGCGCTGCGATTGCAGAGAACCGCATCGACACACAATTGCCAAACGCACCGGAACTTGCCGCCTACGGCTCCCATACTGTCGGCGTGCGCACGCTTGAACTGACCAACCCCGATCAGGTTGACGTTCTGGCGCTGGACGCTATGAGTGAAAAGCCCAAGACACTGCCGCGCTACGATCGTACCCTGACCGTCGAAATATGGTACCCCACTGCACAAGACGCGGCTGGGGATACCGCAGTGCAAGCCTTTCTGCGTGATGGTAAAACCAAAGTCACACTAACGGGCCAAGCCATACGCGACGCAGCGGCCTCTGACGAAACCTATCCTTTGGTTGTCATGTCGCACGGTTGGCCTGGAAACCGGTTCCTCTTGTCACACCTTGCTGAAAACATCGCCTCCAAAGGTTATGTGGTTGCCTCAATCGACCACCTAGAATCCACCTACCGCACATTTCAGGTGTCCGACCAATACTTTGCGAGCTTTGGCTCAACCCTTGTGAACCGTCCGCAAGACCAGATCTTTGTTATCGACGCAATCGAAGCCCTCGCCCAAGATGAAAACTCTTTTCTGAGCGACCTGGTCAATACATCTAATTCTGCGTTGGTCGGGTATTCTATGGGCGGCTATGGCGCGATTGTGAATGCAGGGGGTAGTGTGACGCAAACCGCTGTTGAACTGCCATTTGGCGCAAGACATGGTGCTTTGTCTGTACATCAGCGTGACAGCGCAGATTACATTACTGCCCCCGATCCACGTGTGAAAACGATTGTCGCGATTGCACCATGGGGTCAAACCATGGGCGTTTGGGACAGTGACACTCTTAAAGGTATCTCTATTCCAACCTTGTTTGTGGCAGGCTCTCAGGATGACGTGTCTGGCTATGAAAGCGGCGTACGCAAAATGTGGCAAAACTGCGTAAAGTCTGATCGCGCGTTGCTGACATT
This sequence comes from Cognatishimia sp. WU-CL00825, assembly GCF_040364665.1. Classification (NCBI taxonomy): domain Bacteria; kingdom Pseudomonadati; phylum Pseudomonadota; class Alphaproteobacteria; order Rhodobacterales; family Paracoccaceae; genus Cognatishimia; species Cognatishimia sp. WU-CL00825. The sequence continues at coordinate 1,767,920 of NZ_BAABWX010000001.1, forward strand.
TAACCATGCCAATCACAATGCTGCCGCGCCAATTCCAGTTCCGTCCGAAGCCCTAGCGTTGGATCAGGCAAACGGATCAGACATCAGCGATCATTATATGGATGCGGTTTGGGATACAGCACGGATGAACAACATCCTGCAACACTTCGTCACCGCTTGGCTAGGCCAAGAGCTGAAACAAGAGGCCGACAAAGCGGCGTATTTAGATTTGATTGCAGAATCAGATGCTGGCGTGTGGTCCATGGGCGAGGACGATAAAGCAACTGCACAGCATACCTATTGGAAAGGGTTCTCAAAACGCTGGGCCAAAGGCCTGCGCTTTGAACGACTAGCAGCTGAATAATACAAAAGAAAAGGCGCTGGTTTCAGCGCCTTTTCTTAAACGCCTTCAACAACAGAAAACGGTTGGCCCGTTGCAACACACAACGCTCTGACCGCTTCTGCCAATGCAGGGCCAACGGTTTCAACAATCGCGGTTTCGCTTAATGTCTCAGACGCAGCACCACACAGAATAGAAACCGGCTCGCCGAATTCAGACGGACGATAGGGCGCAGCAATCGCATTGATAGATTGTGTAAACCGTTGCTCGCCACTGATCAAAGCATAACCTTTGGACACGATTGAATCACGTGCTGCCTTATGAAAATCAGCTAGGTGCGGGGCATCAATTTCGGGCAGCTTATCCTTAAGCGATCCCAGTTCTGCCTTCGATAGCGCCCCAATAAAGCTGGCTCCTGTCGAAGAGCTAAGCATTGGCATACGATATCCAACATCAAGCCAGATCGTCGGCGACCGAACAGGGCGCCACGTCTTAACCATCAACATCTCACCGTCGTCTTGCAGTGCCACGCCCACCAATGCGGATGTTTCATCCGCAAGCTTCTGCATAATTGGTCCAGCAATATCGACAAATGCAAACGACGCTGCGGCAATATTCCCAAGGGCCAAAGACGCAGGCCCTAAGCGATAGCGTTCGTGGTGGCGCCCATGAGACAAGTACCCCAAAGCACACAGTGTAAATGTAAGCCGCGAAATGGTTGAGCGCGGTATGCCCGTGCGCTCAGACAATTCCATGTTTGTCAGCCCGTTATCAGTGGGACGAAAGGCCCGCAGAATATTTAATCCGCGGGCCAACGTATTGGCAAATCGTTTGTCGTCCGTCAGTTGCGTCATGCGGTACAATTATCTCAAGTGTTAAATTATTCCGTATAGAAAGCACTATTTGCATTAAATCGCAATCACTTGACGGCTTGTGACAACACCAATGATATCCAAGGGAACGAGATGATTAAATAAAGCACAACGATATCCGCACAAAGGAAACGCCAGATGCCCGAAAAGATCATCCCGACCGGCGCGGTTTTACCCACAACATTGGAAAGAACAAAGACGTTCAAACCAACTGGCGGCGTGATCAATCCGATTTCAAGCAGCTTAACCACAACAACGCCGAACCAAATCAGGTTCATATCATAGGCTTCCACCAACGGCAGCATCAATGGCAAGGTCAGAACCATAATCCCAATCGGATCAAGGAACATGCCCAGCACCAAATAGGCCGCACAAATTGCCAACAACAATGTTGTTTGTGACAGTTCAGCTGCACTGACCGCATCTACCAGCGCCGGCGCCATACCTGTTAGGGCAATCGCCGCCACAAAAATCTTGGCACCCGCCGCAACAATAAAAATCGCTGAGGTTTGCAAACATGTTTCGCGTACCGCCTCCCAAGTGTCTTTGATCGTCAGCTTACGGCTTGCAAAGCCAGTGGCTGTGGTAACGACCACACTTACAGCTGCAGCAGCTGTTGCGGTGAAAAAGCCACCATAGATGCCTACAACAACGATCAAAAAGATCATCAAGGCTGGCCAGGCTGACCGCGCCGCCGCCATCTTTTCCCTAAACGGAATGGCTTCGCCACGCTCTGGCACGACCTTTGGGTTGACCCACATCCAGACCCAGATCGTCAGGGTAAAACCAGCCAAGGTCAGCAAACCCGGCAAAACGCCCGCAAGGAATAGTTTGTTGATCGAGGTCTCGGTAAAGATCGCGTAGATAATGAACAGAACACTCGGCGGGATCAAAGATCCCATCGTGCCACCTGCAGCAACACTGGCAGTCGCCAGCCGTGGGTCATACCCTAGTCGCATCATCTCGGGCGTACAGATTTTACCCATAGTCGACGCACAAGCGATGCTTGATCCAGTGATGGCCGAAAAGCCACCGCAGCCAACAATAGAGGCCACCGCAACGCCACCCCGCTGACGCATCATCCATACTTTGGCAGCATCATAAACAGCCGTGGTGATTCCCGCGCGATAAGCGATGTTCCCTAAGGCCACAAAGAGCGGGATCATCGAAAGGTCAAACGTATGCACCAAATCAAAAGAATTCGAGAACACCAAAGAGGCGGTCGCTCGAAACGCGCGTTCGGGCAAAAAAGTACCTGTACGGAACGCGAAAATTGTAAACGCGGCTAAAGTGGCGATCCCGATCAGGGAAAATGCGATCGGCACGCGCATTGCCAGCAAAACCAGCATAATGCCGAACGCGATCAGACCAATGGTTGCAGGATCCATGACGCCCTCTTGAGTTGCAAATTAACGGATTAGGGATTGATTAGGACAGATCTAGCTGACCCTTGGTGACGATCGTGTGGATGTCTTGGAAAACCATAATCACAAGACGGATCCAACACAGCAGAATACCCATGACAAAGGCCAGACGGCCCGGCCATTGCGGCAATCCAAGATCGCCGTAAAACTCACTGCCGATGCGCATTTGGTGCATCAGGTCTTTGTAGCCAGAAAGGATCATTGGCAGCAGAGCCAAAACAGCGAAAACCGTGCCAAAAACAATAAACCAGCTCACCAATCTAGGCGGCAGTTTATTGGTGACGAATTCCACAGAAATATGCGCCCGTTGCGCCGTCGCTGCCGCCAGTGGCATCAGAATGGCAACAACCATCAACTCACGCACAATGATAACAGTATCAGGCACTGACACGTTGAATAGGTTCAGTGAAACCACATCAAAAAAGATCATCAACGCAAGGACGACAACGGCCATAGTGGCCACATCCAAAAATAAGCTCTCCAAGCGACGCATCATGTTTCCTTTCCGATGGCAAGTTGGGCCCGCCCCCAATGACACGGGCCCAATGCTGATAAGTTACTCACGAGTCCAAGGGTAACCTTGCTCTTCCAGCTCTTTAGAGAACTCGGCAACTGCGGAGGTATATATCTCAATCAGCTCATGCGCATTCAGACCAACGCTTGTCGCGTTCTCTTTCCAAGTGTCTAGGAAAGGCTCAGTCGCTGCGGTCAAAGCTGTAGATTCTTCCGCTGCAACTTCGATCAGTTTCACTTCGCTGTCCAACTTGTTTTCTTTCATTGCAGTGACCGCTTTAGAGTTCGCACCGATAACGATTTGCGCAAACTTATCCGCCAGCTCTTCACCCGTTTGGGTTAGAACTGCCCTTTGGTCATCGCTGAGGCTGTCATAAGTGTACTTGTTCATGAACATACCGTAGCCACCGATCTGGCCCCAATTTAGCAGGGTGTAGTTGTCGATAACTTCGAACCATTTCAGTGCAGGAACGATATAAGAATAACCTTGTGTACAGTCGATCAAACCTGTGTCCAGCGCCTGATAGGCTTCGTACACATTCAGGTTCACCATGGTCGCGCCTAGCTCGGCAAAGACTTTACCATATACGCCAGCGCCGCGAACTTTTTTGCCCGCGATGTCATGGATCGAGTTAATCTCAACACCTTTACACGCAACGTTCACGTCAGATGCTGTAAATGTACCGATATAGACAAGGCTCTGCTGTTCTAGGTGCTCTTTGATGCCCGGTGCTGTGCGCATCAATTTATCTGTCGCGCGCAAACCAACCCATGGATCAGGGCCACCCAGTGGCAAATCAGCAAGGCTATATGCCGCCATTTCTTTTTGGAAATAGGCTGCAATCACGGAACCCGCATCCGCCACGCCATCGCCAATTGCTTGGACAGAACCAGTCGCTTTAAACAGCGCGCCGCCCCATTGAACGTCAAGCATCAAATCGCCAGCTGACAATTCCTCAATACGACCACCGAACCACTTCAGCGCCGCTGGCACTGTGCCGCGGTCTGGACCGCTGTGGCCATAATAGATCGTGGTTTCTGCAGCTGCAGCGGTTGCAAGACCAGCTGACAAAAATGCACCTGCCAGTACATTCTTAACAATTTTCATTACGCATCTCCTCCAAGCGTGTTTATTTCACTATGTAAAATGGTATTCCATTATTGGAAATATCACCCCTACTTTCGTCAAACGAAACCCCAGACCTTATCTCTTAGTTTCACTCAGACGCCTCTAGCTCGGCCGCAAAAGTGTCTAGCAGCTTAGCTTTCAACAATTTCCCTGTTGGTGCCGCTGGCAAATCCGTCGCAATCACAACCCGAGTTGGGCGTTTGTACGGGGCCAGTTTGTCGTGAACAAAAGCCTTCAGAGTGTCTTCCGTCACAGAATCCACCGACTCGACTTTCACAAATCCAATGACTTCTTCGTTGCCAGTCACTTTGCGCCCAACCACACCTGCAACAATCACATCAGGATGTTCGATCAGCGCGGCCTCAACCTCAACCGGATACACGTTAAACCCAGACCGAATGATCAGCTCTTTCGACCGGCCCGTGATATGCAGACGGCCTTCTTCGTCAAAACGCCCCAAATCACCTGTGCGGAAATACCCATCAGCGGTCAATGCTTTGGCGGTCTGTTCAGCATCACGGAAATAACCCTTCATGACCTGCGGACCACCGACATGGATTTCACCAATGCCCTTGTTTGGCTCTGACCCAAACGTGTCAAATTCGATGCGGATCAGGCAATCATCCATAGGACGTCCAACACTAATGTCCGGATCACCGAATTCATTCAATGTTGCACAAACCCCGGCTGAGCCTTCTGTCAGCCCATAACCATTCTGCAACGGCAAACCATAAAATGCCTCCGCATCGCGTTTCCACATCGGATCAAGCGGCGCACCACCTGACGACACAAAACGCAACAGGCCTTTTTCATACTTGGGCTTGTTCTGGCTTTGCGCGTAATGGAACAAATGCGCGTGCATCTGAGGCACGGCAGGCAAATGGGTCACATCCGTATGCAGCGCTTCATACAGGCGCTCGACACAGAACTTCGCCTCTAGCCGCACAGTCGCCTGTGCCGCAAAGGCCGCCAACAAAGTCACCAGACCAAACACATGAGACAGCGGAAGTGCGAGGAAAGAAATCGCTGTATCATCCACCCGGCGGACTTTTGCAGTGGCATGAGAGGCGGCAATCAGATTGCCATGCGTTAGCATTGCCGCTTTTGGCAAACCTGTGGTGCCAGAAGTATACAACAATACGGCAATTTGTTCATCGCTGGCCTTATATACCGGCTCTGGCGTCCCACCTGGACGCCGCATAATCGCAATGTCGCCAAAGGCACCGCTTGTGTTTTCCGCCTGTAAACGCTCGCCGTGGGCCGCGGCCGCTTTAGACGCCTGCGTACACATCACCACAACCCGTGGCTCGCTGTGATTAAACACGCGCTCTAACTCAGGGCCAGCCATACGCGCGTTCATCAGAACGGAAATGGCGTCCAACCGGCTAGCTGCAAACAAAAATGCGGGAACCGCAATGCAGTTTTCAAACACCAGCACCACACGATCACCAGCGACAACGCCAGCATCTATCAGAATAGCCTGAGCTTGATCCGTCGCTTCTGCTAAATCTGCCCAGCTATAGCTGCGATCGGTAAAATCAACGACAGCGGATTTCCCACCAACCTGTGCCGCTGCTTTATCTAGAAACTCGTGAATTCGCTGTTCCATGTTCCCCCAACCTGCGCAATCAGGCCGCGCAACCAAGGCGATCAAGCGCCTTAAGTGCATCTACCTCGAAATCCGCAACGATTTCTGCCATCGGCTGAACCTTGCGAATAAACCCAAGCGCATGGCCGGCACTTAGAATGCCGCGTGAAATATCGCCGGTCGCATAAGCCTTGCGGCCAATCGCGCCGGACACATGTTCCAACAGGCCCTTGATCCCAATATCAGGATTTTCTTGTTCCAGCTTTGACACCAAATCCGTGGTTTCATTGCGCAATGACCGCACCGTGTTTCGCACCGATTGCATACAAAGCGCCGTGTCTGTTTCTTTGGCAACAATCAGCGCCTGCTTATAATCGCCATGCGCCTGCAGCTCTTCTGAAACCAACATGCGCGTGCCCATCACAACGCCCGAGGCCCCCATGCCAAGCGCTGCAACCAATTGCGCGCCGCGCCCAACGCCGCCGCCAATCAACCAAGGAATATCCAAACGCTCTTCGGCCAGCCCCGCGTTAACCATGCTGCCGATCATATCCAGACCTGGATGCCCACCGCATTCCGCGCCAACGATCGAAACCATATCAACGCCAACAGACTGAGCCTTAACCGCAAACCTCAAAGATGGCACCTTGTGCAACACCTTGATGCCTGCCTCTTTCAAGATCGGCATAAACTCTTCTGGGCTACGCCCAGAGGTTTCGACAAACTTCACACCACTATCCGCGACTAACTGGAATATCTCAGCCGTACGTTCGCCCTGCACCAGTTTCGGGATCATCGAAATGTTCACGCCAAAAGGAGCGCCGTCACACATCTCGCGACATTTCTCGATTTCCGCTTTCAGGTCTTCTGGCTCAGCAAAGCTGGCAGCCGTGATAAACGAGATAATACCCGCCCGACCCGCAGCAGAAACATACTCCGCCTTAGATAGCCATTGCAGCCCCCCAGCAACCACTGGCACCCGCGTGCCAAAGGTCCGCGTGACAGGAGTGTCAAAGATCGTTGGAAGTGGAGTTGAATCTTTCATCGTCGCAGCCTTTCAACGAAAAATAGGTGTTTGTTTGTTTAAGAAAGCCGAGATGCCGATTTGTGTCTCACCCCCGCCCAAGGCCCGCGCCATGGCTTCGCATTCTGTATCCAGATGCGCCTCCATCGTGGCGTCCTCAGCCTGATTCATCAGTGTTTTGATAGAGGCGATTGCCCGTTCTGGCCCCGTGCTCAGCTCAGCGGCCAATCCACGTGCCGTATCCATGGCTGCGCCTTTGGCCACAATCTCAGTGATCGCGCCCAAATCATACAAACGCTCGGCCAGCAAAGGCTTGGCCATCATCGCCATTTTCGCCACCGTGGCGCGAGGCAACATCTGCATCAAAGTGCGCGTAACACCACCATCTGGAACCAAACCGGCACGCACATAAGCCAATACAAACTTGGCCTTTTCAGCACTCACCACCATGTCACAAGCCAAAGCAATGCTTAGACCCGCGCCAGCAGCACCGCCTTCAACCGCCGAAATCACCGGTTTTGGGCACGCGCGGATTGCACGAATGATGTCATGCAGACGGTTGATGTTGGCATACCGCTGTTCAAGCGTCATATCGCGACGCTCTTTCAACTGGTTTAAATCACCACCAGAGCAAAAGAACCCGCCTTCGCCACTTAGGATGACAGCAGTGATTGCCGGATTTTCCGACGCTTCGCGCAGCCCATCAATGACACCTTGATAATACTCAGGCGTCAACGCATTCCGGGTTTCTGTGAAAGTGTTCCACAGCTCCAAATGCCGGTCGTGCAAATCGCGTCGGAAAAATTGGGTCACAGCTGCCCCCCCGACGCTGCGCTCAGAGCGATAAAGCGTTCGAGGTGGTGGTCCACATCACCAAAGAGGTGGTCGATCATGGTCAGACGGCGCGCAAAATGCGACAGCGCATATTCATCCGTCATTCCGATACCACCGTGCATCTGAATGGTCTCTTCTGCAACCAGCGTCCCCACGCGGCCAATCAGGTTTTTGGTGGCGCTGACATGCAAGTCACGGGTCGCCGCATCTGCTTCCATATGCCCCGCCAGATTCACAACCGCGGAACGCGCCTGTTCGATCTCGATCAGCACATCCGCCATACGGTGCTGCAGCGCTTGGAATTTACCAATCGGAACACCGAATTGTTTGCGCTCTTTCAGGTAACCAACGGTCAGGTCTTTCGCCGCGTCCATCGCACCAAGCGCCTCGGCGGAAACGGCCAACGTGCCGCGTGCGATCGCTGTTTCGATCGCCTCAAAAGCAGCGCCCGCATCACCCAAACGATCTGCCGCTGACAGACGAACATCGGTCAAATCAACCCGTGCGGCCGAGGTGCCATCGACGTTCTGATAGGCATTTATCGATACACCCGGCGCATCGCTGGACACCATGAACAATGAAATGCCGACGTGATCCGTATCCGCGCCACTCTCGCGTGCGGACACGATCAGTTTGCCGGCCTGACCACCGTTGATCACATGCGTTTTGGTCCCATTCAGAACGATCGCGTTGCCATCCGCCGCAGCAGTCGTGCGCACATCACTCAAGTCATAGCGTGCCGTAGGCTCGCCATGCGCCAAAGCCAACACCGATTGCCCGCCGACGACAGCCTCAATCAATTCTTTTTGCTCGTCATTACCCAAAGCAGCAACAAGCGATCCACCTAATACAGCCGAGGCCAAAATAGGCTCGATCACACCTGCACGGCCGAATTCTTCGAAGACAACCGAGATGTCAAAACCTGCGCCGCCAAAGCCGCCATCCTCTTCCGAGAAGATCGCACCCAGAATGCCCAGCTCTGCCAGTTCATTCAAAATATCCGCATCATATGCGGTACCAGACTCCAGCAACTTGCGCCGCGCTTCGTGGTCGTAACGTTCTGCCAGAAACCGCTGCAACATGTCCTGCAGCATTGTCCGTTCTTCGGTCAGATTAAAATCCATATCAAACGGCCTTTCAGAGTTCCAAGATGGCTTTGGAAATGATCGTGCGCTGAATCTCGTTGGCACCGCCAAAGATCGAGAGCTTACGCATATTGAAATAAGTCGGTGCTGCCGAAGCCGCGTGTTCCGGCCCCATGGCGTCAACGTTGTCGCCGCCCTCTAGGTAATCAGGCAGATACGGCATGGCATCCGGTCCTGCTGCGCGGCGCAGCAACGATGTCAGCTCTTGGCGCAACAAGGTGCCTTTCACTTTCAACATCGAGCTTTCCGCACCCGGTGCCTGCCCTTTCGCAGCCGCACTAATAACTCGCAAGTTGGTGGTACGCATCGCCATCAAATCGATTTCAACCTGCGCCAAGCGCGCTGCGAAATGCGGGTTCTGATTCAGCGGTTTGCCACCCGATGCTGTATTGGCCGCAACGTGTTTCAACGTTGCCAGAGCCGCATCAGAAAAACCAACGCCTGCAATATTAGTACGTTCGTGCGTCAGCAGATACTTGGCATAGGTCCAGCCCTTGTCCTGTTCACCCACCAAATTTTCGACAGGCACGCGCACATCGTCGAAAAACACCTCGTTCACTTCGGCATCTCCATCAATCAATTTGATTGGGCGCACGGTGACACCCGGCGTATTCATGTCGATCAACAGAAAGGAAATACCCGCCTGATTTTTGACTTCGGTATTTGTCCGCACAAGGCAGAAAATCCAGTTGGCGTGTTGACCCAGTGTGGTCCAAGTCTTTTGGCCATTCACGACGTAATGATCGCCGTCCAACACAGCACGGGTTTTCACCGCCGCTAGGTCAGAACCAGCACCCGGCTCTGAATAGCCCTGACACCACCAGTCTTCGCCACTTAAGATACGTGGCAAGAAACGTTGACGCTGCTCTTCGCTACCGAAGGCCAGCAAAACAGGCGCTAGCATCGTCAGGCCAAAGGGCACCAGACGCGGAGCATGGGCCAAACAAGCCTCTTCTTCAAAAATCTGACGCTCCACCGCGTTCCATTCAGCGCCTCCATAGGCTTTTGGCCAATTGGCAGCCAACCACCCACGGGCATTCAGAATGGCATTCCATTCTTCCGTATCCGCCTTGGTCAGCTGTTTCCCCAACCGAGTTTTTTCGGCAATGTGGTCCGGCAGGTTATCAGCCAAAAAGCTGCGCACCTCGGCGCGAAACGCCTCTTGTTCTTCGGTGTAGTTCAGATCCATCACCCGCTCCCTAGAAAATTTCGAACAGGCCAGCGGCACCTTGGCCACCACCGATACACATCGTCACAACACCCAACTTGGCACCACGACGTTTGCCTTCGATCAGCAGATGCCCCGTCATACGCGCACCGGTCATGCCAAACGGGTGACCAATCGAGATAGAGCCGCCGTTCACATTACAAATCGCAGGATCAATCTCTAGGCGGTCACGGCAATACAGCGCCTGGGACGCAAAGGCCTCGTTCAATTCCCACAAATCGATGTCATTCACGGTCAAACCATGACGTTTCAACAGACGTGGCACGGCAAAAACCGGACCAATGCCCATTTCATCTGGCTCACAACCTGCAACAGCAAAACCTTTGAATGCACCCAACGGTTCTATGCCTTCGCGTGCCGCTGCATCTGCGTCCATCACCACCAATGCGGCTGCACCATCAGACAATTGTGATGCGTTACCCGCAGTGATGAAATGACCTTCGCCCTGAACGGGCTTCAAACCAGCCAAGCCTTCCAAAGTGGTGTTCGGGCGGTTGCAATCATCCATGCTAAAGGTCACCTCCCTATGGGTAACCTCACCAGTTTCACGATCTTTGAACGCCTGCGTTACAGTGATTGGGACAATCTCATCGTCCAGCTTACCGGACCCCTGCGCTGCTGCTGTCCGCTTTTGGCTTTCCAACGCCAACTCATCCTGCGCTTCGCGGCTGATGTTATAGCGTTGCGCCACAATATCCGCGGTTTGAATCATCGACAGATAAGTCTCTGGCTTGTTTTCAACGATCCAGCTTTCTTTCGCCTGCGGAGGACGTGACGGAGGCATCTGGCTGATGCTTTCAACACCACCAGCAATCGCCGCGTCCGCACCTTCGGTGGTGACCGTATTCGCCGCCATCGCGATCGCTTGCAAACCGGACGAGCAGAACCGGTTCACAGTTGCCGCCGCAACCGTCACAGGCAGGCCTGCACGGATGACGGCCTGACGCGCGATGTTGCTGCCTGTCCAAGCTTCAGGATAGCCGCAACCAATCAGAGCATCTTCGATCAGATCAGGGTTCACACCAGATCGTGCGACAGCATGTTCAATCGCATGGCCAGCCATAGTCGCGCCATGAGTTTCGTTGAAGGCACCTCGGTAAGACTTTGCCAGACCTGTGCGTGCCGTAGAGACGATAACCGCTTGTTTCATTGCTATTTCCTTTACCCGTTCAGATCGGCAAATGTTTTGCCTTCAGCCACCAGTCGCTCCAACAATGGGGCCGGTTGCCACATGAAATCGTCCTCTTGGGACAGGCGTTTGATGTCGTTCAGAATTTTGTCCAGGCCTACAGTGTCCGCATATTGCATCGGACCACCGCGCCAGCGTGGGAAGCCATAGCCATTCAACAGCGTCACATCGACATCTAGCGGACGCAGGGCAATGCCCTCTTCCAAGACGCGCGCCGCTTCGTTGATCATGGCGGCCATATAACGATCGACGATCTCTTGATCGCTGATCTCTTGTGCCTTCACGCCATTATCCGTGCGCTCAGCAGCAATGATCTCCAGAACCTCTGGGTCTGCCGACGGCTTGCCATCTTCGTAGATATAGAAACCACGGCCAGTCTTACGGCCAAAACGATCTTTCTCACAAAGACGATCCGAGAATTCCGCATACATCTCACGCGGATCACGGGTTGGTGCCAAACGCTTGCGTGTCGCCCATCCGATATCCAGGCCAGCAAGGTCAGCCACCGAAAATGGCCCCATCGCCATGCCGAAATTCACCAATGCACGGTCAACGTCATATGGGCTTGCACCCGCAATCACGACGCCGTCCATTGCTTGACGGTAATGCGACAACAAACGGTTGCCAATGAACCCATCACAAACACCAGACCGTACAGCAACTTTGCGCAGCTTCTTGGCAAAGGCAAAACCAGTCGCGACGACTTCGGCAGAGGTCTTATCCGCCACAACCACTTCAAGCAGCTTCATCACATGCGCTGGCGAGAAAAAGTGCAGGCCAATCACATCCTCAGGACGTTTTGTCATCTCGGCGATGGCGTTTACGTCCAGATAAGAGGTGTTAGAGGCCAAAATCGCGCCCGGTTTACAGATCGCATCCAGCTGGCCAAAGACGTCTTTTTTAACCTCAAGGCTTTCAAAGACAGCCTCAACAACGATGTCCGCATTCGCCAGATCCTGATAGTCAGATGTGGCCGCAAAGCGGTTTGCCAGAATGTCGTCAAACGCAGCTTGGCTTAGCTTGCCGCGCTTTACGGACCCTTCCAGCATTTTGGAAACAGATGAGGTCGCTCGATCGGCCGACGCTTGGTCCCGCTCGATCAAGGTCACGGTGAGCCCAGCAAGGAGAGAGCTAACAGCAATGCCGGCACCCATCGTACCGCCGCCCACGACCCCAATCGCGGCGATGTCACGTGGTGATACATCTTTGATTTCGGGCAACTTGCCCACCTGGCGTTCTGAGAAGAACGCATGGATCAACGCAGAACGCTGATCGCCATTCATAAGGTCTTGGAAAAATGCACGCTCTTGCGCCAAACCTTCGGTGATTGGCAGCTTGGTTGCATTTTCAATCGCGTCAACGCATTTCTGCGGCGCGAACTGGCCACGCATCTTTTTCGCCAAAGTTGCGCGGGCTGTGTCAAACAGACCATCTTCAGCGCTGTTGCATGGCAACGCACCGGTTGGACGCGCCAGCTTACCTTCAGACAACAATGTCATCGCATAAGCGATACCAGCAGTACGCGGATCATCTTGATCTGCAACCGCATCAACCAAACCAGCCTCTTGCGCCTCAGCCACTTTGATCTGACGGCCAGAGGTGATCATGTCCAAAGCCATCTTCACGGGAACAACACGTGGCAAACGCTGCGTGCCCCCTGCCCCTGGCAACAGACCCAAAGTCACTTCAGGCAGGCCAAAACGAGTGTTTGGCTGTGCTATGCGATAATGCGCACCCAATGCAACTTCTAGACCACCACCCAGAACGGTTCCATGCAGAGAAGCAACCACGGGCTTTGCAGAGGCTTCGATCGTTTCGATGACCGCAGGCAAGGATGGTTCCGCATGCGGCTTACCAAATTCACGAATATCCGCACCGGCAATAAAGGTGCGACCTTCACAGCAAATAACGACCGCTTGCACAGTTTCATTGGCATTTGCCTGAGCAACACAATCGGCCAGTCCGGCACGAACAGCTTGAGAAAGCGCGTTCACCGGAGGGTTCGACACCTCAATGACAGCTACATTTTCTACAGTTTCAATTTTTACGGCGTTGGTCATGTGTCACCTGAGTCGTGAATTGTGTGGGAAAGTCATCGCATCAATCTTCATAAATTTCAATATGTAGAATTTATTTCTGTTAAATGGAACCTAAGGTTACTTCGAATAACAGGCGAAACGCGGAAATTTTCCCGGTTTAGGCCCGTGAAAACAGCGGCATGCGCTGACCATCAGCAAGTCCGGCACACCACTTAGGCTAGCTGTTCAACTTTGATTATGATGAGCGGAACTTTGGCGCTTCCTTATTCAAGAATGCAGAAACGCCGATACTGGCCTCTTCGCCAGCCAAAGCCTGCGCCATTGTGTTGCATTCCAGATCAAGCTGAGCATCCAAGCCATTCGTTTCTGCGGCTTCCAACAGTGCCTTAATGCTACCAATCACTTTATCCGGCCCTGCGTAAATCCGTGCGGCCAATTTCTGCGCCTCCTCTAGAGCTTTCCCCTTCAAAGTCACTTCAGAAATTGCGCCCAATTCAAACAGACGCTGCGCCGAAATCGGCTCACCCAGCATAGCAAGCTTAGACACTAATGCTCGCGGAAGTGCGGCGCGCAGCGAATGGGTCACCCCACCGTCAGGCACAAGCCCAGCATTTACATAGGCCAGAATGAGCTTACTCTGCTCAGCAGCGACGATCATGTCACAAGCCATCATCAAAGACAGCCCAGCACCCGCCGCGCCACCTTCAACCGCACAAATCACCGGCTTGGTACAGGTGCGAATGGCTTTGATTACATCATGCAACGCATTGATGTTATCAAACCGCTCTTGCTCAGAAAGGCTGTTATTTTCTTTCAAAAAGTTCAGATCGCCACCCGAGCAAAAGAAATCCCCTTCTGCCGCAAGGATCACGCTTCCAATAGCAGCATCGGCACTGGCCTCTTCCAACGCCTCAATCAGTGCAAGGTTGTAGGACTCGGTCAAAGCGTTCTTGTACTTTGAGTTCGTATTCCAAAAGACGACATGCCCTTCTTGCACGTCCTTACGGAAAGTCTGCGTCATGCGCTCACCTTTCATGGCGGCACAAGGCGTGCCGTGTAACGTCAAAAATGTTAAAATACCCCTCAGAAGGCAGCGAATATGCTAACTGGAGAAGCCTTAGGATTTTCGAATTCTTCGACCGAGGCATGGGGTCCACATATGAGAGGCGCTGGGAGTGCGGGGACATTGTGGATAGCTAAAAGCGGTATGTGTAACCGGCATGCAAGATCCATGGATTTAAGTCGACTTCAGCCACAACAGGCGCACCGCCAAAACCAGGTACGGCAGGACTCACAGTGCCTGTGATCGTCGTCTTAGTGATAAGCTTATTGGCAGAGAAAAAGACGCCCTGCTTGTCATCAATCAGATAATCAAACCCAGCACGCAACACGCCACCAAAGGCGTTATCAATTGATAGGTCATTTACCGAGCCGTCGCTTTCATCAAAAACCATCGTATAGCTGATGCCAGCACCGACAAATGGCTGGAGACGCCCTTGTGGATTGAAGTGATAGTTAGCCGCCAGAATAGCCGGCCCATAGGTAACCTCACCAACATCCAAACCGGCAATTGTTCCTTCGCCAGTAATGCTACTTGTTGGGGGCGTACCGATGATACCGATCACGGAAACATTCGGGTTAAAAAAGTAACCAATGCCAACACCCAAAGCTAACTCACTGGAAACGTCGACGTTAGATGACGGCACTGCGCCACCTGCTGCCGTCAGCGATGTGCTTTCATTGAAAGCGACGCTCGCGACACCGGCTTGAACGTACCAACCACTATCACCCGCATGGGCAGCCGTAGCAGTTACCGCAACCAGCGCCAGTGCGCTGCAAAGCATTTTTGAATTCATTCTGTCCTCCCGTTAAAGCGCGATTTCCGATCAGATATCTCGCTGATGTCGCGAGAAATGCGCTATACTGAGCCTCTTCTGGGCTCGTTTCTTCGTCTTCCCCCAAAGCCTTTTTGCTTTGAGGGTCGCATTCGTTGTTATGTTCGAAAGCAACCATTTCTTAGCTTGGCAAATCCGATTTGAACCAACCCCAGCCTTTAGGCGGGGTCGGTTGGATTTTTTTATTTAGGGCTTAGGCCCCCATCAATTTCAGAACCAATTTCGAGATCGGCCCATACGGCGGATACAGCAACTTCACCCCAGTGAAATGCCCAAGCCCCTTTTGCTCAAAGACCGATTTATAGTGGCTGAACGTATCAAAGCCTTCTTTGCCGTGATAAGCACCCATGCCACTTTGACCGACACCACCAAAGGCGAGGTCTTCTTGGATATATTGCAGCAAGGCTTCGTTCACACCCATGGAACCCGAATGCGTTTTCCGCATCACTTCACGGCGCACCAATTGGTCACCGCTAAAGCAATACAGCGATAGCGGGCGTTCATTGGCGCTGATATAGGCAATGGCGTCTTCGATCTTATCGTAGCCAACGATCGGCAAAATCGGACCAAATATCTCTTCCTGCATCAGCGCACAATCTTGTGGCGCATTCAGTACGATGGTCAGAGGGAACTTATAGGTGGAATCCACCACGCTTTCCGTAATGCCATCTGGCTGAATGATCGTCGCGCCTTTTTCTTCGGCTTCTTTCAGCAGGTCCTTCAAACGGCGGAAAAAGCGTTCCGAAATGATCGCGGTATAATCGTAATCCAAGATCGAATTGTAGAACTTCTTAAAGTTCTTCAGCACCTCTTGGCCGAATTCCTCGACATGTTTGTTTGGCACCAATGCATAGTCTGGAGCGATACAGGTCTGGCCTGCATTAAACGACTTACCCCAGGTGATCCGCTCGGCAGCTTCTTTCACCGAATAATCCGGTGCAACAATTGCCGGGCTTTTTCCCCCCAGCTCCAACGTGACCGGTGTCAGGTTTGGCGCAGCAGCCGCCGCGATCAATTTACCCACACGCGTCGACCCAGTGAACAGCAGGCGATCAAATGGCAGGCTCGAGAAATGTGGCGCAAGCGAAGGGTCACCCTGCACAACTGTGACAATCTCAGGCTCAAAAGTGTCTGCCAACAAATCCGCCAGATACTTGGCAAGATTTGGTGTTTCTTCAGAAAGCCAGAGCATCACAGTATTGCCCGCAGCCAATGCGGCCACCAAAGGCGCAATACTTAGGTGCAGCGGATAATTCCAAGGCGCCATAATGCCAACCACGCCCAAGGGCTGCGGCATCGCATAACATTTCGCTGGCAACGACCAGAAAGAGGTGTGGCGTCTCTTAGCCTTCATCCACTTCTTCAGGTTCTTCTCAGCATAGTGAATGGCCCCATGGCTACCAAGGATTTCAGCAATCAACGTCTCAGAGCGCGCACGGCACCCGAAATCCTTGTTAATCGCAGAGATGAGCCCTTCCTTGTGTTTCCCCAAAGCGCCAGCCAATTTGTGAAGACGATCCAAGCGCGTCGCGAGGCTGGGGTAAGGGTCAACTTCAAAGGCCGCCTTTTGCTTTTCGAATATTGGACGAATGTGGTTCATGAATCTTCTCCCTTAAAATCTCATTAAAGGAAGCAATTCGACCATCGCCCGAACTTAAGGATGGGTTTTCCCATTCGTTTCGTAATTAGAACGTACAATAACGGAAATTGGAGGAACCAATGGTCAAGATTATCATTGTCGACGCTGATAAAGCAGCTCATGAACTTGAAGTGACCGCAGGCACCACGCTGATGGAAGCGGCAAAAAACAACTCGATTCGCGGCGTTGATGCAGACTGCGGCGGCGCAGCTGCATGTGGCACCTGCGCCATGTCGTTTTCACCGGACTGGTTGCACCTTCTAGAGAGCCGCAGTGAAGAAGAAGACGACATGTTGGAATTCTCTGTCGAATCCCCAGAAAAATGCCGCCTGACCTGTCAGATCACCCTAACCGACGAAATGGACGGCCTACACGCGACAGTCGAAACAGAACAATAAGCCTATAAAAGCCCGCATTTGCGGGCTTTCGCCAAAGCACCCATGCGGTTCTTAACACCAAGCTTTTGAAACACGTTGTGCAGGTGCCACTTAACCGTGGCGACTGACAGCACCAGATGAGCTGCCAATTGCGCATTGGTCATGCCGCTTTCAATAAGTTGCAACAGTTCGACCTCGCGATTGGTCAAATCCTCTACAATCCATCCGTCATCCGCATCGGCCTCAGCCTCACTCGCTTTCGGGTCGCACGGATCCACCAGACGCAAAATTTTGAATTCTGGCGCTTCCAGAATCAAATCTTCCGACGTCCCGACCTTACGTCGCATTTCAACGATGCTCTTCAAAATGGGGCGCACATACCCAGCGAATTCGATAAAGGGAACGTAGATTCCATGCTTGTCTGCAACCTGCGACGTGCGCGACAACTCGCGTGCTGCGTCGTTGTGCCGGCCAGCCTGAAAATAGGCGTGTGACTTTAGAATGCTAAGGGTCAGCAGCTCTTCCTGCGGCCAGCGGTTTTTCAACCTGCGCTCAAGATCCTCAACCGTTTGCGCGGCCTCATCAAATGCCCCTTCGGCAATTGCCACCTCGGCCATAATGCGGCGCTGACACACAGCAATAATCTCATTGGGCTTGCTGAACCGTGTACCCCAACTGCCATCATATACGCCCCATTGCTCTGCAATTCGGCGTGCAGTCTCGGCCTCTTGTCGACGACTGTAATGTGAAATCTGCAAACACACCGTCATAAAGGCAAGACTTGGCAATCCGTTGCGTAAACCCAGCGTTTGACCGCGCTCTAGAATCTCAAGCGCCCGCGCCGGGTTGCCATTGATTGCCGCCGTTCCGGACCGAACTTTGTGCGAAATTAGCAGCGGCTCCAACGGCCCGTAGGTCGCCGAATACCCTGTGCCAGAAGCCAACTCGATCTGTGCCAAAGGCACATCACCGCTAAGATAGGCTAGATTGGCTGCCAACATATGCACCATCAAACCAAGCAAGGTGTTTTCACCCTCTTCGCCCGAGGCCTCTAGCGCACGTTTCAACGGCGCCTTGGCCGCATCCAAGTTGCCCATGCGGCAATGCACCATAACCTCGATGCAATCGGCCCAAAGCCAGACATATGGCAACCCGGCCTGCATGCCCAAAACACGTGCACTCATCGCTTCTTTGATAGCGGCGCCCGCACGGTTGTTGGCCATCTGACAATAGGCCGTCACATTGGCCATAATACCCTGCACCCCGGCTTCACACGCAGGCCATCGCTTACGCGTTTCCGAAATCATCTCTAGCGCTGCTTCCGTGTCATCCTTAGCGGCCCGCGCCAGCGCTTCGACGGTTTCCGCATAGGCCAGCGTCTCTGCCACAGCTAAATCGCTGGTATCAGCGCCCTGCATGGCGTCACGAATACGGGCAACAATTTTCAAAGCCGGATCGGTGGAATGTGTGAACGCCAGTGAAAACGCATAATCCAACATCATCGCCGGATAGCGCTCCTGATGCTCAGAGGGCAAACGCTCGATCCAACGGATCAGCAGATGATTATCACCATTCTGGCGCGCGATACGCGGAGCAGACTCGCTGATAATCCGGGCAGCCTCGTCAAAATCTTTGATATCCAGCAGGTAATTTACCGCCTCATCCAGAAATCCATTCTCTAGGCACCATTGGCTTGCCTTATGGTGGATGTCGGATTTCGAAAAATTCGGATCATTTTGCGCTGTCTCAAGGAGAAATTCCGCAAACAGATGGTGGTACCGATACCAAGTCGCGGTTTCATCCAGCGACACAAGAAACAGGTTGGTATCCATCAGCCATTGCAGAATAGCCTTATTGCCCTTTTCCCCGCGCACGAATTCACACATCGGCACGCAAAACCGGCTTAGCGGCGCTGTACTTAGCAAGAAGTCCCGAACGCCTTCGGGCACGCGCTCCATCACATTGTCATAAAGATAGCGCGCCACGCGCTCTTTTGATCCGCTGAACTGTGACGGAATCGACGATATGCGCTTGGTCGACGTATTCATCGAAATCGATGCAATCTGCAGCCCGGCAACCCAGCCTTCTGTTGAATTCAGAATCTCAGAAACATCCGAAGGCAAAAGCGAACGCAGTTCTGACCGTTCAAAGAATGTCTCAGCCTCAATCTGCGAAAACTTCAACTGTCCTGCATCAACAACGACAAAACTACCTTCCATCTCCCGCCGATCAAATTCCAAACGCGGCACAGTACGAGACGAAATGTACACCCGAAGTGAGTTAGACTTAGAATCCAGAAAGCGCCCGAAACCACGCATCAGGCTGGGATTTTTAATAAAGTGGAAATCGTCAAAGAACAGGGCAGTTGGTTCAGATACACGCGCCGCCGCCTGGCTGATCAGCGCAAAGGCAACGTCAAATTCTTCTTCTTCAGCAAAGCTGGTCTGCTGGAACAACTCACGCCGGTCGATAACTCTTGCCTCAGACAGCATCTGAACAAAATATCCAAAAAAGGTCTGTGGTTGATCATCCAATGTATCAAAACTCAACCAAGCAGTGCGCTGACCTGCGGCTGTCACCGTATCAAACAACTGTCGCATGATCGTTGTTTTGCCGTATCCTGTTGCGGCAACAAAAAGCGCAGACTCTGATGACAGGGCTTTGAATCGCGTGACGATCTTGCCGCGCGTGACGTTCGACTTTGTTAACTTTGGCGATTGCAGCTTGGTATCAATCAAGATGCTACCATCTTGGTTCCCTTGCTTCTCATCCATGACCTTCTCCCTACAGTCTTTCTAACAGACTGAAATCACGAGCTCCCTAACCTAAAGTTTGGGGTCGCTTTCGATCAGTTGCCCTAAATATCGAGAAAATAAAACACTGGGAGGACAGTATGTCAGATCACCTGCATACGAACAGACTGATTAAACACGGAATTCTCGTGATGATCGTGGGGCTATTTAGCGGATTCGGACTAACGTTTTCGATTCTAGGCCAAATCAGCCTATCGCCAATTCCATTCGTCATCGACTACGAGCTACCGGGCACCACGTCCGCATGGGCACGGATGCACACCGGCTGCCTAATGAATGGTCTGATGCTTTTGGCCTTTGCTGCATTGCGTCCACGTTTCACGCTCAGCAGTAGTCAAGAATCCTCAATCAGCAAAAGCCTAGTCTTTATCGCCTGGGCGAACGTGCTGTTTTATTTTTTCGGCGCGTTCTCTCCAAACCGGGGTCTAGCGTTGAACGAAACACCGGCAGGTGGCGCAAACTGGGCATCTTATGTCGCCTATGTTCCCGCGGTCATCGCAGCAGTTCTACTTTTGCTCGTTCTGATCCGCCTACTGGCGAACCTACCGAGCAAACGACATCTGTAAGCGGCATCTACCGCGACACAGTCAAAGGAGGAGGAAGTCATGACTAAGATCACTGACGAACACCCAATGGACAACATAAAGGTGCGTACCCTGAAGTTTGAAACTTCAGAGATGGAGTCACCAGTTTGGAGCAAATCTTGCCCAGAATTCGCGATATTTATCAACGCTCTAGGGGTCCATATCCCCTATTTCGAACGCTACTTGATCGCAGCCCTTGGCAAAGCCAAGAAAGAAATCACCGATGATCAGCTGCGCAGCGATGTGTCAGACATCATCGGACAAGAAGCGCATCACGCTAAGAACTTTATCGACTTCAACAAGTACTTGGCGGATTGCTATCCAAAAGGCGACGCGCTGGACAAACACGCCAAAAAAGACTTTGCCACTATGGCACGCAAAGACGATTTGCGCCGTCTTGTCGGCTTCACTGCGGGGTATGAAACCTTCACATTTCTCGCGGGCATGATCATCTTAGACAACTATGAAAAGTGGATGCACGACGCCAATCCGATCGTGCGCGCGCTTTGGGTCTGGCATCAGGTCGAAGAAGTGGAACACGGTGCCGTGGCCTTTGAGGCCTATCAACACCTCTTTGGCGAAGATGAATGGTACCGCCGCCGCATGGTCGGCGAGGCCCTTTGGCACATCACCAAAGAAACCTGCAAAGCCTACTTCCACATGTGTAAAGTCGAGGGTTACTTCAAATCCGTTCGTGGCACTTGGAAAAGCATCAGCTTCTTGACCAAAACCATGGCGCAAATGGCTTGGCTCGCAAAACCGGTATTGAAACGCAACTATACTCCTCGCGACCACCCGCTCGTGAACCAACGCAAAAATCCTGTCGGTTTTGCATGGCGCAACTGGGAAAGCGATGGCGGCGAAGTGCTCTCTATTGATCACAGCCGTATGGCGCGAATCCTCATGTACGAAATGCCTGACTAAGATCATCCGAACCTAAAACTCGAGAGATCGCTTCAGTCCAAAGGAAAAGAAATGCTTGGAAAAATGATGGCGCAGCAACTGACTATCGGTTCTGCGATCGACCACGCTGAAAGATACCACGCCGCAACCGAAGTTGTCGGCATCGAAACCAATGGCACCAAGACAAAAAGCAACTGGAGATCAGTTGCTAAACGCGCGCGCCAATTGGGCAGTGCCCTCACAAAGGCCGGCCTAAACAAAGGCGACCGCATCGCGACCATCGCTTGGAACAACCTGCGCCACCTAGAGATTTATTTTGGTAGTTCTAGTGCTGGTTATGTCTGCCACACGATCAACCCTCGCCTTTTCCCGGCGCAGTTGGAATATATCGTAACCCACGCAAAGGACCGCATCCTGTTTGTGGATGAAACCTTTGCGCCCATCGTGGCCAATTTGGCTGACAAGTTGACCGTGCTAGATCGCATCGTCATCATGGCACCAAAAACCGATGCTTTGGCAGAGCTGTTGCCACGGGCCGAGTTCTACGAAGATTTCATCGCCACAGGCGATTCTAATTTCACTTGGCCAAATTTCGAAGAAAACCATGCCTCCAGCCTGTGCTACACATCCGGCACAACGGGTAATCCCAAAGGCGTGGCCTATACGCACCGCAGCACCATCTTGCATTCCATGGCTTTGATGGCTGCAGACGCGATGGCCATCAGCGCCAAGGAATCTGTGCTGACCGTGGTGCCAATGTTTCATGTGAACGCATGGGGTATCCCATATGCTGCGGCAATGTCTGGCTGTAAGTTGCTATTGCCGGGTCCAAAACTGGATGGCGAAAGCCTGTTGACCTTGATCAACGAAGAACAAGCCACATTTGCGGCTGGCGTTCCAACGATTTGGGGCGGGTTGTTGCAGGCCTTGACAGCGAACAAACCAGAAAACCTATCGCTGAAACGCACTGTCGTTGGCGGCGCGGCTTGTCCACCGTCGATGATGGACACATTCCGCAAAGGCTTTGGCGTCGAAGTCATTCACGCTTGGGGCATGACCGAGACTAGCCCGCTGGGGGTCATAAACCAGCTAAAAAACGCGCAGCTTTCGTTGTCAGAAGATGAACAAAATCAAATACGCGTCAGTCAGGGCCGTCCCCCCTTTGGCGTGCAGCTTCGTCTGTTGGATGACGAGGGTGCCGAGATCAAAACAGGTTCCGGAGGCACCGGTATTCTGCAAATCAAAGGCCATTGGATCGTGCAGCGATATTTCAACGCAGAAAACGACGCGACCGAAGACGGTTGGTTTGACACTGGTGATATTGCAGCAATGGATCAGGACGGTTTCATCACCATCTTGGATCGCTCCAAAGACCTGATCAAATCGGGTGGTGAATGGATTTCCTCGGTAGAATTGGAAAACATCGCAATCGCTCATCCAGAAGTCATGGACGCTGCCGCAATCGCGGTTCCGCATCCAAAGTGGGACGAACGTCCAATTATTCTGGTGAAACTGGTCGAAGGTGCATCTCCCTCCGAGGCAGACATCCTAAGCATCTACCGCGATAAAATTGCCAATTGGCAAATCCCTGATCGGGCGATCTTTGTGGACGAAATCCCACGCAACGCGACAGGCAAGATTGTTAAAAATCAGCTGCGCGAAAAATTTGGAAGCGTTTCCTTAGACCCCTGATTTGAGGACATTCCGAACAGACTGTCAGGATTAGGTGCAATCCCTTCTCCTCCCAAGATACATCCTGACAGTCGCTGTTTACCCGCCCCTCAAATGAAAGACATACAATGACTGGAACCCTGGTAATCGGCGCCGGCCAGGCCGCCGCGTCCTTGGCAATCAAACTCCGCGCGCTGGGGTATGATGCCGATATTACGATCATCGGCCAAGAGCCCACGCCCCCCTATCAGCGCCCTCCCCTATCCAAGGCCTTTCTGCGTGGCGATCTAACCGAAGATCGCCTGTTGCTGCGCCCGGCTGCGTTCTGGGCGGACAACAATATTTCGCTACTGCTGGAAGAAACGGCCACCCAAGTGGACGTCGCAGGCAAAACCGTCACCACAGACAAGAGCGCAACGCTTTCGTTTGATCATCTGGTTTTCGCCACCGGTGCCACCCCGCGCCACCTACCGGATGCAATCGGTGGCGCGTTGGGTAACGTCTTTTGCATACGTGGCAAAAACGACGTGGCCCAGCTCGCCCCACAATTGAAACCCGGCAAGAAACTGGTCGTGATCGGTGGCGGCTACATCGGACTAGAAGCCGCCGCAGTGGCGCGCAAGCTCGACATGGATGTCACCCTGATCGAGTCGCAACCTCGCATCTTGCAGCGCGTCGCCGCACAAGAAACCTCGGACTACTTCCGTAAGTTACACCAAGACAATGGCGTCAACGTTCTAGAAAACACCCCTATTCAGGGTCTGGTTGGTGATCAGGATGTGTCAGGTGTTGCGCTTCAAGACGGCTCTGTCCTTGCGGCTGATCTGGTCATCACTGGCATCGGCGTCACACCCAACTCCGAGATCGCCGACGCCGCGGGCATCAAGGTGCTCAACGGCATCATAACCGATGACCATTGCCGCACCTCTGCGGACAACATCTGGGCCATTGGAGATTGCGCCTCTTTCGCCTATCGCGGCGAAACGATCCGCCTAGAAAGCGTCGGAAATGCTATTGATAGCGGCGACTGCGTGGCCGCCAATATCGCAGGCACGGACACGCCCTATGTTCCAAAACCGTGGTTTTGGTCTGATCAGTACGACACCAAACTACAGATTGCCGGCCTAAACCTTGGATACACCGAAGTCATCACCCGCAATGACGCAGCAGCCGCAGGTTTGTCGTTTTGGTACTATCAGAACGACACGTTGATCGCCGTGGATTCCGTAGGAGATCGCAAAGCCTATCTCGGTGGTAAGAAGATGATAGAAACCGGCATCTCCCCCCTGAAATCAGACGTGGCCGACGTCACCAAATCTGTAAAAGAGATCATGTTAGCAGGTTAATTCCGCCAAAATCTCAACACAAAACAATACACCATAATCAAACTAAAAAGAGCACGGAGTTAACTCGACCCCGTGCTCTTTTTAGTTCATTTCATTCTGAAATGGCTCGCCACAGCCGCCGAGCAATGTGGTCATCTTGACTTTTCCCGAGTGAAATCCTGATAGCCGGGCTCAAGTCCTTTTTCCGGGGTAGAAACCAAACCTACACAAGATCTACTTTTTGCCCGTTCCGGCTGAGCTACGCGTACTCTATCCCAGCCCTTGCAGGTTGGGCCTGAACGCCTGGACGTGTCGCGGAATTGTGCCGCCGCAAGTGCTCGCTTAAGCCACCTTACGCTCGAATGCGACGGGGCTTTTCCAGCCGAGTGCTGAGTGTCGGCGGCGCGGATTGTAGATGCCGTTGATGTATTCCACCGGCCGGCAGTTGATACGCAATATCAATGAGAGTGGGAGATCGCCATTTCAGCTTTTCGTCGCGTATCCCATTGATGCCGCCAGATTAGCTCAGCCTTGATGGTTTTGAAGAATGTCTCAACAACCGCAATATCGTAGCAATTACCTTTGACAGACTTCAATACCTTGAACCCATGCAGGCGCGGGAGTTTGTGGTAGTCGTTTGAACAATATTGCGACCCGCGACCCGCGCTCCGTGTGATGAATGCAGCCTTTGGGCCGTTGCGGGAACGCGATGGCTATCTCCAATGCCCGGACCGCGAGGTCGCGTTTCATGCGGTTTCTCACGGCCTAGCCGATGACGCGCCGGGAATGCAGATTAAGATCACGGCCAGATACAACCAGCCCTCACGCGTCCAGACATAGCTGATATCACGCGCCCATTTCTGGTTCGGTTCATCTGCCGTGAAGTTTCTACCAGGCAGGTTGAGGGCGATGTTGAACTTATGATTGCTGTCAGTCGTAACTTTGTTTTTGCGTGTTTTGACCATGGATATGCGTTCTGGCGCATCAAGCGTCCGACACGGTGGTGCCCGACATCCAGACCAAATCTCTTTAGCTCTTCAGTCATCCTTGGCCGATCGTAGCAGCCAAGGCTGAGACACGATTGTTCTTTGATGTGAGCCAACGTGACCAGATCAGACCGCTGCCTGCGGCTGACAGGTCGACTGCGATACGCCCGTAGTCCACGCGTGTCGACGCCAACGACATCACACAACCGATTTGGGTGAGCTGCTGTTCAGCCTTGCTGCAACCGCCAGACTGCTCGATTGCTAAATCAGGAAAGGCTTGTTGTTTGTTCTAATGCGCAGGATTAAGCCGCTAGAAAGCCCCCATCCACTACCAATTCCGTTCCTGTGACAAAGGAGCTCTCATCAGACAACAGAAATAGAACAGCGTTTGCAATTTCTCTCTCATCTGAAAGCCTCCCCATTGGGTATCTTGCTATTAAACTTTCTCGCAAACCCTGTGTATTGCGAAACAGCTCTTGTACCAAAGGTGTCTCACAATGTCCCGGGCAGACCAAGTTAACTCTTATGGAAGATTTTGCGTAGTCCAACGCCATGTTACGCGAAAAGCTAACCAGTGCTGCCTTCGATGCCGCATATGCGCAACTTTTTGACACCCCTGTGAACGACGTAATCGATCCGGCTGGGACAATCGAACCACCGCCCGCTCTTTCCAGAAATGGAATAGTCTGTTTGCAAGTTAAGAACACGCCTTTCAAATTTACTTGCATGATCCTGTCCCAGTCACTTTCAGGCATATCCACGACCGTGCCATTCGTCGTGATCCCGGCGCAGGCAAATACGCCATCTAGCTTTCCAAATCGCTCCACGGACTTTTGCACCACAGCTTCAAGACTTTCATGGCATGTTACATCCACTTCCTGAGCATATGCGATATAGCCATCGGCGTTAATGGCATTCGCGACTTTCTGCGCGGCACTAAAATCTAAGTCGCCAACCACAACCCTTGCACCCTCTATTGCAAGGCGTTGCGCAGTGGTCGCCCCTAACCCGGAACCACCACCTGTTACAAAAACGGAACGTCCATTCATTCTCACTTTCTGATCCTCACACTTGTATTTCACTAAGGTCAAACAAAACTCGACCCTCTTTTCCGCCAACGAGGCGAACAATTTCGCCCGTAATATGGCCACTCAATTGGCCGGAAATCAGAAAGGCCACAGCGTTTGCAACATCTTCAGGTGTAGCAAACTTCCGGAGGCTTGCAGTTTGGAGTACTTTTTTCATTTCTTCCTCCGCATCAAGTTTTGCCTTGATCATTCTTGTGCGAACAAAACCAGGCGCAACCAAGTTTACGCGTCCTTGAGGAGCAAGCCGGATAATTTCATCCTTGAGAGTAGGCAGAAGGCCGTTTGTCATAGCACTTTTCGCGGCCGAATAATCAGCGAGTCCAGGTTGTCCCCAAACGCCTGACATAGAACCAATCAAAACAACTGAAGGGTCTTGAACACTCGCATTTTTCAGTTGGCCCAAATATCCTCGAGTGCTTAAGAAAACAGATGTCAGATTCCGATCAACGGTCGTGTTCCACTGACTAAGCGACATGTCCACGAGAGGAACCTGCTCCTCCTGCAAATAGCCCGCGTTGCATACAAAATCATGAATGATCTTGTCAGAAGAGATGTTTGCAAACATGTCATTCACATCCTCCTCAACGGTCAGATCAGCATGTACTATAGTGGCTCCGTTAGTTTGGAACGCATCTTCGCGCGCTAATGCTTCAATCCGATTTCTGGAGGACTGATAGTGTAAAAAACATGGGCGCCGGCGGACGCTAGAATGCGAGCTGTTGCTGCGCCAATGTCCCCGGATGCGCCGGTAACCAATACGTTTCGACCATGCATAGTGGTGTCCATTTTTGCTGCCCTCAATTTTGATGGGTGCTGCACCGCAACAGCTCAATACTGTTCCCACGTGGCACTACTTAGAACCAAAAAACTTTGTTTGGCCGAGCGCGGTTAGAAACCAACTTTACTGATTGCAAAGCATTTCTTGATATAGATAGGCACGTGCCATTCGGTGCGCAGCCCGGCTTCCATCACAAATGAATCCCCAGCTCTAATGATACGGGTGGAGCGGTCTGCCAAGTTTGTGACTTCGGCCTCGCCTTCAAGTATATGGCAAAATTCAGTGATGCCTTCCATCGTCGCACGAAACCGGCCCGCATTAGATTCCCAAATGCCAAATTTTGAGCCACTTTGGGTGTCATCACTGTAGAGCCAAACGCCCTGCTCTGCTTTTCCGGCAATCAGATTTACCTCGTCATTTTTGACGACGCGCGGCACTTCCGGAGCACCGAACAGGATGAAACTGGGTTGCACCGTTGTGTGAATGAAGTTCTGAGCGTTCATTAGGGTCACTCCCGTTTTTTGAAGGAAAAGGACCGGGCTTTTGAAAAGCCCGGTCTAGTGAAAGCTAATCCATTACACAGGAGATCAGCTTTGAATGTAGACCATATGAGTTTGAGTAAATTCATAGAGGCCATGTTTACCGTCCGCCCCGCCGATTCCGGATTTGCGAACACCGGCGTGGTAGCCCTGCATGGCTTCAAAATTGTTGCGATTGATGTAGGTCTCGCCGAATTTCAGTTCGCGGCAAGCCTGCATCGCGGAGTTGATGTCGCGCGTGTAGATAGATGAGGTCAGGCCATAATCACTGTCATTAGCGCGTGTGATAGCTTCGTCGATGTCTTTAACTGTATTGACGGGCAAGACTGGGCCAAAGACTTCTTTTTGAATGATCTCGCTGTCCTGAGCACAGCCTGTTAGAACTGTCGGCTGATAGTAGTTACCCTGACCCAAGTCAGCCACTTCGCCACCTGTCACAACCGATGCACCGGCCGCTTTTGCACGTTCAACAAGACCAGCGACCTTATCCAATCCGGCCTTATTGATCATGGGTCCGTAGGCGACGGTAAAGTCCTCTGCCGGGTTACCAAATTTCTGCTCGGACATCTTTTGGGACAACTTAGCAACGAATTCATCCTCGACGCTTGCTTCCACGTAAACACGCTCAGCACAATTACAGACCTGT
This sequence comes from Cognatishimia sp. WU-CL00825, assembly GCF_040364665.1. Classification (NCBI taxonomy): domain Bacteria; kingdom Pseudomonadati; phylum Pseudomonadota; class Alphaproteobacteria; order Rhodobacterales; family Paracoccaceae; genus Cognatishimia; species Cognatishimia sp. WU-CL00825. The sequence continues at coordinate 1,796,468 of NZ_BAABWX010000001.1, forward strand.
CCAGAGTTGATGACACGTGAAGCAACGATTGCATCAGCTGCCAAATCCAAATCCGCGTCTTTCAGGACAATCGCGGGAGCCTTCCCGCCGAGTTCAAGATTTACCTTGGTAATATTCTTTGCTGCCGCGCCCATGATACGAGAACCGGTCTCAACGGAGCCCGTGAAGCTCAACAGGCCAACATCTGGGCTTTCGCAAAGTGCGGCACCTGAAACAGCACCGCGGCCGTAAACCATGTTCACAACACCTTTTGGCATGTCGGTTTCCGCAAGCAGATCCATGAACATCGCAGCATTGTTAGGTGTTTCCTCAGACGGCTTCAGAACAATGGTATTGCCTGTCAGAAGCGCAGGCGCGAGTTTGCGGGCGATCAGGAAGAACGGGAAATTCCAGGGCAGGATACCACCCACGACGCCAATAGCTTGCCGGAACAAAAAGATGCTTTCTTTCGGGTTATCAGACGTGACAATTTCACCTTCAAGCCGGCGTGCCCACTCAGCCATATAGTCGATGTAGTCGGCAGTGAAGTTCACTTCGACTTCCGCCAGACCCATGGTTTTGCCCTGCTCAGCCACGATTGCCTTTGCAAGGGCAGGTACGTTTTGACGAATTTTTGCGGAGATCTGACGGAGGTAACCCGCCCGCTCAATTGGAGCTTTTGCTTCCCATGATTTCTGTGCTGCCTTGGCAGAGGCAATCGCGTCTCCGACGGCTTCAGGCGAGGTTTCCGGAATTTCCGACAAAACCGCACCAGTCGCTGGATTGAGCACTGGGATCATACCCTGAGCCTTCGCATCGACAAATCCGCCATTGATGAAGTTGCGGTGTTGAATTGTCATTCTTTTCTCCCGATCATTCCCTGTAACAGTTCTGTAATTCAGAACAAATCTATTGCAATACGATACTTACTCCCAAATTCGATTCTGTCAACCGTTGAGGTCAGAAACGAAAAAAGGCGCGGAAAAACCGCGCCTTTATCAGGAATACAGCTCAAAATCATCGCGTTTCGAGATAGTCCAGAAGCCGCATGAACCAGATCGCAGTTCCCATTCCAACCATTTTGGTTCGCCTAAAAGAGAAGTTCTTTATCTGTGTAACAGGCAACGCAAGCGCGCCAGGATCTTTGCCCAAAACACGTTCGGCCAAAACGCGCCCCACCACAATGGACATCGCGACGCCCCGTCCATTGTAGCCGAGACCCGCCAAAATACCCGGTTGTGGTTCATGAAGGTGCGGTAGGTGATCATCTGTGATGGCGATATGCCCCCCCCATTCATGCGTCCACTGAGCACCATTGAGTTGAGGGTACACGCGCTCAGCGTCTTTCCTAAGCCAATCATATCCTGCCATACTGCCATCAGATTGTGGTTTACCGAGCCCACCATAAACCAAGCGATTGTCGGGCTCCCGTCGCGCATACATTATGACACGCCGGCTGTCAGAGATTGTATGACCTTCAGGAAGAATGGTTTGAATGATACTTTCGGGAAGCGGAGCCGTTGAAACTTGAATGGGTGTCATAGGCAAGATACTATTTGAGAGCCCCGGCAACAGATCATCTGAATAAGCATTGGTTGCCACAATCACCCAATCCGAAACTACGGATCCAGAAGGCGTTTTTGCAATCCACTTCTGCCCGTCTTTGCTGATTTCAAGCACTGGGCTTTTTCCGTAGAACCTAACCCCTTGATCACTGGCGGCCTTGGCCAGACCCTGCGCAAGCATCTTTGGATGAACCGCACCACCTTTATGTGCGATGACACCAGACAAATAGGAAGATGTTCCGGCAAGCCGGTGTAATTCGCCCCCTTCAACAACCTCAGCCGTCGATCCATATTCGCGCCAATTCGCTATATCTTGTAACGAACTGCGGTGGGCGCGGTTGCTGTGGTTCACACGCAACCACCCTCTTTGACGGGCTTGGCAATCGATTTGATGGGTGCGCACAAGATCAAACAACTCATCAGCGGAGTTTAGGGAAGCCTGTGTGATCCTCTCAAAATATTTGTTTCCCAAAAGCTGCCGAAGTTTCTTTGGCGAATTGAACGGAAGCAGCGGATTAACTTGCCCACCAGTTCGACCGGACGCTCCACGAGCAACGTCTGCCGCATCGAGAACCACAACGTCTGTTCCAGCCGCTGCCAGCTTCAGCGCCGCCCGTAGTCCTGTAAACCCTGCACCAATGACTGTGACATCCGCCGTGATCGCCTCCTGTAGAGGGGCGTGTGGTTTATCTGGCGGAGCAGTGGCCTGCCAGAGCGATGCTGTAGCGTCGGGAGAAGGCGGCGTATTGTGAATCATTTTAATCTCGCATTGCAGAACTCACCTATCAATATGCGAGACTATGGTAGGCCTGGTCAAGATGGGGATTAACTTGGTCGCCAACCAATGATTTTCGAAATCCCCTGAGCAGCTTCAATTAAAAGTTCAGATTGTGCGATGACTGAATCCGTATCTGCCGTATGCTCAAGCGCCCAAAGAGAAAGGCAGGCAACAACATCGTCTTGCTCGTTGAAAATTGGCGCTGCAATGCCAGTCACCTGTAAAAACTCCTCTTTTATGGCTTTTCCGAAGCCATTGTTCTTTGTCTCCCAAAGGGAACGCTTCATCTGATCCAAAGAGGTAAGCGTGAATTCGGTGAACTTTTCGAAATCCAAGTCATCGAGCAATTCTTGCCTCCGTGCGTCCGACAGATGAGCCAGAAACACTTTGCCAGCCGCTGTACAATGAAGCGGTGCATGATCTCCAGAATGCGCAGCATAACGCACGGGCGTCTGTTCGACGGTTCGCAAATAAAGAATCGTTTGGCCATCTAAAATCGACAGGGCCGCGTTCATTTCTGTGGTTTCACTCAGGCGGTTCATGGGCTCTGCAGCGACTTGTTGCAGATCGATTCTTCGCCAGGCTGAGCGTGCCCATTGGTGCAAACGGCTTCCTGTACGATATGTGCGGGAAGGCTTGTCATATTCGATAATCCCTTCGCCTTGAAGTACTGCAAGAATGCGGTGGCAGGAACTTTTCACAAATCCTGTGCTTTCAACAATCTCTGAAAAAGCAAGAGGTTGGCGCGCCTCGGACAAAACATCCAACACAATCGCGCATTTCGTGACAATCGAACTCTCAGTGGGTCTGCCCATGTTTCCTCACATTAGCCTATTGCAATGTAGAACTATCCGGTGCCTGTGCACTTGGCAACCTCTTGGCAAGAGCGCCAAATTTCCCAGCACAAATAAAATATTGACGCAGCATCGTAGCTTTGCCTACTATCGTCTTGCGGAACTAGTGTTCTGTAATGCAGGATTTCTTAAAAATAGCCGTGACGAACGGCATCGATCCAACAGGAGACAAAAGATGAAAAAGTTGATCACGGCACTTGTCGCTGGAACGGCATTGAGCGCCTCTATGCTCCCGGTCCAGGCTGGTGGGCACCTTGAAGAAATTACGGTCGCCTATTTCTTGGAGTGGCCGCTACCTATGATGGAATCCAAAGCAAATGAAACCTATGACGAAGCGCTTGGGCTAAAGGTCAATTGGGTAAGCTTTGATACTGGGACAGCCATGAGTGCGGCTATGGCGTCAGGAGACGTTCAAATTGCAGTCAGCCAGGGCCTTCCACCATTTGTTGTCGCAGCCTCCGCAGGCCAGGACCTGCAAGTTGTTGATGTGGCGGTGACTTATTCAGAGAATGACAACTGTGTTGTATCTTCAGATCTTGAAGTTGACAAATCCAACGCGTCTGAGCTTGCTGGTAAGAAAGTGGCCGTCCCGTTGGGAACCGCTGCACACTACGGCTTCCTACGTCAGATGGATCACTTCGGCATCGACCTCGCCAGCCTTGAAGTTGTCGATATGGCACCACCAGAAGGTGCAGCAGCACTGGCTCAAGGTGCTATCGACTTTGCATGTGGTTACGGCGGTGGCCTGACGCGAATGAAGGAACACGGCAACGTTCTTCTAACCGGTGCTGAAAAAGAAGACCTAGGCATTCTGGTGTTTGACGTGACTTCCACGACTGCGTCTTTTGCGGCTGAAAACCCAGATGTGGTAGCAACATTCCTGAAAGTTACAGCTGATGCGAACGCACGCTGGACTTCTGGCGAAGGTGGCGATGAAATGCTAGCAGTTCTGGCAAAAGAAGCCGGTATGGATCTTGATGCAGCACGCGGCGCGATTGCTACCATGGGCTTCCCAAGCCTTGATGAGCAGCTCAGCGGTAAATGGATGGGCGGCGGTATTCAGACCTTCATGAAGGGTGTGGCCGATGTATTCGTAGCTGCGGGCAGCATTGGCGCAGCCCAAACGAGCTACGAGGACAACGTCAACATCGAAACCATGCAAATCGCCAACGAAGGCTGATTTACATGACGGCAGAGCCACCTCCCCGGCTCTGCCTATTTCACCCCCCCAATTTTCCAATTGAGGTCAATCAAAACCTCAATCCATCCTTTTCAGGAGGGAACATGACAGGATTATCAATCGAGAACATCTCGATGCGCTTTGACTTACCTAACGGTGGTCACGTTCAGGCGCTTCAGGATGTCAGCCTTGATCTGAAGCAGGGCGAGCTCATGAGTGTGCTTGGCCCATCAGGTTGCGGTAAAACCACACTCCTCAATATCGTCGCAGGATTTCTTGCACCAACTTCAGGCCAGATGTTGCTCAATGGACATTCAGTTCATGGACCTGATGCTGAACGCGGCATGGTTTTTCAAAGAGGCGCGCTGTTTGAATGGATGAACGTTCGCGAAAACGTCAGTTTTGGCCCTCGCATGGCAGGCCAATCTGAAATGCAATATGGCGCTGAAGTTGATCATTTGCTGGAAGTTGTTGGTCTTCAAGACTTCAAGGAAAAAGCCATTTATGAACTTTCAGGTGGTATGCAGCAACGTGTGGCCTTAGCGAGATGTTTGGCCAATCATCCTGATGTGATCCTGATGGATGAGCCGCTCGGTGCCCTGGACGCGTTGACGCGCGAAAAGATGCAGTCTTTGGTGCTGAAACTGTGGAAAGAGACTGGCAAGACCATCATCTTGATTACTCACTCCGTTGAAGAAGCACTCTTGTTGGGTGAGCGCCTCTTGGTGATGGCACCTCGTCCAGGTCGCATACATACAGAATATCGTCTGCCCTTTGCAGATTTAGGTGTTGGTCAAGATTTGCGCGAAGTAAAGAAACACCCTGACTTCGCCTTAAAACGCGACGAAATCCTCAGCATGATTTGGGACATGGAAGAAGAAATCATGGGTCGTACGGAGGATGCAGCGTGATCCCTATTCTGATTTATGCAGGCATCTTCATAGCCTCTTTCTTAATCGCGAAAACCATTTCAGGCCAAGCGACCAAGAGCGGTTTCAACTCGCTTAAGACAGTCACATTCGGTGACGAGAGCGCGGTAACATCAGACCGCAAAGCCTCTGTCATCTCAATCCTGACGATATTCTTGATCTGGGGTGCGTTCACGGGGTCCAATATGCTGCCCGGATTTTTACATGCGCCAGGTCCATTCACTGGCGAAGCCAGCTTCAACTATACAGTTGAGGCTTCTGATGGCCAACAGGATGACGCATCTGTAGCGGTCCTGGTCTACGAAGGGACAATCAAGCCTGAGGTTCCGGAAGTTGAAGCCGGAGACGGCTTTGCCAAAAATGACTCGCTGATCATCGCGGCCTACCGCAGCAATTTGGCTCGTTTAGATCGCAATGACGAGCAAGGTCGCAAGGAAGGTGCAAAAATCATCGCTGTAAACGGCCAGGCAATTGCCCCGAGCGAAGAGATTGAAACCGATTTCGGTCGCATCGCAATGTCACAGCGAGGCACATTGAACATCGTGCCCAAAAGCGGCTGGCAGATGGAGCCGATCTGGCTTCCAGCTCCAGAAGCTGTGTTTAAACGCCTCGGTGAGATCGCCAGCGAAGGCTTTCGTAACTATACTCTAGGTGAGCACCTTGGGTACTCTCTGTTCCGCGTTATCGCAGGCTTCATCTTAGGCGCGCTCGTCGGGATTCCATTGGGCTATGCGATGGGCCTGTCCAATTGGTTTCGCGGATGGTTCGATCCGATTGTCGAGTTCATGCGTCCAGTCCCTCCATTGGCATTGATTCCGTTGGTCATCATCTGGGCGGGCATCGGAGAATCTGGTAAGATAATCCTTCTCTTCCTGGCCGCTCTCTGGATCATGGCGATTGCGGCAAGATCTGGTGTGTCCGGTGTGAATATTTCTAAAGTTCATGCCGCCTATTCTCTTGGGGCTTCTAAGGCGCAAATCATGCGTCATGTCATCATACCAAACAGTCTGCCGGAAATATTCACCGGCGCGCGGGTCGCCATGGGAGTTTGTTGGGGTACAGTTGTTGCTGCGGAACTAGTTGCAGCGGAAAAAGGGGCAGGCATGATGATCATGGTTGCATCCAAATTCCAAAGTACCGACATCGTCCTTATGGGCATCATCCTGATTGGTGTAATCGGTTTTGGCATTGACGTTCTTATGCGATGGGCTGAACGAAAGCTCGTCCCTTGGAAAGGTAAAAGTTAAGTAATGCAGCGAGTATCTGGTCGCCGCAGTCCAAAGAAAATGAATTTATTCTGAGTGCAAACGGTAACTTTGGGCCGTCCGTCAAGGATGGCCCTTACTACTAGATACCAACGGTTTCGACGTAGCAAGCGCATCGTGAAGCGAACGCCTATGGCAATTTAATCGCTGCCTTTCCAGGGCAGTTGGTGTCATTGCACGACTGCCCCCGAAACAATCAACAGACGGTAATCACAAAACTCAGCTAGCGGCTGAATTTTCGATGAAGTTCTAATGATATGCTCTGCGAATGAGATCAAACACGGCAAGCACTCCGTTATTGTAGAAATTCGGATATGACAGCCGACTTATTGGCATCTAACTTTGGGCCTTGTCGAGAGACAGGCGACCGAACCCCATCCAATCGCAGAGGTGAGCGCATGAGAATGCGGCTGGTATTTGCGTTGCTGCCAACATCCGAAATCATGTTCAGTGCCTGAAATGCCTTAGACTCCAAGAGTTCAGGCCATTTCAAGACGCGCGCGCACCAAATTCCTTGGGCTGTCAAACGTTCTTCCCAAGCCTGAGCATCTCGTGTTTTAAGTTGTTTAGAAATGAGTTTACGAATTTCTAAACGATGCACAAATTCCGCCTGAGGGACTTGCGCATAAGACAATAGCTCCGTTGATTGCATCACATCAGCCAGCTCTTGGAGCGGCATCATGGCAAGGGCCAACTGCCCGTCAAATGTGTCATAAACCCCATAGGGTGCCGCTAAATAGCCATGTGCCGACCCTTCCGCTTCGCGCTGGGGCATTTTCCGGCCGTTATTTAAGTATGTGGTCAACAACTCAAACTGGGCGTCAGCAAGACATTCAAGTAGGCTGGTTTCTACCAGCGTCGATGCATTTTGAGAGTTTTGCTTATAAAGCCCAGCAAGCAATCCCTGAGCCAAAGTCGCACCCGTTAACAAGTCGGCCAAAGGCAAGCCAACAGGCACTGGCCCGGCATCGGCATTACCGCTGAGCCACATTATTCCTGACCTGGCTTGCGCGAGTAAATCTTGGCCTGGCAGATTGCTCCAAGGTCCTTGGCTTCCGTAACCAGACACAGAACCATAAACCACGGTCGGGTTTAGGGCTTTGACGTCCTTATGCCCCAAGCCCAATCTCTCTATCACGCCCGGTCTGAAGTTCTGGATTACAACGTTTGCCTTTGCAGCCAAGCGCCGCGCCGCCAGCTGACCGTCCGAGGTTTTCAAATCTAGCGCAATACTCTCTTTACCCCGGTTGATCGCATGAAACAGAGTAGAATCTCCATCTATCATGGTATCGGAAAGATAAAGGCTGCGACAAAGGTCACCTCCACTGGGGTTTTCCACTTTGATAACCCGTGCACCAAGATCCTGAAGACGCAAAGACGCATACGGGCCCGCCAAAAATTGGCTGAAGTCGACGACCAAAACGCCATCTAGAGGAAGGGTCAAAGCCTATGCCTCCTGCCCGACCGCGATTTCCCGGAAAACTTCTCGGGTATCGCAGCCCAGTTTTGGAGCCAAGGCCGATGCGGATGGCGCAACCCCATCGAGACGGATCGGACACTTAGTTGTCAGAGCCTCTGAACCCGTATCTGATTTTAGTGTCTGAACAAGATTGGCTGCTTTGAAACCCTCTGTTTTTACAAAATCCACCCAGTTCGAAACCGGAGCACACCAAATTCCCGCGGGTTCTAAAATATCCAGCCAATGTTTTGTTGGTTCTTTCAGAAAGACCTCTGATACCAACTTTTTAATCTCATTTAGATGACTGAAGGCCTGGTCCTGACCAAACTCGGATATCTCTGGTTTGTCCAAAAGATCCGCCACAACGCTAAGAGGTGTCATGGCAAAGGCCAAGAATCCGTCTGCCGTTTTGTATATCCCATAGGGCGCTGGTTGATAGGGGTTTGCATTGCCAACTTCGTGTCGTGTTGGCTGGTGGTTGTTATCATTAAGGAAACAAGTGAATTGCTCAAAGGTCAGATCGATCGCAGTTGTCAAAAGGTCTACTTCAACTAGCCCCCCCGTCCCGGTTGTTCCGCGGCGCAAAAGGCATGCCAAGATGCCTTGCACCAAGTTACCTGCTGTTGCCACGTCCAACATCGCAAACCCGGTTGGCACTGGGCCGTCTGTCGCGTTTCCATTCAACCATGCAATTCCAGACAGTGACTGCACCAAAAGGTCCTGCCCTGGCTTTTTCGCCCAAGGCCCTTCTGTTCCATAACCAGATACTGCGCCATAGACCAAACCTGGGTTCAGCTTTTTGACGGTCTCAAAACCCAACCCGATCCGTTCCATAACGCCGGGACGAAAATTGTGAATCAACACATCAGCGGTTTTAATCAACCGTTTGATGGTCTCTAGATCGCTTGGTTCTTTCAAATCCGCGACGACACTTTTCTTACCGCGATTAAAAGTATGGAAAACCAGACTGTCGCCCTCGAGTTTTTGGTCGTTGACAACCATAGAGCGACAAAGATCACCACCTCGGGGACGCTCGACCTTGATCACTTCAGCACCCAAGTCCGAAAGGCGCATCGCTGCCACGGGCCCCGCTAAAAATTGCGCAAAATCAAGAACGCGCAAGCCGGAAAGAGGGAGAGAAAGTGCGTCGTCAGACATGAAAATTTCCTTCGTTATTCAGTGAGGGTCGACTCAAAAGAACTTTCGCTGAGGCGAAAGCCAAGAGATTGAGAGAGTTCAATGGAAGAAGCACGCAGTGTCGCCAATGTTTCTTCGGCCGAAGCCGCATCACCCATTTGGCCAATGAAACCAGAAGTTATTGCACCTACAACACCTCGCGCATCAAACACAGGAACACATAGGTTGCGAACACCAAGGATCATCGTGCTTGGGGTGTCTTCAAAACCCAATTCTCGGATTCGTTTAAGCCGCTCCCGGATCTCTGGTCGATCATTACTTGGCATACGCGCAACATATCGTTTCTGAACTTCTTCGTCCGAAAAGGCCAAAATCACATGCCCTGAACTTGTTTGATCAACGGGAAACAGCGCCCCGGTGCGCACCGCATAGCCTGCAGGCAACGGGCTATGAACAGAACTAATGACCAAAATGTTAGAGCGGTTAAGAACCCCAAGGTGGCAGGACTGACTTGTTCGCGCAGCAATACGCTCCAAAATTGGCGTAGAAGCGTGGATCAGCCGTTCTGTTGGATCATGACGATGAGAGAGTTCAAACAGGCGCAGAGTTAAAGCATACCGCCCTGTCCCTATGTCCTGCTGAAGATAGTCTCTGTCACTTAGATACACCACGACTCGATAGATTTCGCCCATAGTACGCCCTAGCGCGTCAACGATTTCGTTCATCGTCAACCCATCTGGGGCTCCGGCCAGAAGTTCCAAAACATCAAGTGCTTTTTCAACCGCTGGGACCGAGGATTTCTCCTTTTTCGGTGATGTCTTTGTGTCGCTTCCTTGCTCTGCCATACTCAAAATCCCCTGTTCCAAGGCCTCCAACTTAGCAAGTTCATGCTTAGCAAAACAGAGTTACATCCAATCATTTTCTTAGCGCATTCCCTGTTTCATCATTAATGCGATTGCACTGTCTAAAGCAGGCTTGTTCGCTAGAGTCACCGCAGTTGAACGGCCATAAAAACTTGCCATCCAGCTAGAATTTTTTACTCAGCGCACCGCAAGGCACATGCTCCCGTCATAGCCCATCGGTCATTTCATTTTTTTGGACCAATTAAGCTCCCCACCCGCAAGCCTCCGATTCGGATTGAATTCGCATTTGGTATTAAATTGATAACAGTAATATTTCATATTTAAAAGTTAATTTTATACTTGAAATATCTATCAGCTCCATGTCAGTACTAGAAGCGCACAAAATAGCAGAGGAGCGAGTGATGAATTTGAAGGGCATGACATGGGACCACCCTCGAGGGTTTGATCCAGTTGTCGCTGCATCTCGCGCCTATTCTGCGACAACTGACGTTCATATCTCATGGGACAAGCGATCCCTTCAGGCCTTTGCAGATGCATCGATCCAGCAGCTCGCCGCAGAATATGACTTTATTATTCTGGATCACCCACACGTGGGTCAGATCTCAGAGCAAGGCGCTCTCCTGCCGCTTGAAAACAATATTAACCCCGAGGCTTCTATTGGCGGCTCTGCGGAAAGCTATGCATGGAATGGCCAAGTCTGGGCCTACGCTATTGATGCGGCATGTCAGATGGCGGCTCATCGCCCTGATATGAAAGCGCCAACACCCACTACATGGGAGGAATTTCTGAACGATGATGCATCAAAATTCCGCGCGCTGACCCCGCTTTTGCCAGTTGACGCTTTTGATATGTTCATGACCCTCGTAGCGGGACGCGGCGAAGAGAACATGCCGCAGAACCGCGAAAAATTTGTTACAGACAAAAACGGATTATATGCGCTGACCGTCCTGCGGGCGCTTTATGACCTTGGGCCGGATGAACAGGTCGACATGAATCCAATTGCGGTTCTTGAAACATTGAGCACCACCAACGAATTTGCCTGTTCACCTTGCCTCTTTGGCTATGTGAACTATGCGCGTCCCAATTTTCGCGAACATCAAATTGCCTATTTCGACTTACCGCTTTGTGCAGGCCACAATATGCCGCGCGGCATATTGGGTGGTGCTGGTATTGGCGTGTCTGCAAAGACAAAATTCCCAAAGGATGCGAAAGCCTTTGCAAAATGGATCACCAGCGCCCCCGTGCAATCTGGCCTTTATTTGCAAAACAATGGCCAGCCGGCCAACCGCCATACCTGGATTGGACAGCGCAAGGACATCGAATTTGCCGGTTTCTTCGACGGCGGGTTTCACACAATGGCAAACGCTTGGACCCGTCCACGCGATGTCTGGTTTCTAGGTTTTGTCGACGACGTCTGCGAAATCTTTCCCTCCTTTTTCCGCAAAGCAATCCCTGTCGAGACATTCCTCGCTCAGATCAACGCATTGTTTCAACAGCACGTAAAGAAGGACACATAAATGCCTGTTGCCGTCATCACCGGAGGAAACAAAGGATTGGGTCTCAGCCAATCACAGCGGTTTCTCGACGCAGGGTTCGACGTTTGTGTCGTTGCCCGCAGCCAAGGGGATTTTGCCGATCTCAAAGGTAGAGCGCATTTTATCGAATGCGATATCGCCTCAGATCGCACCGCGACATTTGTCGGTGACATCGTGAAGGATATGGGGCCGATTGCAGCACTTGTAAACAACGCCGGGGTCCACCTAAAGAAACCGATCTGGGACGTCGCTCCGAACGAATTGGACAAGGTTCTGGACATCAATGTGCGGGCTATGTTTGCCATTTGTGGCACATATATTCGCCTACACAAAGATCTGGGCGGTGCAATTGTGAACGTCGCTTCAATGGGTGGCATCATGGCCCTGCCCTCGGCTGCGGCTTATGTGACTGCAAAAACCGCCGTTGTTGGGCTCACGCGCTCTATTGCTGTGGACGCTGCACAGTTTGGCATTCGTTGCAATGCGGTTAGTCCGGGTTTCATCGACACCGATATGACCCGCGCCATTCTTGCCAAAGACCCCGCGCGACGCGCCAAAATCGAAGGGCGCATTCCAACTCATAAATTTGGTTTGCCCAAAGATGTTGCCGATGCAATCTTTTACCTCGCCTCGGACCAAGCCGCCTATGTGAATGGAGCAAATCTGCCGATCGATGGCGGTTATGCCGTTGGTTTTTAAGGAATAAATTTCATGTCACCATTTGAGACCAAACTCACAGCGGCCAAAACGATCAAAGTAAATGATCAAAACTTGACTAGCGAAATCCCCGAGGGTCACGCGCGTTTGCAACTCGCTGTTGGCTCTCTTTGCGGCACCGATCTGCACTACTATTCGCATTTTGCCAATGGCATGTTTGTTTTGCAAAATCCAGTCACATTGGGTCACGAAGCCTGCGCCTATGTTGTCGATTCAAATGGCACAAATTTGCAAAAAGGTCAGCTGGTCGCGCTCAACCCAATTATGAATTGCCAGACTTGCGACGCGTGCCAAAACGGCGAAGAAAACCTCTGCACGAATAAGAAATTCCCGGGGTCGGCCACTACCGTGCCACACCTAGACGGTTTTTTCCGAGAGACCATTGATCACCCAGCGCGTTGCTGCCGGCCAGTCAGCAATGACGTGGCCCCCAACCACTTAACTTTCGCCGAACCTTTGGCATGCGCCCTGCATTCTTTGAATAAGGGTGGTGTTGTTGCTGGACAAAAAGTGTTGGTTACAGGCTGTGGTCCGATGGGGCTTTTGGCAATCGCGGGTGCCGCGTCGCGCGGCGCGCATGTTACCGCGTGTGATTTGCGGCCCAAGGCCGTGGAACTTGCACAAAAAATTGGTGCCCAAAATGGTCTCATCGTCGGGCAATTTGATGATCAGGAAATAGAAGGCCGTTTTGACGTGGTCATCGAAGCCAGCGGTGCCATTCCTGCTTTCAATTCGGCGCTGAAGGCAGTGCGCCGGAAAGGCACTGTTTCGATCCTTAGTAACATTCAAATGGGGAAGGCAGAGGTTTTACTGAATCTCATCATGTTGAAGGAAATTAGGGTTGTCGGATCGTTTCAGTTTAACCGGGAATTTGAAGACGCAATTCAGCTCATTGAAACAAAGAAAATTGATTTTGATGCGCTGACAGCGGCAAGTTTTCCGTTGAACCAGACAGGTCAGGCTTTGGAATTAATGGCGTCTGGCGGCGCCATCGGAAAGATCATTCTGCTCGGCTAGCCGAGCAAACATTGGGGGGGGGAGGAATGCAAGAAACATTTGATCACATCGTGATTGGCGGCGGTTCAGCGGGCTGTGTCGCGGCATCACATCTAGTCGAATCCGGCAACAAGAATGTCTTATTGCTAGAGGCTGGTCATCATCACCGTCACCCGCTTTTGGACATGCCACCAGGCGTGTTCAAACTGCTGAAAAACGGCTCAAAATTCTTCAAAACCCATGAATCCGTTCCACAAGATCACCTCGGCGGTCGCAAGTCTGAGATCCCTCAGGGCAATGTCCTTGGGGGTGGCTCGTCAGTGAACGGTCAAGCTTATGTACGTGGGCGTCCCTCTGATTACGAAGAGTGGAATAAAATTCTGCGCGGCAATAACGACACTGTCAGTTGGGCTTGGAAAGATGTCCTGCCTCACTTTAAGACACTGGAAGGAAACCATAAATTTAATGATGATCTGCATGGGGTAGACGGTAAGCTAACGGTGTCCGATCCGGGTTATATTGATGATATGGCCAGGTGGTTTGTGCAGGCACTGCAAGCGCAAGGCGAACCTTTCAACCCCGACTTTAACGGCAAAGAACAGCGCGGCGTTGGTTACTTCCAGTTCACCTATAACCAAGGCCAGCGGGTCTCTGCGGCTTATGCTTTCATCGAACCTCTGATGCGCGCAAAAGACAAGCGTCTCACCCTGTGTCTGAACGCCTGTGTTCAGCGCATCATTATTGAAAATGGTCGTGCAGTAGGTGTTGCGTATAAAGACAAATCAGGAGCGCTTAAAATCGCGCGCACCAAGGGCGAAATAATCCTGTCGTCCGGTGCGTTGATCACACCCAAAATTCTGATGCTTTCGGGCATTGGGCCAGCCGATCACCTCAAAGAGCACGCCATCGATGTGGTTTCTGACCTACCCGGTGTGGGCCAAAACCTTCAAGATCATCCCGATGTGCCCATCGTCGCCCGCGCAAATGGACCCTATGGCTATTGGGGGCAGGATCGCGGTTGGAACATGATCCGCAACGGTATCGAATTTAAGCTTTTCAAGCGCGGCAAAATCACCACAACAGGGTTGGAAGCCGCAGTATTTTTGAACCCCAGAGATCCAGAGGCTCCGCCAACACACGAGGCGTATTGCATCCCGATAATGTATTTGGATGACGAGAAGCTCAAGGAAATCGGCGACGGGCATGGCGTATCAATCCAGATTGTCTTGTTGAAACCACACTCGCGCGGCGAAGTGAAACTGGCCTCTGCCAATCCCGACGATATGCCTTTGATTTCCCCAAACTTCCTAAAGGACCAGCGGGATCTAGAAGCCATGGTCACCGGCTTACGTTATTTCCGAGAAACACTGGCTACCAAGCCATTGTCGGCTCGGGTTCAGGAGATTGTTTCCCCTCAGCCCGAGGCGTTCACAGATGAGGGTCTGAAAGACCACTGCCGTGATTTTGTCAAAACCAATTACCATCCAGCGGGCACTGCAAAAATGGGTGCTGATGGTGACAAAATGGCCGTTCTGGATGCCCGGATGCGCGTGCGCGGTGTCCAAGGGTTGCGTGTTTGCGACATGTCAGCCGTTCCTGAAATCCCTGCCGGCAACACAAACGCACCCGCCATGATGCTCGGCCATCGCTGCGCAGAAATGGTGCTCGGAGACCTTTAATATGACCAATTTCCCCAAACTTTTCCGAGAATATAACATCGTCTTCGTGACGATTGCCCTTTGCCTGGTGTTCTTTTTGATAAGCCCCCGCTTTCTGAGCGTGGATAATATGTCTGCAATTTCGAGACAGATCGTGCCGATTGGCCTGATCGCGCTAGGTCAATTCTTCGTCGTGGTTTCTGGCAATATCGACCTTTCGATGGGCATGGGCTCCGTGCTTTTTGCGATTGTTCTAGGTGTTGTATTTGGCATCACCGGAGGCGTTGCCCTTGGGATCGTTGCCGTTATTGTTTTTTCATTGGCTTTAGGCTTTGTGAATGGGCTTTTGGTGGCCAAGCTAAAGCTGCCCTCGTTCATCGTGACTCTCGCCGGGCTTTTCATGGCGCAGGGCCTTTCAGGCCTGATCATCCCGCGCGGACAGCAGATCTTTTTGATGGGTGGCTTTTTTCGCTTCGTCGGAGCCGAAAAATACCTCGGACTATATGCAAGCTTCTTGTTCCTCCTTGCGCTCTTCGCTTTGGCCTATGTGGTCTATAACCACACTCGTTGGGGGGCCTATGTCATTGCGATAGGTAACAGCGAGGAAAACGCCAAACTTGCCGGCATCAACGTTGACCGCGTCAAGATTGGTATCTTCATGTTCTCTGCTCTTTGCAGTGGCTTTGCGGGTGTGATCCTGTCGTCCCGCATGGGTTTTGTGCAACCGGGCCTGGATGGCAATGGTCTGCTCTTGGACGGGATTGCAGCAATTATCATCGGCGGAACTCTTATCCTCGGAGGACGCGGCACGATCACCGGTGCCTTCTGGGGGCTCTTGTTCATCGGCGTCACCAACAATGCCCTGAATCTGCTGAATGTTACCGACGTGTGGCACCAGGTTTTTAAGGGCTCAATCATTCTAGCAGCACTCGGCGTCAATTGGCTGCTGTGGCAGTCCCGCCAAGCCGAAGCCCAATAGGCATCACCAACGAGGGGTGGGCCCACCACCTCCAACACATTTTAACAACTAGGAGGAAGAACCAATGAAAACATTGACCAAACTTACCGCAGGACTGGCTATGGCCGGGACCATGATGGGGACGACAGCGCTGGCCGATGATGGCACGCTAGATGTGGTCTTTATCAACGATGGCCACGTCGCGCCTTATCACGTTGCTTGGCTGACCGGTTTTGAAGACGCCATTGACGCATATGACAAGGCTTTTGGTGATCTGAAAGTTTCTGGTCGTTGGTTGTCCGCAGAAGGCTCGTTGGAAAAAATGATCCAGCAGACAGAAGTGACCATCAATGAAAAGCCTGACGTCATGTTTGTGAACGCGATCAATGTTGACGCCTTCGAACCGCTGGTCGCAAAGGCGCAGGCTGCTGGCATTACTTGGATTGCGGTGCACTCACCAATGGAGAGCGCTGACTACAGCTTCACCCTGGGCGACGTTGTGAACGGTCGTAATCAGGGCATGGCGATGTGTGCCCTGTCAGGTGGAGAAGTATACAAGGTTGGCATCATGCTAGGCCAGGCTGGTAACCCATCGGGCGAAGCACGTCGCCAGGGCATTCTCGAAGGTATCGCAACCTGCGACAACATCGAAATCGTCGCAGAACAGCCCGCAGATTGGGACACTGTTAAGGCCCAGTCCATCACCGAAAACTGGCTGACCCAATACCCAGATCTTGACGCCATTTCCGGCGTGACTGACGGATATATGTACCCTGCGATTGCTGTGTCTCAGAACAGTGGTCGCGATGATATCGACTTTTACGGCTATGACGGCGATATCCCGATCATTCAGCAAATGGACGATGGCAACGTCAAAGCCGACATCCTGCTATCTGGAACCAGAGAAGGCTGGAACTTTGTCCAAATGGCCTATCGTATTCACAAGGGCGAAGAACTTGAGAAGCTCTATGACTTCTTTACTCCGCTGGTCCTAAGCAAATCCAACTACGAAACAGCATTGGCGAACGGATTCCCGAACAACATTCAGGTTTATCACGTGGAAGATGCACTTGAAGTGGCCGCCAAAGGCTATCTCGAGTTTGGTCCTGACTCTGTGAAGTAAGAACTTTGCCTTGGCACCCCTTTGGGTGCCAAGGTCAACTCAAAGGATTTCTGAGATGGCAGACATTCCGGCAACACCCCGCCGCAGCTTTTCACTGGACGGCCTGACGCTGCGCTACGCAGTTTTGGCCGGTTTGATTATTATAGCGTCTATTGGCTTTAGTTTGGCCAATGATAATTTTTATTCTCTTACTAACATCGGCATTCTGCTGCGGTCTATCTCAGTGCTGTTTTTGGTGTCGATGGGCATGACCTTTGTTATGCTGACAGGCGGCATTGATTTGTCCGTTGGCTCTAACGTTGCCTTTTCCGGCGGCGTCGGCGTGGTGACTCTCGTGGCCACCAGCAGCCCTTGGCTTGGGTTTGTCGCAGCAATTATGGCAGGCATGGCAATTGGCTGGCTGAATGGGTTCTTCATCGGCAAGTTGCAACTCTCAGCCTTTATGGTCACGCTGGCAACTTTTGCCCTGGCCCGCGGCTTGGCGCTGGTGATCTACGATGCCAATTCGATCAACGTACACAACCCGGTCTTTTTGTGGCTTGGCGGCACCAGCTGGGGCAACCTGCCCGTGGTGATCCCCTTTGTAGCCCTGATGTTCGCAGCGCTGTCGATCCTGCTTTATAAAACCACATTTGGGCGCGACATTTACGCGGCGGGCTCGAATTTTAACACTGCATTCGTGTTGGGTCGTCGTCCTGGCAGGAAACTGATCTGGGTCTATGTATTGACCGGTTTCCTTGCTGGTCTCTCTGCAATCATCACAGTTGGCCGTGTTTCTTCTGGTCAACCCTGGACAGGTCTTTACCTAGAGTTTGACGCCATCACAGCGGTCATCCTTGGCGGCACGGCGTTGGCCGGCGGGCGAGGCAAACTCTTGGGCACGATCCTTGGTGTGCTGCTTTACGGCATCATCATCAATGGGCTCGTCCTTACCGGCACAAACCCATACCTGCAAAGCTTGATCAAAGGTGCCATTTTACTCGGCGTTGTCCTTCTGGACACCTATACCCAGAAAGGCAAAGCGTAATGCGCAACCAAATTGATATGAAGGGCATCGACAAGAGTTTCTTTGCGACCCGCGCCCTTAACAACGTGAATTTCTCGTGTGTCTCGGGCGAAGTGCACGCGCTGGTCGGTCTGAATGGCGCAGGCAAGTCGACTCTGATGAAAGTTCTAGGCGGAGTGATCGAACGCGATTCAGGCACCATCGAAGTGAATGGTGCTCCTGTCCAGATAAATGCCCCCACCGACGCCAACGCGCAGGGCATATCAATGATCCATCAGGAATATTCCCTGATCAACGAACTAACCGTCGCAGGAAATATCTTCCTTGGCCGTGAGTTGCGCAAAGCAGGCACGCCTTTCCTGAACAAGGTCGAAATGGCACGCCAAGTGACGGAACAACTTGACCGTTTTGGTCTCGACCTCGATCCCAACAGGCCTGTGCGGGACCTGAATTCTGGCGAAAAGCAGATCGTGGAAATCATCCGCGCGCTAATGTCTGACAGCTGGCTCATCGTGATGGATGAGCCCACCTCTGCCTTGTCAGAAGAAGACAAAGGACGGCTATTTGACTTCATCCGACGCATGAAAGCCGAGGGTATCTCGATCATCTATATCTCACACCATATGCCCGAAATCTTTGGTATCGCTGAACAAGTCACCGTTATGCGTGATGGGCAGATCGTGTTATCAGAACGCACCGCGGAAACCTCCGAAGACGCGGTCATTCGCACCATGACCGGCTCCGAACTTGAGAACTTTGTGAAGCCCCACAAAGATGTGTCGAGCGAGGTTTTGGTCAATGTGTCTGACCTCTGCAAAAAAGAGACTTATCAAGATATTTCCTTTGAAGTTCATCGCGGTGAAATTTTGGTGATGACCGGCCTACGCGGCTGTGGAGCCCCAGAAATGGCAAAAGCGATCTTTGGTTTAGATGCAGATTACACAGGTGCCATTACCTATCGAGACAAAACTCTCAAACCAGGTCGAGGCCCCGCGGTTGCTGTCGGTGAGGGCATGGGGCTAGTGACGGAAAACCGCGACAAAAACGGCATTCTGCCGCAGCTTTCCGTGCGTGACAATATCGCCCTGCCCTACCTTGAAAAATCGATAAAAACCGGCATTTTGGATGGGCGCGCCATCGAAAATGTTGTGACCAAAGCCATTGCCGACACTTCAACCAAAACCTCCAGCCCCAACCAAGAGATCCGATTTCTATCCGGCGGTAATAAACAGAAAATCTGTTTCTCTCGCTGGCTTGATCCCGATCTTGAATTCCTTATCCTACTTGAACCCACTCGCGGCATCGATGTGCACGCCAAGGCCGATATCTACCGGATCATCGAAGATCTCGCGGAACGCGGCGTGGGCATCCTGATCCTGTCATATGAAATTGATGAGGTCATCATGCTCGCGGATCGAGTGATCACCCTCTATCAAGGACAATGCGTATCAGAGTTCACCTATCCAAAATTTGATAAAGATCAGATGCTTGCAGATATCGCTGGCGTTGGTCAGGCTCATTAAAGGACCTCATATGTACTATCAGTGTTTTATCGACAACAAATTCATCGACGCCTCAAACGGCGCGCGCATGCCGGTTATGAACCCCGCCACCGCAGAGCAGTGGGCCGAGGTTCCCGCCTGTACTGGTGACGATGTGACCCGTGCCTTGGAAAGCGCCCAGAAAGCGCAAAAATCTTGGGCCTTGCTGCCACCGATTGAACGCGCAAAACACATCTACGCCATTGCTGAAGGCCTTGAAAAGGAACGAGACCTCTTAGAAGAGTTGCTGGTCAAAGAGCAAGGCAAACCCCGCGCTGAAGCCGCTGGCGAAGTCACCGATACCATCCGTTACCTGACCTATTCTGCCGAGGCCGCCCGCCGTCTGCGCGGCGATATACTGCCGTCAGATAACCCGCGCGAACAGCTCTTTATCTATAAAGTGCCCTATGGGGTCACGCTGGGGCTTATGGCTTACAATTACCCGCTGGCTCTGATCGGTCGCAAAGTTGGTCCAGCGCTGGTGGCAGGCAACACAATGATCATCAAACCCCATGAAGCAACGCCGGTCACGGCCTCGTTCTTTTGCCGCATTGTGCAAGAAGCTGGCGTGCCACCAGGTGTAATCAATATGCTGACGGGCACCGGGGCCGAGGTTGGTGCTCCCCTGACTGAAAGCCCAATTGTGCGTATGATCACTCTGACCGGATCCATCCGCGCAGGTCAGATGATCGCCGAAGCATCGGCCAAAAACATCACAGCACTCTCGTTAGAACTTGGAGGCAGCGCGCCGTTCATAGTCTTAAAAGATGCCGACATCGATGCGGCCGTCGAAGCCGCCGTTGTAGCCCGCTTTGCTAACGCCGGTCAGGTTTGCATTTGCAATGAGACCGTTTTGGTAGAGGAAGCCATCGCCGATGAGTTCACTGAAAAACTTTTAAAGCGCGCAGCCGAGGTCAAATTGGGTGACCCTGCTACCAATGGTGGTATGGGGCCGGTTACCACACCAAGTGCCTTGCAACGCATCGAGAAAATCGTTGCCGACTCTGTTGCGGGTGGGGCCAAGGTTGCTTTGGGTGGGCGACGCCCAACTGACCCGGATTTTGCTGCCGGAAACTGGTACGAACCAACGGTTCTTGTCGATGCGACTGCGGAAACCGCGGCAGTTCAGCAAGAGATTTTTGGGCCCGTGCTGCCCATCGTCCGGGTTAAAGATTATGAGGACGCCTTAAACATCGCCAACGGCCGCCCCGATGGGCTGTCGGCCTATCTCTGGACGCAAAACCCCACCGTGTACATGGATGCAATCCAGCGATTGGAAACTGGCACAATCTTCCTGAATTCAGGCATCGTTGGCTATGTCCAAGGTTATCACAATGGCCACAAGCTCAGCGGTGTTGGTGGCGAAGATGGCACCCACGGCATCGAAGGCTATTTACAAA
Organism: Cognatishimia sp. WU-CL00825; assembly: GCF_040364665.1. Taxonomy (NCBI): domain Bacteria; kingdom Pseudomonadati; phylum Pseudomonadota; class Alphaproteobacteria; order Rhodobacterales; family Paracoccaceae; genus Cognatishimia; species Cognatishimia sp. WU-CL00825. The sequence goes on from NZ_BAABWX010000001.1 coordinate 1,817,411, forward strand.
AACGCACGGTTTATCAGAAATTCTAATCTCCCTAAAAATCCCGGGCCCAGCCCAGAGCTGCCCGGGACCCATTCTTTTGTTTTAATTCAATTCTCCCAAGACCAAAGAAGCATTGTAGTCAATATCTAGCCAAGTTCTCTCGATATTACGCCCAAGCGACATCGCTCAAACCTTTCGAATTCGGCTTTACTTTGGTTTGTCAAACCATGCTTGGCACTAAGCACAGAACCCATTGCCTTATACGCTTGTTCCGCCAGAACATTATTTAGCCGCAACTTCAGAACTGCTGTCGAACCCCGTAACCACAACACGACTAGGCAGTGACGTTTCAAGACCAATCCGTTCAGCCCTTTGCGCTTCAAGTGAAGCTTTCTGGCGCACCGCTGAATATCGATCGATGCCAACCGCTGCGAGCAAGACCGATCCACGCACGATGTCATAAATATAGGGTGAGGCGTTCATCAGATTGAGACCGTTGTCAATTAACACCAGAAACACCGCCCCAATGACCGAGCCAACCACAGTGCCGGAACCCCCGGTCAATTTGGTGCCCCCAAGGATCACCGCGGCAATCACCGTAAATTCGATGCCGATGCCAATGCCGGACTGCAACCCACCAACCCGCGCCAATAAGATCAGCGCAGCGATGCCCGTCACCAAACCACTGAATGCGTAAACCAGGATCAATACCTTATTCACCGGTAGGTTGGTTTCTTTGGCAGAGCGTTCAGAATTGCCAATCGCACGGGTGTAAACGCCAAGCCGTGTGCGGTTTAGAACATAGACACCGACGATCAGCACCACGAGTAAAACCAAAATCGGTACGGGAATCCCAAAGATCCGCCCATTGCCCAAAAAGCCCATCTCACGCGGCACGGGAATATTCTGTGCTCCCGTCAAATGGATCGCGGCCCCACGATATATCGAATAGGTGGCTAAGGTGGTGATCAAAGGCGAAATCTTGAATTTCACAACCAAAAGCCCATTCAAGGCACCTAACAATGTGGCGCAGGTCAAAGTGACAGTGAACGCCAGAAAATAGTTTTCGGTGTCCATGTACAACTGCGCAAAAAGGGCCGAGGTCACAAACAGGATCGCCCCCACCGAAATATCAATTCCAGCAGTCAGGATGATAAACGTCATGCCAGTTGCCATAATTGCTGTAACGCTTGACTGAACTAATATCGCTTGGAAATTCGAAAGCGTTAGAAAGGCAGGTGAAACCACTGCGAGCACACCCGCCAAGACAATCGTCGCCATTGCAATCGCGACCCACTTTTGGCGAGACATCAGAGATCTAATTCTTTGCAACACTACTGCGCCTCCGCTGAGGCACTGGCGGCCAACGAGATTATCTTCACTGCGTCATAATTCTCTCTTTTGAACTCCCCGACCATTCGCCCTTTTCGCATGACCAACATGCGATGCGTTGTGTGCAAAAGTTCAGGAAGATCGGATGAGACAATGACAATTGTTTTGCCCATTCGTGCGAGTTCGGCAATCGCTGCGTGGATGTCAAATTTGGCACCAATATCAACGCCCTTAGTCGGCTCATCAAACAGCAAAATCTCTGGTTCCGTCGCCAGCCAGCGCCCGAGAAGCACCTTTTGCTGATTGCCTCCCGATAGGTCACTGACATCATTTTCGATATGTGGCACCGCAACATTCATCTGCTCGACAACTTCAGCAGACTTTTTCCGTTCACCACCGAAACCAAGCCCCAAAAAGCGTTTTTTCACAAACGCCTCGATTGCAGATGCGGAAAGGTTCTCTCGCACTGGGCGGTTCAAAAACAATCCATTTGTGCGACGATCCTCGGTAATATAGCAAAGCCCCTTGGCCTTCATCGCTGCGACGGAACGGTTCTTGATCACATTTCCACCAATCCGAATCTCGCCAGTTGCAGGCCGCAAACCAAATATTGCCTCAGCAACCTCGGTACGCCCAGCACCCATAAGCCCCGAAATCCCCAAAATCTCGCCGCGATGCACAGTGAAATTTATCTCGCTGAAATCCGCAGAGGACAGGCCAATAACTTCAAGTTCCGGCAGATCGGTTGGTTCCGGTAACTCAACTTGCGCATCTTTCAGAGTTCGTCCGACCATCAATTCTTCAAGCGAGCGCTGCGGTACATCGGCCAGAAGTCCGCGCCCTACTTGTTGTCCATCACGCAAAACAAGAAAACTGTCACAGACGCGGTAAATTTCTTCCATGAAGTGGGAAATAAATATAATCCCCAGCCCGCGAGCCTTGAGCTTGTCGATTATTGCAAAGAGTTTTTCGCGCTCAACCGCTGTCAAAGAAGTCGTCGGCTCATCCAAAATCAAAACTTTGTTCGCATGCAGCAATGCTTTGGCGATTTCGACCACTTGTTGCTTACCTGCGCCAAGAGTTTCGATCAAAGCCCGCGGATCTATTTCGATACCCAGAAAGTCGATCTGCTCTCGGGCAATATTTTCTGCCGCAGCCCAATTCACGTATGCCGAATGGCCAGGTAACTCAGATACACAGATATTCTCGGCCACGGTCAAAGACCCAAACAAAGAGAGTTCCTGATGCACTGCAGAGACCCCGTGATCAGCTGCGTTAATGCGCTCTACAGGCTTACCCTCAACCAATATCTCGCCTTCAGTTGGCGTCAAAAGCCCGCAAAGCATATTTTTGGTCGTAGACTTTCCGGCTCCATTTTCACCGACCAGGGCCAAGGCTTCCCCTGGATAAAGGTCAAATTCGACGCCATCGACTACAACTTTACCGGAAAATGCTTTCTTAAGGCCCCGCACTGAAATCGCAGGGTTGATCGCTTGCTTCTGCATTATGCGCTCCTCGCAGAACCAAGCCGCATGGCCAACCAAGTCCCCAAGAAAATCAATACGCCCTGAATGATCAATTGGTCATAGAATGGTATGCCAACTAGGTTCAGACCGTTGGTTAGAATTGCCAGGATCGCAACCCCGAGCAGCGTGCGTTCGACAGAACCTTCTCCGCCATTCATACCGGTTCCACCCAGTACAACCGCACCGATGATAATCAATAAAAGCGTATCGCCGACACCCGGAATAGCGTTGCCCAAGTTTGCGATAGAAATGAAACCTGCAACGCCCGCAAGAGCGCCAGCAAAGAGATACACGCTAAATTGGATAAATTGCGTGTTGATACCTGCGTGTCTTGCCGCTTCGACATTCGACCCAACCAGCATCACATGGCGGCCCCATTTTGTTTGCGACATAGCAATGCCTGACGCAAGAACGACACCCAAGGCAACAAGTGTAACAGCTGGAATCCCCACCCAAACCATAAATCCAAAATCAAGCATCCAATACGGCGTGCCCTTCACAGCGATGCCATGGCTCAACACAAAAGCAATGCCCCTTGCGATCAATTGCGTTGCCATTGTCGTAATAAAAGGCGTCAATCGGAAATAGCCGATGAGCACGCCATTCAGCGCGCCAAAAGAAATTCCGACGATGACAGCCGTGATTAGGCCCAAGGTCACATTATCAGTCTCTGCCATAACGATACCTGCGATCACCGCACTGGCGCTAATAACCGTAGAAATTGACAGATCGATTCCACCTGCCAAAAACACTACTGTCATGCCAATAGCGGCGATCAAGACCACAGCATTCGCGCCAAGCATGGCTTCGAAATTGCCGGTCGTCAGGAAATAGGGCGACAATAGCGAAAACCCTACCAGCAATACCGCGATCATTTGTAGTGCCGGGTAGGACTTCAAAAACTTCTGAAACGACTGCACAGGCTCAAACCTTCAGGGAATGGCAATGCGCCAATATCTGGCACATTGCTTGATTGGGAGAATTTACTTAGGGGCACCCCAAATTTTAGCTTTGTTCGCTTCTGCATCGGCGGCCGTGTAAAGATTGCCACCAACATAGTTTAGGCGCTCGACGGCGACCCCAGCCAGTATATTGGCGGCCAAATCGACAGCTTTGCGGCCCGTAGCCTCTGTCCCCATAACCACGAAAGCATCAGCAGTACCCGACAATACCGCTTGATAGCCATCATTTGAACCGTTCACACCGGTAATTACAACATGCCCGTCATCACTCATCGGTGCCAGTTTACCGAGATCCGCAAGAACAGTTTCAACCGCGGGAATATGAGTGTCAGTCGCAGCAAATACAGCAGCAACTTCTGGATTCGCTTGGAATGCGTTTTGAGTGCCGGATAGAGCCCGCGCGGAATCCCAATCTGTTGGAACTTCAATTAAATTAACATTTTCTAGTTTTGCAATGCCTTCGCGAAATCCTTTAGAGCGGTCAATGCCATTCTGGTCGTTCAATGCACCTATCAGTTCCACAATTGTGATCTGACCGGTTTTTCCGGAAAGCGCCTTTGCGGTATATTCCCCTGCCAATCGGCCATCTATCAAACTATCCGGACCCACAAAGGCTTGTACCACCCGGCTGTCGGGCAGATCACGGTCATATGCCACGACAGGAATGTCGGCGCGCTTTGCTGCCAGCAGGGCCCGTTCGATTGTGTTCTGGTCTACAGCACAAACGAGAATCGCGTCGACACCCTGAGCGATCAAAGATTGGATCTGGGCATTCTGCTGTTGTGCATCACCGTCTGCGACGACCTCGATGACATCATACCCACGATCTGATGCTTCAGCTTTGATGCCGTCATTCACTGCCACGCGGCTTTCAAAAAGTTGGTCTACCGAAAGGCCAATTGTGATGTCTGCATAGACTGCACTTGCAGTCATCATTGCGCTGGTTACCACCGCGCCGAAAATCTTCTTCATGATCTGTATTCCTCCAAAAAAGATCAACCGCAAAGAACTTGCTTTGCGGATTTTGCCAAACTCAATCATTAGTTGGCCCATTTTCATTAAAGCAAGTAATTTTTATATATGCAATAGTCGATCCACACCTACATAACTTCAACGCTATTTTCTGGGTCCCCTGGTCAAAATCGTTCACGTGCAAAACGGAAACCGAACTTGAATTTCTGCGCACAAATTTGAGCCCATGACTGTCAATATTCCGTGCCTAAGCCCCAATTTCAGCAACGGGTCTATCTATCTGAAAGTGTTATGAAAGTTTAGGAGTTAAAGCTTTAGATTATTGCTCATGAGGATGTTCTTGGTCTGCTGGTAATCATCTACCACCATCTTATGGCTATAAGTCCGTGCGATACTCGATTGGCTTGTTCATTTCCAGGTATGGTGATCGATCGTTGTGCATCCTCAGGCGCACGGTGGCTTAAGGGATTCTTAATCCATGCAGTACCCACTGGGATGAATGCTGAGGCAACGACACATCGCACGCACCGAAAACTACGGGCGATGCTCCGGCACGAACGCGTACTTTACCTTGCATCCCTTGCGAAGTATGCGGCCGCTTTTTTAGAATGTCGCGCTCCTCCGTCATCCGTGCCGGCTCACGCGTGAGCCGTCGGTTCTCGGCTTCATGCTCCACAGATGATGCCTTTGACGCGGCCTTGGCGTACACCTTCATCCATTTGTATAGCGAGTAGATGCTAACGCCTAACCGCTCTGAAACCTCCCGAACTGGATATCCACGTACCGAGATTTGATGCACCGCATCACGCTTGAAATCTTCCCTGAAATTTGGCTTCCCCATAACGGCCTCCTTGCCTCAAAATTTGGGAAGAAAGCGTCTATAATACTAGGGGCTATTCACCTTGAACGTAGCATGGTTGCAAGCGGAACCTAAAAACTCGCTTAAAGCGCAGTAAAACAACAATTTATTCAAGAATTTAACTCAATTCTGTAGTTTAACCCATTTCAAGCCCGATAATTGTGCTCAATATCTTGGTCGCATACGCAAAGTTTTAACATTGATCCGCTAATCCGTGCCGCCACTTAGAGAGGACCTTGGTGCGCCATCGCTGTCTTAATCGGCGGTGATGTCGTCCGGAGCACCTGGTCGACGGGGCGGCGGCAGATAACAAGCGCGACGAATGGGACTACTGGAGTAACGGTGTTGACGATCGCCTACGATGACCTGTGGCGCAGGCCTTCAGGGGCCTCGGAAGGTCTTACGTAGCACCCCTGACACCCGCACCGTCAACAACTGGGGCATAAACCAGGGCATTCCGGGGCCCGCTGTGGCCCATGGCGTCTTATTCTGCAATGTCTGTGATTAATGGCTGGGGTGGTAGGAGGCGCGAAAAGCACATCATTTTGGGGCAGAATTGGTAATCAAAACACCCTAACACGAACAGCCTTAACTTTATGCTCTACCCGAGCTCCCGACTCCGCTCTGCAGCAGCTGAAAGGCATCTCTTAAACATCTCAGCCAATCCGTTGCCTTGCGCCAAGAGGACCTCAAGTCCGGCTGCCGTCGTGCCATTCGGGGACGTAACTGTCTCGCGAAGGTGGCTTGGGTGCTCATTCAGCTCTTTCATAAGCGCACCGGCTCCAGTGACAGTAGAGGTGGCAAGGCGATTACTGATATCTGTTGAAAGGCCCAGACCTATCCCTGCCGCAATCAATGCCTCAGTCATGGCAAACACATAGGCCGGACCGGAACCACTTAGGGCCGTGACTGCATGTAGTTGCTCTTCGTCTTGCAACAACACGGTGTCACCCACCGTTGCAAAGATCATTTCTGCCGCATTCAACTGCGAGGCAAGCACATTACCATTTGGCACAAGCACAGTGATGCCCTTCCCAACGGCTGCTGGTGTGTTTGGCATGGCACGGACGATTGGCGTTTCTGCGCCAAGTAGGGTTTCAAAGGTTTCTATCAATGTGCCCGCGGCGATTGATATGAATAGTGTCGCGCCATTCCCATAAGCTTTCACATCTGGGATTGCCTCGCTCATAATTTGTGGTTTTGTCGCGATAACGGCGACGCTTGGGGCATTCGCGGGGAGTTGATTTAAAGTCACCCCCATGTCTTGAAGGCCCAAGAGCCAATCAGAGGGGCGTGGATCCATGACCGTGACTTGGTCGCAAGGCAAGCCCGCGTCGAGCCACCCGCGCAAAAGAGCGCTGCCCATTTTGCCACAGCCAAACAATAAAACGCCGTTATCGCCTACATTCATGCCTGCGCTGCCTTTTGCGCTGCAACGTCTTCAGCGACCAATTTTTTATAAAGTTCGCGAATTCTCAGCGTCATCGGTCCGGCCCCAACCTTGGTGCCAATTGGCTTGCCATCAATTTCTGCAATTGGCGTTTGCGCGCCAAACGTTCCAGTCAAAAACGCTTCGTCCGCACCATAGGTTTCATACAGAGAATAGTTCTTTTCTTTGACGGGAATATCGTTTTCCAGGCACAGATTGATGACCTTTTGGCGCGTCACACCGTTCATGCAATAGTCACCGGTAGAGGTCCAAACCTCACCGCGCCGAACGATGAAGAAGTTGCACGCATTCGTCGTGTTCACAAAACCATGCGGGTCTAGCATCAACGCTTCGTCTGCGCCGGCTTGCTCAGCTTGAAGGCTTCCAATCACGCAATTCAATTTGGAGTGGCTGTTGTACTTGGCGTCTTGGCTCATCGGCAGACCACGAACTTGCGGGACAGAAGCCAAGCGGATACCGCTGTTTAGCAGTGTTTCTGCAGGTTTGGAATGCTCGATGATCGCAACCACGGTTGGGCCAAATTTGCTAAGACCAGGATGCTGAAACGGCTTAGTTTTACGGCCCCGCGTGATCATCAACCGACAATGCGCATCAGAGGTCATTTCATTTGCTGCTGCCGTACGATTGAGCAAATCTTTGATGTCGTCAGGCGTCATATCCAATTGGATCGACACGGATTTAAGCGAGTTAAACAGGCGGTCCATGTGTTCATCAAAGAATGCCCACTGCCCATCATACAGTCGGATCCCTTCCCACATGCCATCGCCCAACATGAAACCGCTATCATATACCGATACCACGGCTTCGGCCTTGGGCACGATTTGCCCGTTTACATAGATCTTGATGTTGTCATTGCGCGTGTCGTGTTCGGCATCATGCGTTGAATGGCTCGGGGCTTGTTCGTCTATCATACGTCTCTCAAGTTTGGTTAATGCCCGATGACTTGCTCAAGGAATGTCTTGGCGCGATCATGCTGGGGGGTGTCAAAAAATGTGTCAGGTTTGGCCTCTTCGAGGATTTCCCCGTCAGCCATAAAGATAACGCGATCAGCGACTTCTCGCGCAAAACCCATTTCATGGGTCACGCAAAGCATCGTGATGCCTTCTTCGGCAAGGCTTACCATCACGTCGAGAACTTCAGCGATCATCTCAGGATCAAGGGCCGATGTTGGTTCGTCAAACAAAAGGATTTCTGGGTCCATGCAAAGCGCTCGGGCGATGGCAACACGTTGCTGCTGGCCGCCCGAAAGCTCTCCGGGATATTTCTGCGCTTGGTCCAGAATGCGCACCTTTTCCAAATGCTTAAGCGCGGTCGCTTCTGCCTCTGGGCGGGGGACGTTGCGCACGATCATTGGGGCGAGAACGCAGTTTTCCAAGATCGACATGTGGGGGAATAGATTAAAGTGCTGAAACACCATTCCCGCTTCTCGACGGATCGCTTCGATGTTTTCCAAGTCGTCATCAAGCTCTGTGCCCAGAACGTTGACGGACCCAATCTGAAACTCTTCGAGTGCATTGATACAGCGGATAAGCGTCGACTTACCCGAGCCTGAGGGGCCACAGATCACCAAGCGTTCGCCCTTGGCTACACTTAGATTGATGTCTTTCAGTGCGTGAAATGTACCGTAAAATTTGTGCATTCCAGCAATTTTCACGGCAGGTTCTTGTTGAGAATTTCCTGACATATTTGCTCCCTTCAGATCGCGCCAAGAATGGCGTCGGCCGTCATTACATCAAGGTGAGCACCGCCACCGTTTTTGAAAATTGTAACTTCCTTTTCAGACGTTCGCCCGGAATGGCCAGCAGCAAAATCGTAGAAGTCCGCAAGGACGTCTGATTCAGAAATGACACCTGCAGCAATCGGGATTATCAATTCCCCGATGTGGTGGATGGTGGTCTCGCGGCTGTCGACAAATATGCGACCCTTTTGTAGCAATGCATCATCTGCCTCCCGCATTTCAGCGCGGAATGCGCCGATCAGATCGACATGTGTGCCGGGTTGCACCCACTCCCCCATAAGTACGGGAGTGTTGGACATGGTCGCGGTGACAATGATGTCAGATTGCGATGCGGCTAAAGGCAGATCCTGGATGGCCCTCACACTAACCTGATCACTTTCAAAAGATTGCGCCAGCGCTTCGGCTTTTGAGTGTGTGCGGTTCCATATCAAAACCTGCCGCAGGGATGGGAACAATTGCGAATAGGCTGAGATCACATTACGAGCCACAGCACCTGCGCCGACCACCAGCAAAGTTTCACTGTCTGGCCGCGCCAAGTAACGTGCGCCGAGTGCGCTATCAGCAGCAGTTTTCAGATCAGTGACCAGACCGCTATCGATAACAGCGCGAAGGCCACCGTTGGAATGATCAAACAACAGCATGGCCCCTTGGACTGAGGGCAAACCCTGCGCAGGGTTTTGCGCAAAAACCGTTACACTTTTCACGCCATAGCCAAGGCCTTCGATCCAGGCTGATCGACTAAGCAAAGAGCTACCGGGCTCTCCCAAGAAAACGTCCTCGACCTTCGCCTTGGGCAGGCGGTGGCCTGCCTTCAGTGCCTCGGTCAAATTCAGCCAGTCCACCGGCGTGCTAAAATCGGTACGAGAGACATAGCGTGGCTGATTAGAGTGGGTCATTTCTTCACCACATCCATGAACTGGCGTGTGACGGCATGCTGGGGGTTGTTGAACATTTGATCGGGTATGCCCTGTTCGACAATTTCACCATCGGCCATCAGCAAAACAGAATCCGCAACGGCTTGGGCAAACCCCATTTCATGGGTCACACAGACAATGGTCATTTTTTCTTTGGCGAGCTCCTGCATGACATCCAACACCTCAGAGATCATTTCAGGGTCAAGTGCCGAAGTCGGTTCGTCAAACAGCATCACTTCAGGCTTCAGGCAAAGAGCCCGCGCCAAAGCGACACGTTGTTTTTGACCGCCTGACAATTGATCGGGATACTTGTCAGCATGAATATCGACATGCATCTTTTTCAACTGATCCATGGCTTCGACTGTGGCCGCCGCCCGGCCACGCCCAACAGAACGCATCTGAGGAAGAACACAATTCTCCAAGATTGTTAGATGCGGGAAGAGATTAAAATTTTGAAACACCATACCAACCTTTTTGCGCACGGCTTCCAGGTTTCTCGTGTCATCAGCGATATCTAAGCCAAGGACTTCGAGCTGCCCCGAAGCGATACTTTCAAGGCCGTTCATTGTCCGGATCAGAGTCGATTTCCCCGATCCAGAAGGCCCGCAAACCACCAGAGTTTGACCTTTTGGTATATCAAGGTTGATCTCTTTTAGGGCATGATGCGTGCCGTAGTATTTGTTTACGGATTTAACCGAAATCGCGGTATCAAGCATGACCAACCCTCATTCTGTTTTCCAGCCAAGCGCCATAGCGCGACAGACCAAAGACGAAGACGAAATATACCAAGGCTAAAAAGACGTAGACCTCTACAAATTGTTCGGTCCATTCCCCACCGCCAATGGCGGCATTGCCCGACGCCATGACCTCAAAGAACCCGATGATTGTTACGATCGAGGTTTCTTTAAAGGTGATAACCGCTTGGTTGATGGTTGATGGCAACGTGTTGCGAAACGCTTGCGGCAGCAGGATGTCTACCACCAGCGACCAGTATGGCATGCCCAAAGCAGCAGCGGCTTCTTCCTGACCTTGCGACGTAGACTGTAAACCTGCACGAATGATTTCAGCTTGGTAAACAGCAAAGAAGACAGCAAAGGCAATCACAACACGCCCAAGTTTGTTGCCCTCAAGCCAATCGGGCACGAGCAATGGCACAACTACAGCAGCAGCGAACAAGACAGCCAAGAGTGGCAACGACCGAACCAAATCGATAAATAGCCCAGCTCCCTTTGCGATCACTGGCAAGCTAGAGCGTCGGGCCAATGCGAAGACAACAGCCAGCGGCATGCCGAGAACGAAAACCGCAGAGAAGATAAAGATCGTAAGTGACAATCCACCCCACTGTTCCGAAGTCACCAGCGGCAAACCAGCAAAGCCACCACGCATCAGCAGAACAAAAGCGCCGAACCCGATAACCCAAAGGGCTGGTAGCTTTTTAATTGACCATAAGGATGGCAGGCACGAAAGGCCAATTGTCAGGATCACGACCAAGCAGGCCAAGGTTGACCGCCACTGTTCATCGTAAGGATAGAGGCCAAACATTATCAAACGGCCTCGATCTTGGATAACGGCCCAACAGGCACCTGCGCCGTGACCGCAGTGTTCTTTGTCATCGACGGACCAGATGGCATCCAAGACGGCCCAATTGGAAAGCTTTACACAAATCCAGATAAGCAGGGCGCCAAAGAGGACGGAAAACACTGAGTTGAGCCAAGTGGAGAAGAAGTGTTTCTTCAACCAATTGCCAAAACCCTGTTTTGGTAACGGAGGGACAACTGAAGTAGACATGCTAGCTTCTCCCTTTGAGTTTTAGGCGTGAGTTCAACAGGTTCATTGCAAAACCGATGGAGTAGTTCACAACAATGAAGCCCCCCATTAACAGAGCCAAAAGCTCCATGGTTTGGCCGGACTGGTTGATCGACGTAGATACAATGGCAAAGTAGTCTGGATATCCGATGGCAATGCCAACGGTCGTCCCTTTCATGAGCCAAACATACTGGTTGGACAGCGATGGCAGCATCGCACGGAAAGCCAGCGGAATACGGATATAACGGTTGATCTGGAACGACGACATGCCCAGCGCAGACCCGGCTTCCAGCTTGCCCTTATCAACGGAGATAAGCCCGCCACGGATGATCTCACCAATGTAAGACGCGCCGAATAGAGTCAGACCAATCAAAAGCGCAGAAAATTCAGGTTTCAGGGAAACGCCACCGACAAAACGTAGACCTTTTAGCTCCGGCACAGACCACAAAGCAACATCAGCTTCCCGTCCGGTCATTAGCAAAACTACAAAAAGCGCGACAGCAGCCAGTATCGCAAGCGGTAGGCGCAATCCGGTTTTTTTGAATTTAAAAGACTTCAGTCCAAATCCGATCGCAACACAGCCGATCAAGAAAAGAACGATATCCAAACCAGACAAGCTAGGGGCCGGTAGCATTAAACCCCGATTGGAAAAGAACGCCATGTCTGCAAGTGAATATGCCTGACGTGGCCCTGGCAAATGCGTTAAAATAGCGT